>JAKQIZ010000133.1 GCA_029561465.1 Deltaproteobacteria bacterium | reverse complement strand
GAAACTTCGAACCCGCATCGAAACGGTGTATCGGGAAACGGGTGATATCGACCGTGCGTCCCGGTTGCTGACAGAAGAGCTTTACACTCGACATCCCAATTATTTTCTGGCCCCGGAGATAATCGTCGGGGTCTTCGGCCAGATGGTCAAACACATCGCCAAGGCGATGAACGGATAGCCAAATGGATCAGCGTTGCAGGGAAAAGCGGTGGAGGAGGAAGAACAATTCGTCTTCTTTCTCCTCCATGCGCTGGATATCCCGGGCATCCACTCCTTCATGATCGTAGCCCAGAAGGTGGAGGAGACCATGGATCATGAAGAAAGAGAGGGATTCTGTCATTGAAAGTGCGCCCTTATCCCCCTGACGGCAGGCCGTTTCCACGGAAATGACTATATCCCCCAGCACCTGGGGGTGCAACTGACCGTAGGGACCTTCCCGCATCGCGAAGGAGATCACATTGGTGGAATAATCGCGCTGAAGATAGGAGCGGTTGATCTCCCTTATCCCCTCGTCATCCACCAGCAGCATGCTCACTTCCGCATCACTATGCCCGAGATACCTAAGCAGTCTCGCCATGCTGCTGCGAATCTGCCGGCGATTTATGGGTGATTTTTTCTGCCGGTTTTCGATCCGGATATTCATAAAAGGATTTGATCACCTGCTTGTTATTCTTCCCCGAAACATCGTCGTAGTAGCTGATGCGATGATGGAAAATACCGTTCAGAGTCCTAACGAAACTATCCTGGATGAGATTTAGATCCTTCAAGGTTAAAGAACATTCGTCTAACTGTCCATCCATGAAGACCTTATCCATGCGATCCCGCACCAGATTGCGGATCCGAGCAGGTGTCGGATCTACGAGCGTCCGAGAAGAGGCTTCGACGACATCCCCCAGGAGAACCAGGGCGGCTTCCCGAGTCTGTGGACGCGGTCCGTGATAGCGGAAATGGCTTTCCGGAAGCGATCTCATGGAAGGCGCCTTGTCCCTTTTAGCCTTTTCGTAGAAATAGCTCACCAAGCTTGTGCCATGATGCTGGCGGATGATGTCGGTGATCTTGCTTCCCAGTTTATAGTCGTCGGCAAGATCGCATCCGTCCTTTACATGGGCGATGATGATAAGGGCGCTCATCCGCGGGGAAAGCTTGTCGTGGCGGTTCTCACCCCGGTCCTGGTTTTCGATGAAGTAAACAGGCTTTTTCATCTTGCCGATGTCGTGGTAATAGGCACTGACCTTGCTGAGGATAGGATCCGCTCCAATGGCCTCCGCCGCGGCCTCGACCATGGAACCGACAATGATGCTATGATGATAGCTGCCTGGGGATTGCATTATCATCCTTTGAAAAATCGGCTGGTTGAGGTTGGCCAGTTCCAGCAGTCTGATATCGGTGGTAAAGTCGAAGGCGGTTTCAAAAATGGGACTGATGCCGGCCACGATGATGCCGCTCATCACCCCGCCGGCGAAGCCGGAAACTATTTTCCAAATGGTATCCACAGAGAGCGGATGAGCAGACAGCAGGGCAATGGCGAGAATAAAGGCACCGTTGCTTATCCCCAAGAGCAGGCCGGTTTTGATGAATACGGAACGTCGCTGATAATGATCGTTATGACAGATGATAACCACAAAACCCAGAAAGGAGAACAGAGACAGATAGGCCTCGGGCAAGGTGATGAGAAAAGGAATGAGGAAGCTTATGAACAGCGACATGAGCAGGGCGATGCGTCGATTGAACAAATAAGCGGTCAATAGCGGGCCCACGGCGAAGGGGATGGAAAATATGATCGCCTCTTTCGAGAGTATGGGCATGGCCTGGTGAACGGCGTCGGACATGAACAGCACCGCCTTGATGAGCGCGACCTGGATTATGATGATAATGGTGAGGCACAACAGCCGGGGGTTGGGACCCGGTTGAATATCCTGGGATCCGAAGGCCTTCCGTGAGAGGAACAGCAATGCCGTCGTCAAGGAAAATATCAGTAAAAACATCCCCATAAATCCGGCATAACGGGAAGTCTTCTGTTGGCGCTGCTCCCGAAAAAAGGCGTTGAGTTTGTCCAGATCGGCGACGCTAATCTTCTCTCCCTCCCGGACGATCATTTCGTTCTTCTGTACCTCGAAATACACCGGTTTTACAGCCTCTACCGCCGACTGCCGACGCTGTTCCGACTCCAGGCGATTGTAGGTAAGGTTCGGTTGCAGGAGCTTTTCGGCAATGTTGATCACTGTTTTTTTCAGGACGGCATCGTCTTCCGCCATGGTCGCCAGGGCCTTTTGTCTTAAAATCCATTTAGCATCTTGCATCTGGAGGATTTCGTCCGCGTTTTTTTCCTCCCTTTCCATACGGGTGCGTACATTCTTTACGATCAGCCCCCGTTCGTATTCCAGCGGTGAAAAATCAACATTGGTGATCATCTTGTCTTGATAGACCTTGGTGATGATCTCGGCGATGCGATCCGCTATTTCCGATGAAAAACGATAACTGGCAAGAACCGAGTAATCCTGATCGGAAAGGCGCACGCCCAGGTACTGTTCCATGACAACCAGAATCTTTTGCTTTTGAATGGAGGCCGTTCGTGATGCCTCCGTTGTCTCGGCGGCCGCTTTCTTTACCGCCTCCTGAACCGCAAGAAAGGCCTTCATGATGTTGCCCCTGATTTGCGGCAGCACCGTATCGTCTAAATCAAATATGTTCCGGGAGGATTTTGCCGCCTCCAGCCGTTTCAACTCCGTCGCCGACCGTTCTTCGACCAGAAAGTCACGGTCCGCTTTGATGTTTTTATCCGCGATGGCTCCGATCTTGTAACGGGGCGCCATGATGGTAACCGTTGGCAGCAGCATAACGGTGAGGACGATGCTCAGCAGGATGAGGACAAGCCAGCGCTGTCTGGCGGGATCCTCAATAAACGCCGGGATCAAATCGGGACGTGCGAAGGGCTTCCGGATTTCGGCAAGAATCTTGGCGGCTATTTCTTTCCACGTGATCATGGGGGGATATTCCTAACGGGCTTTGCCGCGCGCCTGATCGATTTGGTTGTAGGCGCGGATGATCTCCTGCACCAGGGGATGCCGGACGACGTCGAGTTCGGAAAAATGAACGAATGATATTCTTTCTGAATGTTGCAGAATGTTCTCCGCCTCAATGAGACCGGATGTCTTTTCCTGGGGGAGGTCGATCTGGGTAACATCGCCCGTGATTACCGCCTTGGAGCCGAATCCCAGGCGGGTGAGGAACATCTTCATTTGTTCCGATGTGGTATTCTGGGCCTCATCGAGGATTACGAAGGCGTCGTTCAGGGTCCTTCCCCGCATGAAGGCCAAGGGGGCCACTTCGATGATCCCCTTGTGGATCAACGCCGTGGCCTTGTCCATATCCATCATGTCGAACAGGGCGTCATAAAGGGGACGCAGATAAGGGTTTACCTTTTCCGCCAAGTCTCCAGGAAGGAAGCCCAATTTTTCCCCCGCTTCTACGGCAGGACGGGCCAGGGCGATGCGGGACACCTTCTTCTCCATCAGAGCGGAAACGGCCATGGCCATGGCCAGGTAGGTCTTGCCGGTGCCGGCGGGACCGATTCCGAACACCATGTCGTATTTCCGGATGGCATCGATATAGAGCTTCTGGGCCATGCTTTTCGGGGCAATTACTCTTTTCTTGGCGGAAACGAAAACCTTGTCGAGAAAGATTTTTTCGATATTAACCTTCCCGTCCTGGGCCAGAATGCGGTGGGCGTAGTTGATATCCTGGGGAAAAAGGGGGTATCCCTTTTCTATGATCCCATACAACTGGATGAGCAGATCTCTGATTAACTGAACGGAGGACACATCGCCGGACAGGGAGAGGTCATTGCCCCGGGCTCTGATTCTTACCGGCGCCAGCCTTTCCAACTGGCGAAGATGTTTGTCCTGCTCACCCAAGAGGTTGCGAAGCTGCACGGTGTCGGGAAATTGCAGAGTTTCGGTATGCTGGTCCTGAATCCTGACTTTTAAAGTATGTTCTGCCATATTTTGTTTATACATATATCAAATCGGCCGTCCGGCGGATTCTTTCTTAAAAAAACACTCTGTGAAATTATGTCAGAGATAAGCCTTCGAGTCAACTATATCCGCGCAACCCCTTATGTATATTAAGTATATCCTTTCGTGGCTATTCATGCCGCCGTCATTGCCCGAGAAAAGGCTCATCTTTGAAGGAAAAGATGGGCAAAGACCTTGGCATTGCCTACCATGTCGTCGATGAGGCAAAACTCATTGGGCTGGTGGGCCATCGGGGTCGTCCGGCACCAGACCGCCGCCTGATAATCTTGCCGGCGCAGGTAGGCCGCCACCGTGCCGGCGCCGATCCCCCGTGGCCGGGCCTGCACCCCATAAACCATCGATATCGCCTCCTGCAGGGCGATGACGATGGGGGCGCGGGCATCCGTAGCCGGCGGCGCCTGTACCTCCTGGACGGGAAGGATCTCGATCGTCACCCCCAGTTCCCTTTCGATGGTCCGGGCCGTTTCGGCCATGGCCTCTTTAATCGTTTGCAGTTCATGTCCCGGGAGGATCCGGCAATCCATATAGAAGTTGTCTTCGCCGGGAATGGTGTTTACATTCGGGACGTTGGCATCTTTGCGGGTGGGCTCGAAGGTGCTTTCCGGGGGGTCGAAAAGGGGATCGACCGCGGGAAAGCGCTGGGGCAGGGCGTCGTGCAAGCGGACCGCCAGATGTGATGCGGCCAGAAAGGCGTTCTTTCCCAGGTAGGGCTTGCTGCCGTGGCACTGCTTGCCCAAAGTCCGAAAGCGAACCCAGAGGATACTCTTCTCGGCAACCTCGATCAAATCACCTGCTTCATTGCCCGAGTCGGGCACGCAGATCAGGTCCGTCTTTTGGCAGGGATTCCGGGGATGTTTCAAAAGGTAATCCAGGCCGTAATGGCTGGCCGTTTCCTCATCGGCGACAAAGATCAAGCCGGGGGCGCGATATGTCGGCATGGCTTCTTCGCAACACGCCCGAAAGGCGAAGAGAGAGGCGACCAGATCCTGCTGGTTGTCCACCGTTCCCCGTCCGTAGAGTCGGCCGTCCCGCACATAGGCTTCATAAGGGTCCACATCCCATAGACCCGCTTCCCCTGGGGGAACCACATCAAGATGGCTGATGATCCAGGTATGGCGCGCGGCATCGTCGCCAGCCCGCCGGATAATGATGTTGGGTCGTCCCCCCGATGAAACACGGGGGTCCGGGGCATTAACCACCTCGATTTCACCAATACGCCGGTGCGACAGGTATTCGAGGAGCAACTCCGCCTTGGCGGTTTCGCCGTCGCCGCCGTTATCCGGGGCAATGGCCGGTACGGCGGTTAGGGCAATCTGCAGGTCTATCATTTCCTGCCGGTAGGCGTCGATGCGGCCTGCCACCCGGAGGAACGCTTTTTCATCAATCATAACTCACCTTTATAATTTTAAAATCAGGATGCATTTTTTTTATCTCTTCGTAACCCGCCCTGTTACCCAGCATAAAGATCAGGGCCTGGTCGAAATCGAGCCACCTGGCGGCGGCATGATTGATGTCCGCCGCGGTCAGACGGTCGATACGGTCCCGGTATTGCCAGAGAAAATTCTCCGGAAGACCTTCGAAAGTTAGTGATGCCTGCTGGTGTACCAATTGATGGGGTGTAGCAAAAGAGAAAAGGAAACTGTTGAGGATGGAACTCTTTGCCCTGGCCGTCTCTTCTACGGCAAGACCGTGCATGCGGGCAGTCCGGACGAGGTACTGAATTACAGTCAAGGCCTCCCCGGCGGCGGAGGTTTTGGTTAGGGCATAGGCCCCGAAGACCCCATAATCCTCCCTGGCCCGGTAGAAACTTCCGGTGGCATAGGCCAAGCCTCGATCGGTGCGCACCTGCTGGAATATACGGGAACGGAAACCACCGCTGCCTAAAATATGGTCCACCACATCGAAGGCGAAAAAATCCGGCGAATTCTTTGTCGGCGCCGGACGACCGATGACCGTTACTGTTTGGGGAGTATCCTTGATGAGGTAATATTTTCCCTTCTGGAAGGAGGCGAGTGGGGGCGGTACCGCTATCCGACCGCTTTTGGCCGGCCAGGAGCCAAAAGTCTCCCGGACAATCCGCTCCACCTCTTCTCGGTCGATGTCGCCGGAAATGGCCAGAAACATGTTGTCAGGGGTGTAGTGGAGACGGTGGCACTTCTCTATGTCGTCCCGTGTTATACCCTTCAGGGTCGATACCGTTGGCAGTCTTCCCCGAGGATTTCCCTGATACAGGTGGCGGAAAAACTCCTTAAAGGCCCATTGTTGCGGGTCGTCGTTTAACCTTCGAATTTCCTCGCTTTTCAGCTCTTTGAGAAGCCCCAGCCGTTCCGGATCGAACCGGGGTGTCCTCATGATCTGGTGGAAGATATCCAACACCCGGGAGAAATCCTTTCGCAAGGAAAAAAATGACCACTCTATCTGTTCCATCCTGGCGGATGGTTCGATGGTCGCCGCCAGGGAGGCCAGGGTGTCATCCAGAATCCGCGGCGAAATTTGTTTCGTACCCCCCGTCCGCATCAGGGCGGCCGTCAGCTCCGCGGTCCCTTCCTTGCCCTGTTCATCGTACATGGCTCCTGATTTGACCAGCAGGGTAGCTTTCACTACCGGCAGTTCCCGGCTTGCGAGGAAATACACCTCCAGGCCGTTTTCTATAGTGAAATGCTGGGGGACCGGGGGAGAAAACCGGAGTGGTGGATAGGAAAGACGGTTGGGATCGGACAGGGGCGGGCCGGCAAAGACTGATGTTTCAGCCGTAAAGATCATGGCGGCAAGGAATAGTGCGGACAGGGCAAACCGGAGGGAGTTGCCGCTTTCCCGCCGCCGTCCCTGGTCCATTACCGCCCGGCGGTCGTAAGCAGAGCCCCCCTTTCGTTTACAGTGCATATTTACCAGCAATAACATAAGGTTCTTCAATCCTTAGTCATGATCGCCACGGTCCGGTTGTCCCGGTTCAGATACTTCCTGACCGCCGCCATGATCTCGTCGGCAGTGACAGTCGCAATTTGCTTGCCATAATTGCCCAGATAGCGATAATCACCCAGCAGGGCTTCGTAATAGGAAAGCAGGCTGGCGAGTCCTTCATTGGAATCCTGTCGGCGGATGAAATCGACCTGCAACTGGTTTTTGACCTTTTCCAGTTCCACCGCCGGTACCGCATCTATGGCCAGTTCGTCGATCATCTTCTCCACCGCCGCGGCCAGTTCATCGATCTTACGGGGATGGCGCACCGAGGCGAACACACAGAAAAGGTTTGGGTAGCGATTCCCAGGCAGGCCGTTTACTGCCTGGACGCTTTCCGCCAGACCCTGAGCTTCCACAAGCTGCCGGTAAAAGCGGGAGGAGCGATCCCTGGAGAGGAGGGCCTCGATAACATCGAACACATAATCCACCCGATTCGGCGGCGGTGATTTGAGGAAGCCCATAATCATGCGCGCACCGGCATCGAAACGGACCGTGATCCGCCTTTCCCCCCGGGGAGACGGCTCCGTCGCAACCGGTGGAAACACCGCCGTTAGCCCGGGAAGTACGCCAAAATACTTGTCGAGCAACCGGCGCATCTCATTAATCCGGACATCTCCCACAATGGCAATCACCATGTTGCGCGGCGCCTTGGCCAGGCGGTGAAAGGATTCCACGTCCTTCATGCCGAGCCCGGCAATATCATCAGGCCAGCCAATGACAGGGCGACGGTAGGGATGGACCATGAATGCCGCTGACGCGAACCGCTCGAACAGCAATCCGTCGGGATCGGCGTCTATGCGCTGCCGCCGTTCTTCCTGCACTACTTCCCTTTCCTGATAGAATTCCCGCAAGACATAGTTGGCGAGACGATCCGCCTCGATCCTCGCCCATAGTTCAGCCTTGTTGGCCGGCAGACTGACATGATAGGTAATCATGTCCTGACTGGTGGAGGCGTTGATGTTTACGGCTCCGGCCTCGGCATAGAGGCGGTCGATTTCGTTGGAACGGTACCAGCGTCGATGTTCCTTCTGCAGCGCCGCCAGTTTATTCTCCAGGGCTTTGATCCTTTGTCCGTCTTTCCGTTCGCCCTTGGTCCTTTCCCGGTCGAGAGCTTCGCCGGTCTTGCCGATCTCCCGGAGCAGCTTCCCTTCCCGGGCCGAACTGATTCCCCCGATGGTCTTTGTCCCCTTGAACATCATATGTTCGAGAAGGTGAGCCAGCCCGGTTTTTCCCTCCCGCTCCTCCGCCGCTCCCGCCCGAAAGCGGATATAGAATGAGGCCGTGGGACTGAAATGACGTTCCAGAATCAGGACCCTAATCCCGTTCTTCAAGGTGAACGATTCCACCCGCTTCACCAGTGCGTCATCGGGATCCGCACCGGAGACTGAAGTCGGGCAAAAAAGCGTCACAAAAAAGTATAATACGAAAACGAGGCCAAGCCGTTTTGCTATATACTCCCGTAAATTTTTAAAAGGAATCATTTTTAAAATAGGCATGGATGCGACAGGCGGGATAGATCAGCCCGGTGATCCCCAAGAGAATCATGAAGGAGGCGGAAAAGAAGATCATGATGAACTCCTGCGGGTTCTTCAGAAAATATGCGTTGTAGAGGGCGCTTATCCCCCAGAGAAGAAGGAGCAGCGATGCGCCGCCGATGGCCAGGAGCTTACACCACCAAAACCACGATCCGATGAATTGGTCCTTTTTCATGGGCACTATCTTAACCTTTTCGGCGCGGATAATCAAGGCGCAAGAAAAGATCTCCCTTTTCCTTAAAAATGTATGGATTATTTTAATTGCCGCGGCTTAGGCGCTTCATTGCATGATACTCCAGGGTGGTCAGGGTGGGATGGGCGCATGGGAGAAGGGAATTGTTATGGAACAGGGGTTCTTCAGCAAGGGGATAGGGGGAGGACTGGCGGGCGGCATCCCACAGCGCCGTACCGGGGATGGGGGAATATTCCGCCAGAATCGGCCGGGCGTCATGAGACCGGACATAACGAATGCTCTCCCTGATTTCCCCGGCGGACTGACCGGGAAGGCCGCAAAGGAGATAAACGGCGATATCGTCGGCTTCATAACCTGCTTCCCGCAAATACGCCGTCGCCTGCTCGAAATGGACATTTTCCACCTTTCCTCCCAGGGCCCGCTGTCTATCTCTATCCGTCGTTTCCAGCCCGAATCGGAGGGTACGGAAACCGGCCCTGAAGAGAAGTGTAGCTATATATGGAGTTATCTCGGATAGATGCAAGCCATTGGGACAATGAAAAACGGTGTCCAGATGTCGGATAATGATATCTTTCAACAGGGGAATCGCCATTTCTTCCGGACGCACGAGTAGGGCATCGTCATAAAAAGAAAAGTTCTTAACCCCCAAAGTTTTCCGCCAATGTGCTATTTCGTCCACCACCCGCCGGGGGTCCCGGCGCCGGAACGTCCTGTTGAGTATCTTCGTGGCGCAGTATGGACAGCGGCAGGGGCAGCCCCGGGAGGTGAGGACGGGAAGTTGATCGGGATGGGAAAGAAGATCCCAGGCTGGATAGGGGAGGGCATCCAAATTTTTTGAATCCGGTCGATAGGACAAAGAAAGCCCCATGATCTTTTCGAGAATTAAATCCACATACCCTTCACCGGCCCCGGCCAAGACGTAATCGGCGCCGGTGTGAGCCCGGGCATGCTCCGGACAAAGGGTGGTATAGATCCCCCCCAGGATCACCGGGATTTCCGGAAAGATTTCCTTGAGAATGCTGATGGCGTCAATGACGCCGGGATACCAGTAGGTCATCATGGATGTCGCCAGGATTGCCCGGGGCTTCTCCACGGATCTGACCATCGCGGTAAATATCTCCGGATCGATTCCGTAACGATGGTAAGGCCGGGCAATCATGTCCAGAGCCGGGGGTGCAACAATCCGTTGCCTGAGAAATTTGCCGTGGCCTCCCGGTTTCCGCCGGGGAGGGCGGCGCGGCGTCACGGCCATCGATGCCGCTTGCGTCGCATAGCCGTCCAGGCAATCGACCAACCTAACCTCCAGGCCGTTTTCCCTGAGGTAGGACGCCATATACATCAGTCCCAACGGCTTCATCCAGTAATCATATGCGGCGAAGTCGTAAATCCAGGGATTAACCAGCAGGACAGAGGGTTTCATGTAAAGGCGGCATAGCAGAAAAGATACCTGGTGGCAATGGGTCTTTCTATGTATATGGTCTTTTCCCGATGTCGTCAATATAGCCGGGCTGGGCTATCTTTCGTTCCGGAATAAAATGCTTGAAGACAGGACGGATTGCTGTTAACATCCCCCGCCATTAAAGATCGGGACGGAACATAGATGCGGGCAGTTGTCCAGAGGGTAGAGCAGGCCGCCGTCGCCGTCGGAGGCAGGGAAATCTCCCGGACCGGCAGGGGACTGATAACCTTTCTCGGGGTCGAAAAAGGAGATGGAGCCAATGACGCCGATTATCTGGTCGATAAAATCATCCACTTGCGAATATTCGAAGACATAGATGGCAAGATGAATCTTTCTCTCACCGACATCGAGGGTGAATTGATGATCATTTCACAGTTTACTCTGCTTGGTGACTGCCGCAAGGGAAGAAGGCCATCCTTTTACCGTTCCGAGGAACCGGAAAAGGCCAAAGGACTTTACGATTATTTCGTTGCGGCGGCGGCGGGCCGGGTAAAAGAGATCGGAACCGGGGAATTTCAGGCCATGATGAAGATAGTGTCGGTCAATGACGGGCCGGTCACAATATTGCTGGACAGTAGAAATACTATTTGAAACGCGAGGACAAGAGGACAATTTTGAACGAAGATGTAAACAGCCCCCCTTGCCAGATCAGGATCGACAAGGAAGGCGTATGGTATTATCAAGGCGCCGAGATGTTCCGGCGGGAATTCGTTAATTATTTTTACCAACATCTCCGCCTGGACGCTATGGGCAGGTATGTCATCGAATTGCCCAATGACCGCTGTTATGTAGAAGCGGAAGACACGGCCTATTTCATCAAGGCCGTTTACCCGCAACTGGATGGAAACGGGGCCGTAAATAACTTCCGCATCTATCTATGCGATGATACGGCAGAGGATCTCGATCCGGAAACGCTGCATATCGGACCGGAAAATATCCTCTATTGCCAGGTGCGAGGCAGATCCTTTCCGGCGCGTTTCACCCGGGCAGCCTACTATCAGCTTGCCGAGCATGTCGAGTATGATGACGGGAGAAACGCTTTTTACCTTCCCGTCAACGGCCGGATTTACGATCTCGATACGAAGTCCTGAAGAGACATCTTATAAATGAGAGCTTTGCATAACTGCGGAAAAATGGTTCGCAAGCGGCGAATCAAACGTTTTTCGCCGTTGCGTGATTGAACTTAACGTTTGGTAATGAATAAGGATTATACGTTATTCATTCAGAGGCGAAAAAGATTTCTGAGCCGCGGCGAAGCCATTTTTCAAAGGTCTCTAAATAAGAATAAAATTGATGGAGGTATTCACATGCTGACCGATAACGTCGGTGAAGCCCTTACTTTCGACGATTTGCTCCTCGTCCCCGCCGAATCGTCCATATTGCCTAAAGACGTGGATACTGCCACGCATCTTACCAACAACATCATCCTGCGGATTCCTATCCTCAGCGCCGCCATGGACACGGTTACCGAATCCAAGACGGCCATCTGCATGGCCCAGGAGGGGGGGATAGGAATAATCCATCGCAACATGAGCATCGATCGCCAGGTAATAGAGGTGGACAAAGTCAAGAAATCGGAGAGCGGCATGATCGTCGATCCGATCACCATTGCCCCGGAACAGAAGGTGCAGGAGGCCCTCCATCTCATGACGGAATACCGGATTTCCGGTGTGCCGGTCGTAAAAGGCACAAGACTTGTGGGCATCCTTACCAATCGTGATCTGCGTTTTGAAACCGATCTCGAACAGCCGGTGGCCAATGTCATGACAAAAGACAATTTGGTGACGGTGACCTCCACTATTTCCCTCGAAGAATCCAAGAAGCTCCTCCACAAGCATCGCATTGAGAAACTCCTTGTCGTGGACGATGAGTACAATCTCAAAGGCCTCATAACGATCAAAGATATTGAAAAAATACGTAAATATCCCAATGCCAGCAAGGATTCCCTAGGGCGTCTCCGCGTCGGGGCCGCGGTGGGGATTCTCGACCGGGAAGAACGGATTCAGGCCCTTATTGCCGCCGGTGTGGACGCGATTGTCATCGACACCTCCCACGGCCATTCCCGGGGCGTCCTCCTCGCGATCCGGGACACGAAGCGAAATTTCCCCAAATGTGAACTCATTGCCGGCAACGTAGCCACGGCGGAAGGGGCGGAAGCCCTCATCGACGCCGGTGTTGACGCCGTGAAAGTGGGCGTCGGTCCGGGCTCCATCTGTACGACCCGGGTGGTGGCCGGGGTAGGGGTACCTCAAATGACGGCGATTCGCGAAACTTTCAAGGTTTGCTCCCGCCGGGGCATCCCCGTGGTCGCCGACGGAGGGATCAAATTCTCCGGGGATATCGCCAAGGCCCTGGCCGCCGGCGCCCATACGGTGATGATCGGCGGACTCTTCGCCGGCACGGAGGAGAGCCCCGGCGAAACGATCCTCTTCCAAGGCCGTAGCTACAAGGTATATCGGGGCATGGGCTCCATCGAGGCGATGAAATCGGGAAGCCGGGACCGCTACTATCAGGATGACATGGAAAGTAATTTGAAGCTCGTACCGGAAGGAATCGAGGGACGGGTCCCATTCCGGGGCTCTCTGTCGGCGAGCATCTACCAGTTGATCGGGGGGCTCAAGGCCGGCATGGGCTACCTGGGCTGCCGGACAATTCCTGAGATGCATGAAAAGGCGAGGTTCGTGAGAATCACCTCCGCCGGACTCCGGGAGAGCCATGTACACGATGTGATCATAACGAAGGAGGCGCCCAACTACTGGTTGGATTGACTATGAAACACGCCCCGTTCGTCCACCTGCATGTCCACACCCAGTACAGCCTCCTGGACGGTACAATCCGCATCGAGGATCTGCTGAAACGGGCCAAGGAATATCAGATGCCCGCCGTTGCCATGACGGATCACGGCAATGTCTTCGGGGCCATCGACTTCTATCAGCAGTCCTATCGTCACGGAATAAAGCCCATCATTGGCAGCGAGATGTATGTCGCTCCCGGTCGGCGCACCGACAAAAATGCGCCCGGCAGCGGCGAAAATTCCCGGCATCTGGTATTGCTCGTAAAAAACATGAATGGTTACAATAATCTACTAAAGTTGTCCTCGGACAGCTACCGGGAAGGTTATTATTACCGGCCCAGGATTGACAAAGAACTGCTCGCCGCCCATCACGATGGACTCATCGGCCTGAGTGCCTGCCTCCATGGGGAAATAGCCGCCCACATCGTCAAACAGGACATGGACGCCGCCCTTAGGGCCGCCGAGGAGTACCGGGACCTTTTCGGACCGGAAAATTTCTATCTGGAAATCATGGAAAACGGCATCCCGGAACAGAGAACCGCCAACATAGGACTGATGGAAATCAGCAAGAAGTTGTCGCTGCCCCTGGTGGCAACCAACGACTGCCATTATTTAAACCGGGCGGATGCCGAGGCTCATGAGATTCTCCTGTGCATTCAGACGGGAAAGACGATCGAGGACCAGGATCGGATGCGGTTCAAGACGGATCAGTTTTATTTCCGCTCCCCCGCGGAGATGCAGGAACTTTTTTCCTACTGTTCTGAAGCGCTGTCCAATACAGTCATTGTTGCGGAAAAGTGCAACCTGTCTTTGGAATTCGGGCAATTCTATCTTCCCCGATACCATCTTGACGGCGAGCTTAGCCTTGATGAGCATCTAACCGCTCTGTCCAAAGAGGGACTTGCCCGGCTGCTGCCGGTAATTAATCCCACCGGTGATGAAGAAACGGTCCGCAAATACGGAAAGCGCCTCCACGAAGAACTGGTCATGATTAAAAACATGGGCTTTGCCGGTTACTTTCTCATCGTTGCGGATTTCGTGAACTACGCCAAAAAAAACGGCATTCCCGTTGGTCCGGGCCGGGGTTCGGCGGCCGGGAGCCTGGTCGCCTACGCTATCGGAATCACGAAGGTCGATCCCATCCGCTATGGACTTTTCTTCGAGAGATTCCTCAATCCCGATCGGAAGAGCATGCCCGATATCGACATCGATTTCTGTCAGGAACGCCGGGATGAGATAATCCGTTACGTAACGGAAAAATACGGCCGGGATAATGTGGCGCAGATTATCACCTTCGGCAAAATGCTGGCCAAGGCGGTGATCAGGGATGTTGGCCGGGCCATGAACATCCCCTATAGTGAGGTGGACGCCATAGCCAAGCTCGTTCCCAACGTCCTGAACATCACCCTCGCCGACGCCCTGAAAATGGAGCCTCGTCTTCAGGAAGAGGCAAAAAAGAACGAGCGCATCCAGAAACTGCTGACCTATTCCCAGTCCCTGGAAGGGTTGAACCGCCATTCCTCCACCCATGCCGCCGGCGTTGTCATCTCCGACGTCCCCCTGGACAACCGCGTGCCCCTCTATAAGGGGCCTAAGGACGAGGGGGTGACCACCCAGTTCTCAATGAACGATATCCAGACCGTCGGCCTGACTAAATTCGATTTTCTCGGCTTGAAAACCCTGACGGTTATCAAAAACACCCTGCAACTCGTCAGAGAGAACAAAGGGATGGATATAGATATCGATTCCTTGTCTCTGGACGATGAAAAAACATATGAACTTCTGCAGCGGGGCAACACCGATGGGATATTCCAGTTGGAAAGCTCGGGCATGCGGGAAATCCTTGTCGGCATGAAACCTGACTGCATCGAGGACGTCATTGCCCTGATCGCCCTGTACCGGCCCGGCCCTATGAATATGGTCCCCGACTTCATCGCCCGGAAACTGGGCAAAACGCCGATCAGCTATGTAATCCCTGAACTTAAGGATATTCTGAATGAAACTTACGGGATTATCCTCTATCAGGAACAGGTCATGCAGATTGCCAGTGCTATCGGCCGCTATACCATGGCCGAAGCGGACACGCTTCGGAAGGTGATGAGCAAGAAAAAAGATCAGGAAATGGAAAAGGAGATGCCCAAATTTATCTCCGGGGCCAAGCAAAACCGTATCCCGGAGGAAAAGGCGGTCCGCATCTGGGAGCAGATGAAGGAATTCGCCAAATACGGCTTCAACAAATCCCACAGCACCGCCTATGCCATCGTCTCCTATCAGACGGCCTACCTCAAGGCTCACTATCCCGAGGAGTTCATGGCGGCGCTGCTGACGAGCGAAAAGGATAACCGTGACAAGATCATCCGCCATATCAACAGTTGCAAGGAGATGGGCATCAGTGTCCTGCCACCGGACATCAATGAATCCCGGAGTGATTTTACCGTTCCCGGCAGCCATGTCCGCTTCGGCCTGGCGGCGGTGAAGAATGTGGGCCTCGGCGCTGTGGAGGCGATTCTGGAGGCGCGGCACAAAGGGGGAAAATTTAAATCCTTTCATGATTTCAGCCGGCGTGTCGATCTCAGAAAGGTCAACAAGCGGGTCATTGATAGTCTAATAAAATGCGGGGCTTTCGACTCTCTCGGCCACAAGCGCCGAACCCTTTTCGGAGCGTTTGAAGAGATCATGAATACGGCTCAGAAACTTCGCAAATCGAAGTCCAGCAGCCAGATGAGCCTTTTGGATGGCCTGGAGATGGTGGGGCAGGGTAGGGCCGGCGCTCACAATGAAGAGATTCCCGATCTGGGGGAATGGGAGCATAAGGAACTGCTAATGTATGAAAAAGAGGCACTGGGCTTTTACATTACCGGTCATCCGCTCCTGCGTTTTCAGGAAAAGCTGAGTTTCATCACCAATGCCAACTCGGAAAACCTGTCTGAACGGCGCGATAAAGAAGACGTGATCATTGCCGGGATCGTCAGCGGCATTCGGGAGCTGACGACAAAACGGAAGGACGTGATGGCCTATGTTACCCTGGAGGACCTTTATGGCTCCATGAACATCATCTGTTTCGCCGATGTTTACCAGCGGGGCAGGGAACTTCTGAAAAGCGACGAACCGCTGTTGATAAAAGGACAAACGGACGTCTCGGAGGAAAACGTCAAAATCATTGCCAATGAAATAACGCTCATTCAGGACGCCCCGGATGTCTCTCCCTATACCTCCGTCCATTTCTACATCGATTCCCAGAACTCTGCTAACGATAATAATATATTGAATATTAAATACTTGTCGAATAAATATAAGGGAACTTCTGATGGATATATCCATCTGCTCAACGGGGTGAGCGAAACTGTTGTCTATCTGGGCAATGATTGCCGCTTTCATTTGACGTCGGAACTTTTAAAGGCCGCCCGTCTGATCCTTGGCCCCCAGTCCTCCTTCTACCGTTGATGTTATTTCTTCATTAAACACATAATTATTCAATATTCATAAGGATATTAAGGGTAAGGAAGTATTCGCTTTTATGGAATATAGTGAGCGCACCTACCGACAAGCGGTTACCGCCTCAGGTTTGTTTACCTTTCAGGTCGCGGTGCGGGAAACTGATCTCTTTATTGCCGCTGACACCGATCTTACCGAGCAGGCCTGGACATCCATCCTCAAGCACCGAAGTCATCTCGAGTCATATATCAAAAAATATCCCGTTTTTCGCCACTCCTTGACACCGCTGCCCAACGATGCGCTGGCGCCCCCCATTGTCCGGACGATGCTGGCGGCGGCTAATACGGCCGGCGTGGGGCCTATGGCTGCTGTTGCCGGTGCAGTGGCGGACTATGTGGGTCGTGATTTGTTGGCGCAGACAAAAAACATTATTGTCGAAAACGGCGGCGACATCTTCATGCATACTGCCGCCGGGAGGCGGGTAGCCGTTTTCGCCGGTCAATCCCCTTTGAGCGGGAAGATGACCCTGGAAATCTCCCCGGAAGACATGCCGTTGGGAATCTGCACCTCATCGGCGACGGTGGGTCCTTCTTTGAGTTTTGGAAAGGCAGATGCGGTATGTGTCCTTTCATCCTCAGCAGCCCTGGCCGATGCCGCCGCTTCCCAGATCGGTAATTTGGTGCGCCGGGCCGAGAACATCAAGAAGGCCCTGGAGGTCGGGGGAGCCATACAAGGGGTGCAGGGAATCGTCATTATTCTGGGCGATAAACTGGGGGTATGGGGAAAAATAAAATTTTCGGAATAAAGTTTACATAACATATCTTATGCGACATTCAATAATCGATTATTCAGGCACAAAAGTCATTTCCAAAGCTGAAGTTGACAAATTTTGACTGAATGCGGGAGATGCCATTTTCATGCTTCGTGGTGTCCCACGGCGCATGAGGGTTTTTTACGCGACTATTTTGTTAAGATTAAATATTAACCATTAAGTCACATACCCGTCATGAAATATTTGACAGTTACTGGAGCCGCCGAAATCTTCGCCGGTGCACCGGCAGAGGATAAGTCTAAGATATTATTGTTAATATGACGATTGTTCTTCCCGTTTTTTCTTTTCTCTCCGTTTGAAAAACATTCAGAATACGGGTATATTTTTGAATATTTCTTACAGACCTTCCTCGGCTAGCTGTCGGACGAGTTTACCCTGACGCTCCGTTAATGTCTTGGGAACCTGGATGTTGATCTTTACATACTGATTACCCTTTAATCCACCCTTCAAACCGGGAATTCCGTAACCTTTCATCCTTATTTTGGTGTTGTTCTGGGTCCCCGGTGGAATCTTCAACCTTTTCGTACCACCGTCAATCGTCGGCACATCGATGGTCGTACCAAGTATGGCTTGGGTAAAACTGATCGTTTTTTCCACAAAGAGGTCATTGCCGTCCCGGACAAACAGGGGATGGGGAATAATATTGATGTGGAGATACAAATCACCAGTCGGCCCTCCGTCAAATCCGGGAGCCCCTTTGCCCACCAGCCGCAGCTTTTTGCCGGCACCGATTCCGGCCGGGATCTTTACGTTGATCTCATCGACCCGATCCTCACGCTGCAGGGCGAGTTTCTTTTCCACTCCCTGGACGGATTCCTCTAAGGTTATTGAGAGGTTGTATTGAAGGTCCTGCCCCTGCCGCGGCATGTGGCCGTACGATTGCCCGCCGCCCCCGAACAGATCGGCAAAGGGATCAAAGGACTGCTGAAAACCGCCCCGGCGCCGGCTACCGGTAGAGAAGCCTTTGGTTCTTCCCCCTCCTCCGGTAAAATCAAAGCCAAAACTACGCAAAAGATCATTCAAATCAAAGTTGCGAAAGATGTCTTCCTGGGTGTATTTCTGCCGGAACTGATCGGCGGAACCATACATGTCGTATTGCTGGCGCTTTTCCTGATCGCTCAATACGGCATAAGCCTCGCTGATCTTTTTGAATTTTTCCTCGGCCTGCGCCTTGCTGTTCGGATTCCGGTCGGGATGCCACTTGAAAGCCAGTTTTCGATAGGCCTTCTTGATTTCTTCGGCACTCGCTTTCTTGTCCACACCCAACAACTGATAATAGTCTTCTGCCATTCTTTTACTTTCCCCGCTGGAGATTTATTATCGCTAACTTACCAACGAAGGCCGGGTTGTCAAGATTTAACCTGATATTTATGAACATAAATGAGCTTTGACGGTTTATGCAAATTAACCAGCTTCGCCGGTTTGTGAACATTAACCAGCTTCGCTGGTTTCAGGACGATTGTCTTTCTTCCAGAACTGCACCCTACCCTTCCCGATAATCCCGTCCCAAATGAAAGGCCTGAAGATTGGCGTCCAGGGCCTTGGGAGGAAAAGACTCCTTAAGGACTCGCTCCCAAATGTCGAGCTCGAAATCGAGCCATTGCGACAGTGCGCCGAGGAGAACCGTATTTTCCGTGCGGATATTTCCTGACGCCGCGGCCAGGTCACGACCATTGACAACCATCACGGTGGAAAATTTATGGCGGACGAGGTCAACGGCATTATCCGGGTAGGTCATCGACCCCAGATTGACCGCCGGGGGATAGATTTCCACTTCGTTGATGATGATCCTTCCCGAGTGCTTGAGATAGTCTAGGTAGCGCAGCGCCTCAAGCTTCTCAAAGGCCAGGAGGATCTCCACATTCCCCTTGCGTTCGATGGGGGAATAGACTTTTTGTCCGTAACGGACATGGCTGGTCACGCACCCGCCACGCTGGGCCATCCCGTGCACCTCGCTCTTTTTCACATCGAGGCCTGCCTCCATGATGACCCGGCACAGGATATCACTGGCACGGAGAATCCCCTGACCGCCCACTCCGGCCATCAGAACGCTGATTACCCGGCCGGTTATATTTTTACCCGCTTTTTTGCCTTTTTTGTCCATGGATCATTCCACCTCCTCGATGGCTCCTACCTTGCACACCTGACGGCAGAGCGTGCAACCCGTGCATAAATCGGCATCGATATATGAATTTCCTTCCTGCTTTTTGGCGTTCTTTATAATCTCGTTCGCCGGTTGATCCTTGAAGCTCCGCCATGCGATCGGCGGGCAGCCCAAATCGAGACAATTCCGGCAACCGATACATTTATTCACATTAACCCGGAGTGGCTTTCGAGTTTCCGTGTACCGGCGTTTGAAAAGTACGCAGGAACGCCGGGAAACGACCAGTGATGATCCGCTTCTGGCCAGTTCCTCCTTCATGACGGTCCGGGTGTTTTTTAGGTCGTAGGGATCGATGACCCGGACGCTGTCGATGCCGAGGACCGCAGCCAAGGCTTGAAAATCCAACTCTTTGGCCTTTGCCCCCTGGAGGGTGTAGCCGGTGGCGGGATGTTCCTGCATCCCCGTCATGGCCGTGGTCCGGTTGTCGCAGATGACGATGACGGCATCGCCTTGATTATAGGCCAGATTCAACAGGGGGGTGATCCCCGAATGGATGAATGTGGAGTCCCCGATCACGCCCACGACCTTTCCCCTTCCCTTTTCCCCCAAGGCCTTGCTCATCCCGTGGGCCATCCCGATGCTGGCCCCCATGCAGACACAGGAGTGAAGCCCTTCCAGGGGTTTCATGAACGAAAGGGTGTAACAACCGATATCTCCGGCGACGAATGTCGTCTTCATCTTCCCCAGGACATGGAAAAGGCCCCGATGGGGGCAACCGGGGCAGAGATTCGGCGGTCGGGGAGGAATGGCGACCTCCGGCAACTTTACCGCCGCGTCGGTTTTCTTCATCATTGCCCCGGCGATGACCCCGGGATCAAATTCATTGGTATAGGAAAAGAGTTCCTTGCCCGTTACTTCGATTCCCATAGCCCGGATCTGTTCTTCCAGGAAAGGATCCAGTTCTTCGATAACAAATAGCTTTTTAACTAGAGAGGCAAATTTGCGGATCAGCTTTTCCGGCAGTGGATGGACTAGGCCCAGCTTTAAATAGGAGCAGTTTGGCAGGACATCCTTGGCGTAGTTATAAGGCATGCCCGCCGTAATGATGCCCATCTCGGTATTGTTGATCTCCATCCGGTTTTCGGGAAAGGTCTCGGCAAATTCCCGTAGGGCCTGCAGGTGTTTTTCCACCTCCACTCTCCTTATACGGGCCATGGCGGGGACCATGACGTACTTGGAAGGGTTGATCCGCAACTCCGTTCGATCCTCATAGGGGACGGGTGTTTCGGTAACGACCACGGACTTGGAATGGGATACCCGGGTGGTGGAGCGGAGAAATACCGGGGTATCGAAAGCGGCGCTGATTTCAAAGGCGATCTTGACGAACCTCCCCGCCTCGGCGCTGTCCGCCGGCTCCAGCATGGGCAGCTTTGCGAACTTCGCGTAATTGCGGTTGTCCTGCTCGTTCTGGGAACTGTGCAGGGATGGATCATCGGCGGATACGACGACCAGCGCTCCGTTGGTCCCCGTGTAGCTAACCGTGAACAGGGGATCGGCGGCCACATTCACTCCGACGTGTTTCATGGTGACCAAAGCCTTCGCCCCGGCCACGGCCGCCCCGATTCCCACCTCCAGGGCTACCTTTTCATTGGGGGCCCATTCGGCGTACACACCTTCGTATTTTGAGAATTCCTCCAGAATTTCAGTGCTCGGTGTCCCGGGATAACCGGCGCCGAACCTCGCTCCGCATTCATAAGCACCTCTGGCTATGGCCTCATTTCCTGACATCAATACTTTCATAAGATTCCTATCTCCCCATTTGCGATTAACCCAGCATTGCCAATTTCCGGCCGATCAGCATCTTCAGCGTTGGATCCTGCACCTTCTCCATGGCCTGCCGGTAATATTCCCTGGCCTTGTCCTTGTCCTGCATTCCCTCGTAGCTTCGGGCCATACCGGCGAGGATATCGCCGGCGAAGGGTCCGCCCGCCCGGGATTGCAGGGCCCTCTCATAGTTGTTCAAGGCAAGCTTGAAGTCGCCCATGGTCTCATAACAGTAGCCGAGGCCGTTGTAGGCCAGGGCCGTCAACTCGTTATCACCGCTTTTCCCCTTTAGATATGCCTGGAAGAACTTTATCGCCTCATCGGTTCTTCCGGCGTTAAGATAAGCGTTGCCGATCCGGTATTGAGAAAGAATGGCAGCCTTGCTGCCGGGATACTTGTTAGTCACTTCCTGAAACGGCTTTACGGTGGCTGCCACATCCTGGTTCATCACGGCCAGGCGGGAATTGTTCAGTACGGCCTGATTGTAGAGATTCGCGGCCTTGGTCTCCTCGGTCTGGCGCCAGTAGGCCCAGCCGGCGACCATGGCGATGATCAATGTCACGACCGCCGTCCCCACCGCTATGTTCCTTTTGTGGGTCAAGATGTAATCTCTCGCTGTTTCAAGAAATACCTGAAATTTGTCCGGCGTCAGTATCTCCTGCTTATTCATCTTGCTTGCCATATTACTCTCCTGTTTCAGTCTTTATACCTCTGCCGATCATGGCCGCCATTTTCTCCGGAATGCGGCTGATCTTGCCTTCCCGGTTTAGGCAGGCATGGACGGTATATCCCTTCGCCAGTATCCGCTTTTTGTCTTCATTAAGAATTATGTTGCGGAATTTCACGCTCGCCCGTTTCAGGTAAGCGATCTCCGTCTCCACCCAAACCACATCGTCGCAGCGGGCCGGAAGGAGATAATGGCAGTAGGCCCGGGTGAGAGGGAGGCTGATGCCCTCCGTGGCCCATTCCACATAGATGATTCCCAAGTCGCGGAATAGTTCCGTTCTCCCCACCTCGAACCACTTTATATAGTTCGTATGATAGACGATCCCCATGGCATCTGTATCGGCGTAGATTACCCGGATTTTAGTGCGGTTTATCAAAAGAATGGCCTTCCTGGAGAGATGAAGAGATCCATGAGGTCGCTGCCGGGGGTCACCAGCAGGCCGGTTTCCCGGGCCGTTGCCTCGCCGTAGCTCCGGCCGGAAGGCCGGTTTTCCTTTTCAACGGTTGAGTATGCGGCGAAGGGGCTGGGATCAGCGGCATGGGTACGGATGCTGATCGGGGTGGGATGATCGCTCAGGACCAGGATGCGCACCGCGCCGAGGCCGGGCATCCCCTTGAGGACCGGACCTACCACCAGATTGTCGAAGTCCTCGATAGCCTTGATTTTTCCGGGGAGATTGCCCTCGTGCCCCATCTCGTCCGGCGCCTCCACATGGACAAAGACGAAATCCAGATCCTGAAGCGCCGCCAGGGCTCGCTCCGCCTTGCCGCGGTAATTGGTATCTATATAGCCGGTGACCCCTTCCACTCGCAGCGGTTGCAGTCCGGCATAGACACCGATGCCGTTGAGGAGATCTACCGCGGAGATCACTCCGCCCCGGAATCCGTATCGATCCGTAAGCTTCACCATTTGCGGCACCCGGCCTTGACCCCACAGCCAGACGGCATTGGCCGGTCGCTTTCCCTCCCGCTTTCGGGTCTCATTAACCGAATGGGACGTCAGGATGACCTTAGCCCGACTCATCACGTCAATGGCGGTCCGGCTCCCCGGCCCCGCGGGCAGGTAAGCGTTGCTCTTTTGTCCGGTGATGTCGTGGGGTGGCGTGGTCTGCATCTCCGCGACACCATTGCGCCAGACGAAGAGATGGCGATAACTTACTCCCGGAAAGAACTGGAACTCATCATTTCCCAAGGTATCTTGCAGTGAGGCGATGATCTCCGCCGCCTCACCGCTGGTGATGTGTCCGGCGGTGAAATCGTCCATGGTGGAATCCCCGCCATCGCCAAGAGTAATAAGATTACAGCGGAAGGCCACGTCCCGGGGTCCGAGCGCCACGCCCATATTGGCTGCCTCCAGGGGCCCGCGTCCCGAATAGCAGGTTGCGGGGTCATACCCAAGAACGGAAAGGTTGGCCACGTCGCTTCCCGCCTTGAAGCCTGGGGGGATAGTGTCCACCAGGCCCAGGATCCCCTCCCGGGCCAGAAAATCCATTTGCGGGGTCCGTGCCGTCTCCAGGGGAGTCTTGCCTCCCAACCGCTCCAGGGGATAATCGGCCATACCGTCACCAAGCAAGACGATGTACTTCATCACAACCTCTCATCCTCGATGCGTATCAACACCGTCGGTTCATGGACCACGTCCAAGCGATCGATCCGCGCCAGGGCCTCCCGGACGTCCCGTTCCCGGGCTTTGTGCGTCGTCATTACCACCGGTACCGCTCCATCCTTCTTCCTCCCCTTCTGAATGACCGAGGCAATGCTGATGTTCATTTCTCCAAGGATGCCGCTGATCTTCGACAGTACCCCAGCCTTGTCGGCGGCCATAAAACGGAAATAATAGTTCGTTCGGATCTCTGGAAAGGGGATAAGCCGGATGTCATCGATTATGTCTTCGCCCAGGGAACGGTAGGGAACGAGGCGGCTGACTCCGTGGAGCATCCCTCGGGCAATGTCGATGATGTCGCTGATTACCGCACTGGCCGTAGGCATCATGCCGGCCCCTTGACCGTAGAGGAATACCGGTCCGGATGAACTGCCGATAATATGAAACGCGTTGAAATTACTGTTTACATTGGCCAGCATCGCATCAACGGGAATCATTGTGGGATGAATCCGCGCCTCAACCAAGTCCCCTCGGGAGAAGGCCAGGGCCAGCAGTTTGATGCGGTATCCGAATTCTTTTGCAAATTCCAGATCTTGCATGCTTATTCCCGATATTCCCTCCCGATAGATCTCGTCGATATCCACCCGTTTTCCGTAGGCCAAGGAGAGGGCGATCGCCAGTTTGTGAGCCGTATCGATCCCTTCAATATCAAACGTCGGATCCGCTTCGGCAAAACCCAGTGCCTGCGCCTCTTTCAGTACGACATCGAAGGGTTTCTCTTCATCGGTCATCTTGGAGAGGATATAGTTCGATGTCCCGTTCATGATCGCCATGAAGGAATCGATCTGGTTTCCTACCAGCGATTCCTTGAGGGTCTTCACAATGGGGATTGTACCGCCGACGCTGGCCTCGAAACGGATATCCACATCATGGCGGTCCGCGACCATGAACACCTCGTTACCGTATGTGGCGAGCAGGGCTTTGTTGGCGGTGACGACATGTTTTCCATTTGCCAGGGCCGCCAGGATGAAGGAGCGCGCCGGTTCATAGCCGCCCATAAGTTCGATGACGATATCGGTATCCGGATCATCGATAATCTGTGCCGCGTCGGTAGTCATCAGCTCCGGAGGGACGGGAACCACCCGGGGCGTGGTAATATCCAGATCGGCGATTTTTTTTAGAAAAAGACGGGCCCCCAGGCGCCTCTCGATAAGGCCGCCGTTTTCCCGCAACAATTTTACCACCCCGGAGCCGATGGTTCCGAAGCCTATCAATCCCAACGTGATCTTCTTCATGGCCTGATATCCCAAATTTAAGTTTTCGCGTTTTTATAATAGTGGCGTACATTTGTCAAAACAAATTCCCGCTGGTAAGCAGGCATCAATTGACTTTACCGACGTATTGAGCTATGAAATCGCAGACCAGCCCGGTTGGCAATTTTTCCATTATATGAACATTAAGCTTTACTTTATGGAGATCAAGCTCCGCTTTGCACGCATTAAGCTTCGCTTTGTGAACATTAAGCTTTGTTTTCCATGCAGTCCAGATCACTAAAGGATGATAATGATGACGACAACCTATCGGCAGGCCGGCGTGGATATCGATCAGGCCAACCTCTTTGTGGAGAGAATCAAACCGCTCGTAAGCGGCACCGCCCGTAAAGAGGTCATGGGGCGGATCGGCGGTTTCGGCGGCCTTTTTCATCTCGATCTAAACCGGACCCCCGATCCCGTCCTCGTCTCGTCCACCGACGGCGTGGGGACCAAACTCAAGATCGCCCAGATGATGAACCGTCATGACACTATCGGCATCGATCTGGTGGCGATGTGTGTCAACGATGTTATCGTCCAGGGAGCGGAGCCGCTGTTCTTCCTCGATTACCTGGCGACCGGCAAGATCGGCATCGAGACGGGAATCGACATCGTCCGGGGCATTGTCCGGGGATGCCTCGACGCCGGCTGTGCCCTCATCGGCGGGGAAACAGCGGAAATGCCCGGTTTTTACCCGGAGGGCGAATACGATCTGGCGGGATTTTGCGTCGGCGTCGTGAACAGCGATAGAATCATCGACGGATCGGGAATCGGCGTCGGCGACACCATCATCGGTCTGGCCTCCAGCGGCCTGCACAGCAACGGCTATTCTTTGGCCCGAAAGATCGTCTTCGACATGGCCAATCTGAGCGCAGCCGACCGGCCGGCCGGACTGGATGTTTCCATCGGCGAAGAGCTCCTCAAACCCACCCGGATCTACGTCAAAGCCCTGCTCAAATTGATAAAGAGCTTCCATATCAAGGGTTTGGTACATATTACCGGCGGCGGTTTCCTCGACAATATTCCCCGCATCGTACCGGGACCGTGCAAGGCCGTTGTTTACCGGCAAAGCTGGCCGGTGCCGCCCATATTTTCACTCTTGCGGGATCTGGGCAAAGTGGCGGAAATGGAGATGTGGCGCGTATTCAATATGGGGGTGGGGATGATGATCGTCGTATCCGAAGGAGATCGGGATGAAGTCATGGAGAGAATCGCCATGATGGGAGAACAGCCGTTCTGCATCGGTCACATCGAAAAACGCTCGGAGCAAGAAGCGTCAGTTCAATTTACGGACCCATGAAAAACAAGCTCAAACTCGGGGTCCTCGTTTCGGGCGGCGGCTCCAATCTCCAGGCGATCATCGACAACATCGAAGCGGGACGTCTGGATGCACAAATAAGCATCGTGATCAGCAACAATGCCGACGCCTTCTCCCTGCAGCGATGCCGGAACCACAATGTTCCGGCGATCGTGGTAGATCATCGCGACTATACTTCCCGGAACGATTTCGATCGTCATTTGATCGACGTCCTCCGCTCCTATGACGTGGAACTGGTGGTCATGGCGGGTTTCATGCGGATCCTTACGAAAAGTTTCCTTGCCGCGTTTCCCATGCGGATCATGAATATTCATCCGGCGCTCCTTCCCGCCTTCCCGGGTCTGCACGTCCAGAAACAGGCCTTGGACTACGGTGTCCGTTTTTCCGGCTGCACGGTCCATTTTGCCGACGGCGGCGTGGACACGGGACCGATCATTATCCAGGCTGTGGTCCCCGTTTTTGATGAAGACAATGAAGAAAGGCTGGCCGCCCGGATCCTCCAGGAGGAGCATAAAATTTATTCTCGGGCCATTCAGTGGTATGCGGAAAATCGCCTGGAAGTGCAAGGCCGCAAGGTGCTGCTCAAAGGAAACCGCGGGGGAGATATCCGGGCGCAGCACAATCCCCCTCTCTCGGAATGATGACTCATCCCCGGCCGTTACCGTCGAGATGATGCCGTTTCCGTGCGCGGTGTTACGTCCTGAATGCATTATTCGGACAGGAGGCGGGGAAAAGGAGGAATAATGATGACGACCAGCGACCTGAATTTTGAAATACCAGCCCTGGGGAGTGCCACCATTCCCTCACCGATAACCGTCAGCTATTTCACCCCCGACGACCGGCGCATCATCTATGACAACGATCTGCGTCATCTTTCCTCTCATCCTTGGGACCTCCAGCCGCCGCTGTCCATCGAAGTCGCCGGCCCCCGCCGGATGATCTACTTCGATCCGCCCAAAACCAAGGCGGCCATCGTTACCTGCGGCGGTCTCTGCCCGGGAATAAACGATGTTATCCGTGCGATCGTCATGGAACTCTATCATCGTTACGCCGTCCAAAACATTGTGGGAATAAAATATGGTTTTCAGGGGCTTATCCCCGCCTTCGGACATGAGGTGATAGAGTTGTCGCCGGAGCTGGTAAAGGATGTCCACGCTGTCGGCGGCAGCATCCTTTCTTCATCCCGGGGAAAACAGGACATCGGTGAGATCGTCAATGTCCTGAAGCGGATGAACATCGACATATTTTTTTGTATCGGCGGCGACGGCACCATGCGGGCCACGGAACTGATCACCGAAGAGATTGCCCGGAGGAAACTGGATATAAGCGTGATCGGCATCCCCAAGACCATAGATAACGATTTGAATCTCGTGGACAAGACCTTCGGTTTCGACACGGCTATTTCCGAGGCCGTTCAGGCGATTAGGTCCGCCCATGTTGAGGCCAAGGGGGCACCCATGGGCATCGGTCTCGTAAAGCTCATGGGCCGGCAATCAGGGCATATCGCCGTACATGCCGCTCTGGCTCAGAACGACGCCAACTTCGTTCTCATTCCTGAAGTACCTTTCGACCTTCACGGAGAAAGAGGTTTTTTGAAGGCCCTGGAAGAGCGTTTGCGCAGCCGCCTCCATTGCGTCATTCTGGTGGCGGAAGGTGCCGGCCAGGAGTTCTTCTTCCGGGAAGATGACACCATCGAGACTGACGCCTCGGGAAATCTGAAGCTTTTCGATATCGGCCTGTATCTCAAGTGCGCCATCGAGGGGCATTTCAAAAATGATGGTCTTCCGGTAAACGTCAAGTATATCGACCCCAGCTACATGATCCGTAGCGTCCCCGCCAATGCCGGGGACAGCATTTACTGCGGCGCCCTGGGACAATACGCCGTCCATGCCGGCATGAGCGGCAAGACCGGGATGCTGGTCGGGCTTTTCCGCGGGGAATACGTGCATCTTCCTCTGCGGGCCGTTATGTCGGGGAAAAAGGTTGATCCGACCGGAAATATCTGGATGCGGGTAATCGAATCGACCGGCCAACCCCTGGTGATGAAAAACGAAGGGTGAAAAAAGGCTTGCATATTTTCCCCTGTTGTTGTAGCAACCACGCCACTATTGTTTGCAAGGAGTTTTTATGGCCAGAGTATGTGAAATATGCGGGAAAAGACCCGTGGTGGGAAATAACGTCAGTCACGCCAACAACAAGACAAAGCGGGTTTGGCGGCCCAACCTCCAGAAGATTCGCGCCTTGGACGACAAAAACGGGGCGGT
>JAKQIZ010000119.1 GCA_029561465.1 Deltaproteobacteria bacterium | reverse complement strand
CAGGAAGGACCCCTGATCATATGATTGAAGGCCGCGAACCCCAAGCAGGCGCACTTTTGCCGGGCGGTTCGCGGCTTGCGTAACATTTCAATATTTATGCTAATTTTTTTCTGATCTTTGAAAACTGAATACTGAAAGGATTATTTTGACGACATTCGCGGAAAAGAAAGAAAACAATATGTAATATCAACTATTTTCATTTATTACAGTCGCGCCCCGCGCGGGCGCGTGGATTGAAACTCCCATTTACGCACGCGGGTCCTGTTGGGCATTTAGGTCGCGCCCCGCGCGGGCGCGTGGATTGAAACTTATGGAGACGATAAACGATGATAACCCCGCCGATGTCGCGCCCCGCGCGGGCGCGTGGATTGAAACGAGAAGCTACACCGGATATTCAGAACCTTCAAGGGTCGCGCCCCGCGCGGGCGCGTGGATTGAAACAAAATATGGAAGTTATCGTCCGCTGTTCCCGTATGTCGCGCCCCGCGCGGGCGCGTGGATTGAAACGGCAAAAGTCCCGCCGTGGGCGCCGTGGTTGCCCCGTCGCGCCCCGCGCGGGCGCGTGGATTGAAACCAGCTTCACCAAAAAGAAATCGGCGGGGTTGCCGGTCGCGCCCCGCGCGGGCGCGTGGATTGAAACGTATATCTCGGCATTGAGGCTTTTCAGCTTTTCCGGTCGCGCCCCGCGCGGGCGCGTGGATTGAAACAGGTGGTATGGTCGTGACATCAATCGGTTCCGTCGTCGCGCCCCGCGCGGGCGCGTGGATTGAAACAGGGTCAATAGTTCTCGATTGCTCGCATTCTGATGTCGCGCCCCGCGCGGGCGCGTGGATTGAAACAATGACATTAACGCCATGATCCGCGAAGTATCGGGTCGCGCCCCGCGCGGGCGCGTGGATTGAAACCGAATTGTTGCCGATGCAATGGGTGTGAGCACGGCGTCGCGCCCCGCGCGGGCGCGTGGATTGAAACAGGTGGTATGGTCGTGACATCAATCGGTTCCGTCGTCGCGCCCCGCGCGGGCGCGTGGATTGAAACCGGTCCTGGCTGTCCCGCATGACCGACTTGCCGCGTCGCGCCCCGCGCGGGCGCGTGGATTGAAACATCATCCGGGAATTCAAGAAGGCGGAGGAGGCCGTCGCGCCCCGCGCGGGCGCGTGGATTGAAACTTGATTAAGGTAAGGGCGTTTTCATAGCTCCGGGTCGCGCCCCGCGCGGGCGCGTGGATTGAAACAAGCACGGTGAGCAGACCAACCAGATCATCCCAAGTCGCGCCCCGCGCGGGCGCGTGGATTGAAACAACCGTTGACATCACCGCCGAAGCGCAAACCCTGGTCGCGCCCCGCGCGGGCGCGTGGATTGAAACACCGATGAGCATGACGGCGTTGGAACTTGCCCCGTCGCGCCCCGCGCGGGCGCGTGGATTGAAACTGATCACTCAGGTCATGGTCCCCGTCCCAGTCCCGTCGCGCCCCGCGCGGGCGCGTGGATTGAAACCTTTGCCGTCCCTGTAAATAGCCATTGGCGGGCGCGTGGATTGAAACTCATGGTAGATACGGGGCATTACTTTCTGCCTTGTCGCGCCCCGCGCGGGCGCGTGGATTGAAACCAGTTGACGCCGGCCCCATCCAGGGTCAGCGTCGGTCGCGCCCCGCGCGGGCGCGTGGATTGAAACTCAGGACTTGAGTACCATGTACCGCCGTGACTTGGTCGCGCCCCGCGCGGGCGCGTGGATTGAAGCCCCTCCATCGATAGCAGATCAGACGCCGCCGCTTGCCCCCTTGAAGGTCTCCCGGAAAAGGAGAAGGCGGGTCAATATATCAGAAATAAATCTTGTTATATCAAATATTTACCTTATTTGCTCTGGAATCCGCCTTTCGGTGTCTGAGCCGCGCCTTCACCGAGAATGGTCATCTGTTTTACATCGATCTTCGTGCGGCCGATGAATTCCTTGTCAACCTCCCCCGAGATTTCTATGTTGGTTTTCGGAGTAATAGGCGTGTCGTAGGGGAAATACTTGTCGTCAATGTCCACGGTAATCTGGTCGGTGCCGTCAGTGAATAAGTATTTCTCATGACCCACTTTTTGGGTTATCCGTCCCCGGAGCGTCACCCATGCGTCATCAGGCGCTCTTCCCAAGACTTCTTTTACCGTTGTGCCGCCGCCTCCCCCCGTTCCGGGGCCGGTAAACTGGGCGGATACGGGCGCTGAAAAAATCACCGATACAACAATAACCATCAGGTAGCGAAAAAACATATAACACCTCCTTATATTATTGATGCTCAGATTTATGTCGCCGTTCAACGAAACCGCCGGTCTCGAAAAGATAGGCCAGGGAATCCAGTTTGTCGTCTATCTCCATGCCGAGCAACTGGGAAAAGGTATCGAGAATGACGATGGCGTTGCTGGTCGCCTCGGCGTCCTTGTTCTTCACCACCTTGACGATGCGGTTGCAGATCCCCTCGTTCACCTGCTGGACGTCGCTGTAGGCGCGGTTGAGCTTCTCCAGGGCGATGTCCGGCTTCCCTCCCCTTTTGGCCACGAAATACTGGGAGAGCATATAGATTGAAGTGGAACGGATGATGGTCTCGCTGGAGGTGGAAAAAGGCAGGTGAAACCTGGCCATGGGCTTGAGAAAATTCATGACGGGGCAGCCGCTGGTCGGCATGATTATGCCCAAAATGGAGGCGAGACCCCGCTGGGCCGGCGCCTCCTTGAAGTATGAGCGCTCTTTGGTCGTCACGGTGATCTTCATAACGTCCGTGGAACGGACGTCTTGGAAATACTCGACCAGGCGGGAGATGTTGACCGCGATGGGGCAATGTGGATGGTCGTCCGGGGTGAGCGGGCAGATGGAGCAACGGCAGTTGTCCAGCTCCGTCCATGAAGCCGGCGTCCTTTCGTCCCGGGTAATAAGGGAGATGGTTTTTGCGTCCAAGGTGATGGGATAGGTCACCTTTCCGCCGCCCGGGATCTCGAAGGTATAGATAATGCTGATATCGCTCATAATCTCCGCACCGCCGCCCCGGTCCGGGGGATATCGCAATCAACTAGGCGCAGAACCAACTAGGTTGCCCGTACCGCCCCGCGCCTGGGGGAAATCCTGTTTTTGTTATTGACGCGGGGCGCCATCTTGCCTATAAAAACCCCACAGCACATAAAGGGGGGATAAGATGAAGGCAACCACAGAGGAAAACCCGGCTACATATCTACAACCTACCGATTTTATCGACAGCGATTCTCCCGTGGTCGCCGCCTATGCCCGGCAGGCGATCAACGGCGCCACGACAAAAGAGGAAAAGGCCATCCGATTGTACACCACGGTGCGGGACGGCATCCAGTACGACCCCTACCGCATCGATTTCACCCGCCATGACTTCCGAGCCTCCACCATCATCGGCAAAGGCTACGGCTACTGCGTGGCCAAGGCCATAGTCCTGACCGCCGTGGGCCGATGGGCGGGCATACCCAGCCGCCTGCGCTTTGCCGACGTGCGGAATCACCTGACGACTGAGCGTCTGAAAAAGCTCATAAATACCGACGTGTTCTTCTTTCACGGCTATACGGAGTTCCTCCTGGGCGGCCGGTGGATCAAGGTCACGCCCACCTTCAACAGTACCCTGTGCGCGCGCTTCCGGGTCAAACCGCTGGATTTCGACGGGGAGCATGACGCCATTTTCCACCCCTACGACATGGAGGGGCGGCGGCACATGGAGTACGTAAAGGATCACGGCCTGTTCACCGATGTGCCCTATGAAAAGATCATCGAGGTGTTCAAGACCCATTACGGGGTTTTTTTCCAGAAGGAAAAGCCGGTCGCCGCCGGGGCCTTCGATCGGGAAGCGGAAACCGACCGGCGGTGAGCTATTTCCATTCAATGGTATGGGTTTTCAGAAGAAAATCCTTGAATTCTTCCTTGGTGGTCTCCCGGATATCGGCGATATGCACCGTTATCGCCCGGTTGCAGAAGGCAAATCCATCGGCTATGGCCTCGGGTTCGTCGTCCTCGTCGCAGAAGTGCTTGATGAACTCCTGCGCCACCTTTCTGGCCTCCGCGATATTCTCCGCCGTCACCAGATAATGGTGGCGGCGGATCTCTTCATCTTCTTTCTCGGTAATCTTCACCCAGTAATCCGTCATTGCTCCTCCCCTGATGCATCCATAATTTTCTCGCCCTGCTCCCGGTATTTATTGAGGACCAGTTCAATGAGAACGATAAAATATTCGTAATTATCCCGAGCCGTCTGATACTGCCGCGGGGTGATCGACTCCCCGTTTTCCCCGTAGAACCTTGCCACCAAGCCCTCGAATTGCCGCTCCAGTTCCGGATAGGCCGCCGGTGTGCCGCCCAGGAGGCGTTCATGAAGATAGAGGGCCTCATATTTAATATCGAGGACCGCGTCGATCTTTTCCGTCAGTTTCTCCATACCGATTTATGCTTAACAAAAAATGACCGTCAAGGCAAATAGATTGCACATTTTTCTCCGCCCGGCCGGAAATTCGTGACAGCGGGAAAGATACCCCGGAACCGGGTCACCAAGACGGATTACATGGTCCTCAGGGAGATGGCCTAAAGTGGGAGGAAGAAAACTGCCAACCGGGGGACAAGCTACTGCTCATAAATGGATTCCCGCCTTGTCTTTCCCGGGAGGGAGACAAATAGGATCATTGTCCCCCTCAATCCGACAAAAAATGTGGCCCCGGTACGGCGGTTATTACCTGAGTCGATCTCCGTTTACATTGGCCGAATGCCGGGTAAAGACTACGAAGGGCGCGCGGCCTCGGTCAAGACGTAGCAGTTGCGCCCTTTATCCTTGGCCTTGTACATGGCGTTGTCGGCGGATCTCTTCAGACGATCGAAATCCATACCGTCCCGGGGATAAAGGGAGACGCCGGCGCTCACCGTGAGGCGCACCTCCAGGCCGTCGATGAAAAACGGTTCTCTGAAGGCGGCAATGACCTTTTCGGCGATATTGACAGCATCGCCGGGATAACGGACGTCCGTCAGGACCATGATGAATTCATCGCCGCCGATGCGCGCCACGGTGTCTCCCTTGCGGACGAGGTGTTGCAGGCGCTTGGCGACACCCTTGAGGATCAAATCCCCCGCCGCGTGTCCCATGGTGTCGTTGAGCTTTTTGAAGTTGTCCAGATCCAGAAGCATCACGGCCAGTCCCCGATTTTTCCGGGCGGCGTTGGCCAGGGCGATTTCGACCCGGTCGTACAGAAGATTGCGGTTCGGAAGTCCCGTGAGAACATCGTGGAAGGCATAGTAACGGATCTGTTTCTCCGCCCGGCGCCGTTCCGTGATGTCCCGGGCGATGCCCCGAAACCCGCGGGGACGGTTCTCGGCGTCACGAATCAGGATTATGGACACCTCCAGGGTCAGATTCTTGCCCTGGTGGTCGCGGACCTGCCATTCAAATCCCTTCACCGGTTCGCCGGTGGCGAATACCTTTCCAAAGACGCGCCGCCCGTTCGCGGCCTGTTCCTCATTCACGAAATCCTGAAAGCCGCAACCGAGGACTTCCTCCTTGCGGTATCCCGCGGCGGCGGCAAAGGCGTCGTTGACAAAGAGGAATTTGCCCGTCAGGTCCACCTCGTAGTACCCGTCCGTCATGTTCTCCACGATCGTCCGGTAGCGTTCTTCGCTGAGGCGCAACGAGGCCTCCATCGCCTTTAGTTCCGTTACATCCATGGAATTGGCGAGGATCGCCCGCCTCCCCCGGTACTCCACGGCCCGGAGCGTTTCCATGATCCACCGGTGGCTGCCGTCCCTGGCCACCACCCGAAATTCGTAGGGGGCGGTCCGCAGGCCCTTGAGCATATCGACGGCGCATCTCCGCGCCGATTCCCGGTCTGCGGGATGGATGATGTCGATGGCCGCCCCGCCGACCATTTCCTCGGGGGTAAAGCCCACGTAACGGGCCGCATTGGTGTTGAGATAGATGAACTTCCCATCCTGAACCATGTACACCCCGGCATAGGAACTTTCAGCGATGATCCGGTAGAGGGCCTCCGCCTGTTTCAACTCCGACACGTCCCGGATCAGGATCTGAACGCAGCGCCGGCCGCCGAGTTCCATGGAACTCATGGACACCTCGCTGTCGAAGAACTCACCGTCCGAGCGGCGGAAGCGCCATTCAAAGGATTGGGGTTCGCCTTCCATCGCCTTGTCCAGCAGTGCCAGCGATTTCTCCCTGGACAAGGCCCCGTCGGGCTGGAATAACGGGGAAAGATCTTCCGGAACGGTGGCCATAAGAACATCCTTGGTGCACCGGAATAAATCGAGGGTCTTTTTATTGCAGTCCAGGACGCGGTAGTAATCACCCACCATGATGGCGTCGTTGGCCGTCTCGAAGAGGGTGCGATAACGATTTTCCTTTTCTCGGAGTTCCTGCTCCAGGGTCTTCATCTTGGTGATTTCCTTGGAGACGATGGTGATGGCGTTTATCTGGTCGGGAAAGGCGGGGTCCCTGGCGGGGCTGTAGGTGCGGAGAAATACCCGGCCGGTGGCCGCGCTGAAATACTCCTTCTGATGGGAATTTCCGCTGGAAATAACCTGGCATAGATGTTCGTGAAAGATCCGTGTCTCTTCCGGGGTATGAAGATCCGCGTAATTCTTGGCGATGATTTCGTCGAGCGTAAGCTGATGCCAGCGGAGATAGCAACTATTGGCGAAGAGGTACCGGTCGCGGACATCCACCAGATAAAAGAAATCGCTGGTCGATTCCACCAGGGAACGATACGTCTCGTTCATTCACCCGTGGGCAAAGGCAGTTTCCCCGATTGTGCCGATGGTTTCTTTCAGATCCTGAAACGTAGGTTCCATGTCCCCCTCATACCGCCTGTTCCGTTCGCAACTGCTCCTAATATATAATAGTCAAGATTTCAACAATATTTTTTTATCGGTATCTATCATTATCAGTAGTTTTATATGCTTTGTGTGCACCAAACAGGGCATTGGCAAGGAGCAAGCGAGGACGGTTCCGGTAACAACTGTTACATTATCTAATGTATAGTGTTGATATGCATCATGTTTATCATTTACCTGAGGTCGAGGATTTTTACCCGAACAGGGTCAGGGGGATGCAGAAAGATGCGGCTGACCGATCCCTGGGGCCGGGCGGCGCCGGCGGGTCAATCGGAACGATACACACCCGGCATCCGCAGGCGCCGAGGGATCATGCATCGAGTTGCGCCTTGGAACCGGGGTCAACACGGCCTTCCGGGGATGCCGATGGATTATCACACCGGACTGGCGTCAGTCCCGGTGGGAGGAAATTCCCATTACAACGAGGGGCTTTTACCGGGTGCTGTGCGGCGCCGCCTCCGGCACGGCGATCTCGACGCGGAAGCGGCGGGATTTCTTCCGGGCCAGGGCCGCCTCGTTCTTGTTTACGAACGACCGCGGTTCATACGCCCAGCCCCGGTTCAGGCGCCGTTCCTCCCGGCGGAGCCGGGTCAGGGCGTACATGCCGATAAGGGGCGCCAGGAGGCGGGTCCGCAACCCGTAGGTGCGGTAGAGATCTCGCAGGAGTTCGTCCATTTTGGCCGCCAGGGCAGGGTTCTTCTCATACCACTTCTTCATGGCCCAGACCGCCCCCGTATAGGCGGTGCGCAACGGCGCGGTGTCCCAGGCATAGCGGTCCCGGACGGCGGGATCGGGGTGATTACCGTAACGCCGCCAACCCTGGAGCATGGTGCGGATCAGGCGGTAGAGGCTGGGACCGTTTTCCTCGAAATCCCGGCGGAACGCCTTGAGCAGGATCTCCTCTTCCTGCCCGCCGGTGATGTGGCGGTGGCGATAGTTGAACCGGTACTGCCCGTGCCGGTCGGCCAGGGGCAGCTCCGTTTCGGGAAGGATATCCCCATCCTCCAGGTGCCGACGGTAGAGGGGCGTGCCGGGATTGGGGGTGTAGAGCATGAACTGATGAAAATCCGTGTCGTGGGCGACGGCGTAGGAGATGATCTCCTCCATGTCCTCGGGACGGTGCTCCTCCAGGCCGATGATGGAAGACCCCAGCACGCGGATGCCATGGGACTGGAGTATCTTGATCAGGCGGCGGGTGTCGACGCCGTTGAGCTTGGCGTAGGCGCTTTCCTTTCCCTCCAGGCCCATCCAGATCCAGGTGACGCCCAGGCGCACCAGTTGCTCGATGGGATAAGATTGGATGACCCGGGCGGAGCTGAAGACATCGAGGGACCAAGACTTGCCGTGTTCCTCCATGAGTTCCAGCAGGCGGAGGGCCCGGCGGCGGTGGAGGAGGAAGTTTTCGTCCAGGACAAAGAAGGAGCGGACGGAGAGCTTCTCTTCCATGCGGCACATGACGGAAAAGAGCTCGTCGCCGGTTTCATAGAAGTTGACGAAATTTCCCTTGCCCCCAAAGAAGGCCGAGGTCGAGCAGAAATTGCATCCCATCGGACAGCCCACCGAGGGGATCAGGATGGCGGCGGTGTGCCCCTTCCGGTGGGGGAGTTCGATCCCAATCATGCGGGCACCGAAGCCGGAAAGGACCAGGGGATGGTTGATCGGCGCCTCTTCGTCCTGCCCGAGAAACCGCCGGAACCAGCGGATACCGTCCCCCCGGACTACATAGTCGGCGTCGATGCGGCGATGGAGGTCCTCCAGGGCGGCGATGTGACCCCCGACGACAATGGTCGCCCCGGGTTGATAGCGGCGGATCAGGTCGCACATCTCCCGCACCTTGCCGATATTGGTAAGGATGGAACCGATCCCGATGATGTCGTAGTCGTTATTTTGCAGCTCCCGGATGAAATCCTCCCGGCGGGGAAAATCCAGGACCGTGCAGGGGGCCCCGATATTGGCCTGAATCATGAGGAGCCCGAAGGACCTGTGGAACATCCGCAGGGAAAAGCCCCCCTGAAGCCGGGTTACCTGATTGTGATACAGCTCCATCGGATTGTTCGCGCGGCTCCCATACTGGTCGTCTTGGGCGTAGGGACCGAAAACGCTGGCGAGGAGGACGTTGGCATTAGTGCGCAGGGGATGGACGGGGACTTTATGACCGGCCATGATAGATCTCCTTAACTATGGATTTTTTCGTGCGATGGTGATCCTAATACGGAATTAGGAGGGGAAAGAAAAGCACTAATTGTTGATTTTACATTACTTTTACAATTGGTCCCAGCGACGGCGATCATCCGGCATTGACAGTTTCACGGCGCTGGTGTAGCTAATCTCCACGCTTATGAAACGGGTAAAATGGTTTGTACATCCGGTGGTGATCTTCATCCTGTCCATCGCGGCGCTGGGGGCGTCCCTTTTTTTGTACATCTATTGGTATCTGGAGGTAAGTACCGGTTTACAAAAGATAATCATGAAATACAGTCTCGATCCGGCCCAATTTTTCGAAATCAAGACCTGGGTGGTGATCATGGTGCTCTCCATACTGGTCGGCCTCATCCTGACGGGGGTATTCACAATTTTCGTCTATAACGAGAAGACCCAGCGCCTCTACCGGATGCAGCGGAACTTCATCAACAGCTTCACCCACGAGCTGAAAACCCCCGTGGCGTCCCTCCGCCTCTATCTCGACACCTTCTCCCGCTACGAACTGCCCCGGGAAGACCAACTCCGCTACCTGGACTTCATGAGCCACGACGTCAATCGCCTGCTGGCAAATATCAACCGCATCCTCGATCTGGCCCGGATCGAGACGAAAAGTTACCAAAAGGGGCGGGAATGTATCGACATTGTCAAAATGGTTGAAGAATTTTGTGAACAAAATGCCGATTTGTTTCGGGGGTGCGACATCGCCATTCACAACCCGTCCCGGGAGCGGCCCTGCTACTGGATCAACAGGCCACTGTTCGAGATGCTGCTCATGAACCTGTTCACCAACGCGGTCAAATACAATCAATCCGACCGGCCCCGGATCGACGTCGCCTTCGTGACCCGTAAAAAGGGTCTCGACATCCGCATTACCGACAACGGCATGGGGATCGAAAAGGGGGAAACGAAAAAGATCTTCCGCAAGTTCTACCAGGTGGGGCACACCGAGGACATGACGGCGAAGGGCACGGGACTGGGACTTTATCTCGTCGCGCATGTCGCCCAGATCCATCAGGCCCGGGTCACCGCGGAGAGTCCGGGCCCGGGCCAGGGTTCGACCTTCGTCCTGAAAATGCCCCCGGCGGTCCGTAGCGTGGAGGCAGCGGCATGAAGGAACTGTCCAGGAAAAGGATCCTCGTCGTGGAGGACGATCCGCATATTTCGGAGGGCCTCCGGCTGAATCTGACCCTCAAGGGCCACGAGGTGATGATCGCCGCCGACGGCATGGCGGCGCTCCGGGAGTGGCGGAACTGGCGGCCCCAGCTTATCGTCCTGGACATCATGCTCCCCGGCATCGATGGGCTGGCCGTCCTGCGCCATATTCGCATCGAAGACGAAAAGCTGCCGATTCTCATCCTCTCCGCGAAGAGCGAACCGGAATACCGCGTGAAGGGGCTGTCCTACGGCGTTGACGATTACCTTTCCAAACCGTTTAACCTCGACGAGTTCCTCCTGCGGGTGGAGCGGCTCCTGACCCGGGCGGCGTGGAATCATGAAGCGGCACGGGAAAGCCGGTCGGACCGGGGAAGCGAAGGCATCGCCAAGCTGGGAGCGACCTACCGCTTCGGCGAGAACATGGTCCATTTCGACACCTTCACCGCCCACGGACGGTGCGGCGAGGTCAAACTCACGGAGCAGGAGATGCGCCTCCTCAAGCTCTTCATCACCAATCGGGGCCGACCCCTGAGCCGGAGCGAGCTCCTGGAGATGGGCTGGGGATATACCGGCGCCACCCCCACCCGGACGGTGGACAACTTCATCGTCCGCTTCCGCAAGTATTTCGAGACCAACCCACAAACGCCGCGGTATTTTAAAAGCCTGCGGTCCGTCGGCTACGTCTTCGACCACGACGATTGATCCCCATCCCCGTGCGGGCGCGACTTCCCGCCCCACCCGGAAAAATCGCCCCCCCAAGTCGCCAGGGTAAGTTTGTTCTCCACGCATTTAGTTGATATTGCTTGGGTGACGAAAGTAAACCGCCGTTCTCGGCCTGTTCCGTTCCGAACAAGTTTGACGGCATCGTAAAAAGTCCGGATGCTTCGAAAGCGCTTCATCCCTCGTCACTGCGACGTACGTCCAAGTACGCCTCATTCCTCAGGATTCGCGCGCCTCGCCTGCGGATCTTTTTACGATGCCGTCCCAAATGGGACAT
>JAKQIZ010000113.1 GCA_029561465.1 Deltaproteobacteria bacterium | reverse complement strand
ATTGGTGGATCACCCCGATCAGGTCGAGGTATCCGAGGTGGTCGGCGAGCAGACGTCTGTCATCGAACTGAGGGTAGCAAAGGAAGACCTGGGCAAGGTTATCGGCAAACAGGGGAGAACCGCAAAAGCTATGCGTACGGTTTTGAGCGCGGCTTCCACCAAGATCCGGAAACGGACCGTTCTGGAAATTATCGAATAGGGTGACGGAGTTCTTTGAAATCGGCGAAATCGTCAAGGTCCACGGCTGCCGGGGCGGCGTCAAGGTCCGCTCCTATCTGACGGACCCGGAAAGCCTGCTGCCCCGTCTGGAGGCGGTCTATCTGGATGGGCCGGGGCGGGAAAAGGAGCGCTTCCCCATGCGCCGCCACCGCTGGGGGAAGACGGGCCTGTTTTTGGAGCTGGCGGGCGTGGATACCCTTTCCGCCGCCGGGGCCCTGGTGGGTTGCCGGGTCTTCGTGCCGGTGGACAAGTTGGCGCCACTCCCGGAGGGAGAATATTACTGGCACGAACTCATCGGTATGGAAGCGCGTACGGAGGAGGGTACTCTCTTGGGCCGGATCGCGGAGATATTCCCCACAGGCGGCCATGATGTCTATGTCTGCCGGACCGGGAGCGAGGAGCGGCTGCTGCCCGCCATTGAGGAAGTGATCAGGAACGTGGACCGGACCAACCGGATCATTACGGTAAGGCTGCTTGCAGGTTTGTGAGGCCGGTGGATGCGCTTCGATATCCTCACCCTTTTCCCGGAGATGTTCGTTTCTCCCTTCGCGGGCAGCATCCTCGGGAAGGCCCGGGAACGGGGGCTAATCGACCTCCAGGTCCATGACATCAGGAGCTATGCCCCGGGCAAGCACCGGGTGACCGATGACGCACCCTACGGCGGGGGTGGGGGCATGGTCATGAAGGTGGAACCCCTGGCCCTGGCCCTGGAAGCCCTGGCGATGCCGTCCGAGGCGGGCCCGGTGATCCTCATGAGTCCCCAGGGCGCACCGTTCCGCCAGGAAATCGCCACGGAACTAGCCGTCTGTGAGCGGATTTTATTGATCTGCGGCCATTACGAGGGTGTCGATGAGCGGGTCCGGGAACATCTGGTAAACCGCGAACTTTCCATCGGCGACTATGTCCTCACCGGGGGCGAACTTGCGGCGATGGTGGTCGTCGATGCGGTGGCCCGGCTCATTCCCGGCGTCCTGGGCAACAGCGAATCCGCCCGCGCGGATTCCTTCGCCGCCGGACTCCTCGAATATCCCCAATATACTCGACCCCAAAAGTACCGGGGCTGGGAAGTTCCGGAGGTCCTGGTGAACGGAAATCACCGGGAAATTGAAAATTGGCGCCGCCGACAATCCCTGCTGCGGACCTGGCGCCGCCGTCCCGAACTGCTGGCCGGGGCGGAGCTTTCCGAGGCTGACCGGACATTCCTCCGGGAGCTGGAGGCGGCGGAAAAAGAGGATCGCCGGGAAACACGTCCGGGGAGATGATGGCGCAGCCCGGTAAGGTGAAACAGACCCGCCCGTACCGTCTGAAAAATGATCCGTACGCCAGGCGGGGGAATGTATGTCCCGGGGTATTATCGTGGCGGCGCAGCCTGAATGTTATCTCGCTCTTTTGCATTATCCGGTTCTGAACAAGCACCGGCAGGTTGTGACCACCGCGGTGGCCAACCTGGATATACACGATATCGCCAGGGCGGCCCGGACTTACGGCATCGCCCACTATTATATCGTGACGCCCATCGCGGCGCAGCGGTCTCTGGTCGAGACCATTATCAATCACTGGCGGCGGGGATACGGGGCGGAGTACAACCACTCTCGACGGGAGGCCTTTTCCCGGGTGTGCGTCCGGGAAGATTTCGAGCAGGTCTGTCGGGATATTGGGGAGCGCGCCGGTAAGAAACCCCGGGTGGTCGCCACCGGCGCCGCTCTGGAGAAGGGATTGATATCCTACGGAGAGTTGCGGAAGGCGCTTGTGGAAGGAGACACCCCCTGGCTGTTGGTTTTCGGCACCGGATGGGGTCTGGCGGACAGCATCGTTGCCCGGGCCGATTGCTCCCTGCCCCCGGTGCGGGGCGGTTCGGACGGCTATAACCACCTGTCCGTACGCTCCGCCGTGGCGGTGGTGCTGGACAGGCTCTTTGGGTGCTGAGGGTCCGCGTCGGGGCTGGCGGAAGGGAACGAAGCTTAATGCTCATAATATGCCGTCCGATTGTGTAAGCGCTGGCTTTCGGCCGTGCGCCGGGAGAGGACGGCAAACAGGGTTGTATTTTAGATGGCAGACAATAATCACGCGAGGTGTTGAGAGTTATGAATGTAGTTGAATTGATTGAGAAAGAACAGATAAGGACGGATCTGCCCGCGTTCAAGCCGGGGGACAGCATCAAGGTCTTCGTCCGGATCGTCGAAGGTCAGAAGTCCCGCATACAGGCCTTCGAAGGCGTCGTCATTAGAAAGCGGCGCGGGAGCTGTTCCAGCAGCTTCACCGTCAGGAAGATCTCTTACGGGATCGGTGTGGAGCGTACCTTCCCGCTTCATTCCCCGATCATCGACCGGATCGAGGTCGTCACCCGGGGCCGGGTCCGACGTTCCCGCCTGTATTACCTCCGGGGCCTGAAAGGTAAAAAGGCCCGGATCAAAGAGGAAGGGAAGTCGTGACCATTGTCTTTAAGACATGAATTATTTTGAAGAACGGGCCCGGCAACGAGGATTCAGGCGCATTGCGGGGATCGACGAAGCGGGTCGGGGACCCCTGGCCGGTCCCGTCGTTGCCGCCGCCGTCGTTCTTCCGGATCGATATTCCCACCCCGACATCAACGATTCAAAAAAACTCACCTCCCGGAGCCGGGAGCTCCTTTTCGAGGTGATCCGCACCGACGCCCTGGCCGTGGGGATCGGGGTGGTGGACTCCCGGGTCATAGATGAGCTCAACATCCTTCGGGCGACCCTCCTGGCGATGCGGGAGGCCGTCGCCGATCTCCAGGTCGTTCCCGACTGCCTCCTCGTGGACGGCAACCAGAGCGTTCCCCTGGAGATTCCTCAGGAAACGATCGTCAAGGGGGACGGTCGGAGCGTCTCCATCGCCGCCGCCTCCATCGTCGCCAAGGTCAGCCGGGATCGGATCATGGAGATCTATCACCGCCAGTTTCCCTACTACAATTTCTTCAAGAACAAGGGCTATGGAACCGCCGAGCACCGCCGGGCGATCCGGGAGCACGGCTTCTGCAAGATCCATCGCCGGTCCTTCCACATTAAAGATACAACTCAAGATAATTACGAGCTTATCTTCCAATGACCAGGGATAGGATCAGCGCCGGACGGCGGGGAGAGGAGCTTGCTGCGGACTGTCTAGCCCGGGTCGGCTACACGATTCTGGCCCGTAACTGGCGCTGCCCCCTGGGCGAATTGGATATCGTGGCCCGGGACGGGGAGACCCTGGTGTTTGTGGAAGTTCGCACCCGCCGGTCTGCCCGTTTCGGCTCCCCCGAGGAAAGCGTGGGATTTTCCAAGCGGCAGAAACTGTCCCGCCTCGCCGCCTTTTATCTCCACCGTCACGGCCTGTTCGACGTCCCCGCCCGGTTCGACGTGGTGGCGGTGCATCTCCTCCCCTCCGGTCCGGAGCTGGAGTTGATCCGCGACGCCTTTGACCTGATTTCCTGAATATATTTAAATAAATGGATAACTGTTAGCCGGCACGGTGCCGGCAATGTTAGAAAAGCATGACATCTCCGGCGATAGGAGCTTCCGGAATGATTTGCCTTCCCGGTGCTTGCGCAGGCCGGTTTGTGTCAGGAGGAGGCAGGCAGGTCGAAACCCGGTTTGCCCACCGGGATCCCTCCCCACCAGGTGTCGCAGCGGTCGGCCATCTCGTTCATACGGTCGGTGACCAGGCGCCGCAGGCGCTCGCATTCCTCTTCGTCGGCATCGACAGGAACGAAAACCGGCTCGCCGTGAAGGACGACGATGTCCGTAAATGGACAAGGGAGGAAGTAGCGGTCCCAGGATTGAAAGACGATGCGCCGCTTGGCGCCGTACATCATAGGGATGATGGGCAGTCCGGTTTCCCTGGCGATTTTAATGGTTCCCATCTTGAGCTGTCGGGGCGGCCCGTTCGGTCCATCCGCCATCATCCCCGCCTTGTGGCCGGCCCGCTCTTTCAGCAGCTCCACGAGATAATACATAGCCTCGCGCCCCTTCAGGGAATTGCTGCCCCGGACGGAATAGAAGCCCAGGCGCAGGGCCACGGCATTGGCATATTCACCGTCCTTGCTGCGGCTAATCATCATGGTGACGTGGCGGGAGCCGAAGTCATGGAAAAACCAGAACATCCGCTGATGCCAGGTTGCATAGATGCAGCCGCCGTTCTCATGCAGGGCGGCGAGCTCCCGTTCTTCATTCTCCCGGACGACCACCCGGCAGGTGCGGTTCCAGAGCTTTATTGCCCCGGCGGCTATGGGCGGCGCCAGGTGCAGCAATAGCTTTTCCCAGAAACTGAAGGTATATTTGTCTCGTTTGGCCATAGATCTCATTCCCCGAGGCAGCGCCGCCGCTCGCTCATATCCGCGTTGGAATAGATGCCGCTGGCCTGAAGATGTTCAACGCCCGTGGTTGTGAACTCCAGATAAAAACCCCTGGGTATGGACCGCGCGGGTCGCCATCGCTCCCCGGTTCCGGTCACCCGCCGCCACCGTCCTTAACATGCCGGGTCAGCGTGGCAGTCAGCTCGTAATAGGAAAACGGCGTCATCAGATAAAATCCCCGGAAGCATTCCCGGGCCGCATCCACAAGCTCCCGCGCCAGGTCAAGACCTTCCCGGCGGGCATCGGGGCCCGCGGCGGGGTACTTGCCCATACGCTTGAGCACCGTGTCGGTGAGGCGGATCCCCGGCACCTCGTTGTGCAGGAATTGGGCATTGCGGGCGCTGGTTATGGGCATGATGCCGATGAAGATGGGCACGGGCAGATGCCGGGTCCGCTCGGCGATCATCTCGATAGTTCCCCGGTCATATACCGGCTGGGTCAGAATGAAATCCGCCCCCGCTTCGATCTTTTTCCCCAGACGGTTGAAGGCGCCGGTGAGATTGGTGACATGGGGATTGAAGGCGGCCCCGACGACGAAACGCCCCCGCTCCCGGAGCGGCTGGCCGGAAAAGGAAATACCGGCGTTAAGCTGTTTGACCATGCGGATCAGGTCGAATGAGGAGACGTCGAAGACGGAACTCGCGCCGGGAAGGTCTCCATAGCGCGCCGGATCGCCGGTGACGACGAGGATTTGGTGGATGCTCAGGGCATGCAACCCCATGAGATGCGACTGCTGGCCAATGAGATTGCGGTCCCGGCAGGCGATGTGCACCAGGGGATCGATGCCCAGGCGCATCTTGACGATGGCTCCCAGGGCCAGATTGCTCATCCGCGTCTGGGCCAGGGAGTTGTCGGCCATGGTAATGGAGTCCGCCCCCGCATCCTGCAGCGAGGCCGCCCCGATCATGTAACGCTCGATATCCAGGTCTTTGGGTGGGTCGAATTCCACGAGCACCGTGGGCCATTCCTTTACCTTGTCCGTTATGGTTCCGGTCCCCCCGCTTGAGATAACGGCGGGACGGGGCGCCGGTTCCGGCGGTGCTTCCGGATTGATGCGGGCCAGGGGCCGGAGATCCTTAAGAACTGCGGATACCGCCCGGATGTGATCCGGGGTGGTGCCGCAGCAGCCGCCGATGATCCGGGCTCCCTGGGCGTGGAAATGCCGGGCCCGATCGGCGAAGTAGGCGGGAGACGAAGTATAGCCGAATTCCCCTTCCATGATGCCGAGGCGACCGGCGTTGGGAAACACGGAGAGGAGCGTGTCTGGAAGAACAACAGACTGTTCCAGGGTGCGCAGGAGTTCGGCGGGACCCAGCCGGCAGTTGAGGCCGATGATGTCGGCCCCGGCATCGGTCAGGATACGGAACGCCTCCGTGACGGAATGGCCGTCCCGGGTCTTTCCCACCTCCATGCAGGCCAGTTGGGCGATGATCGGTAAATCAGTGCGGGGACGCAGGGTCTGCAAGGCCAGGAGCAGTTCCTCCAGGTCGAGGAAGGTCTCCAGGATAAGGCCGTCCACGCCGCCGGCGAGCAGCGCCTCGGCCTGCTCGATGAATATCTCCCGGTGCCCCGGCAAGACTTCGTGACGGATGCGCCGGGCACTGACGGCGGTCATGCTGCCCATGACCCAGGCATCCGGTCCGACCCCTTCCCGGGCCAGGACGGCCGCTTTCCAATTGATGCGGTAAACGCTGTCGGCCAGATCGTGGCGCGCCAGGGCGTCGCGGTTAGCGCCGAAGGTGTTGGTCTCGATGAGGCGGGCACCAGCTTTGTAATATTGCCGGTGGATGTCCCTGATGAGCTCCGGACGCGAGAGATTCAATTCCTCGCAGCACCAGCCGATGGGAATCCCTTGCTGGTACAGCCAGGAGGCCATCGCCCCATCGCCGACTACCATGTGCCCCCGGAGATACTCCCGGAGAGTGCTTCTATCTGACATCTTCCTCGATTTCCGATGGATTTAAGTCGATTTAAAGTATAAGAGGGGCAATCAGGGGTTGTCAAGGGTTATGTAAGGAAGAAGGAGAAGTTGCCGTGCTCATAGGGATTGTCCATACCGCCGGTTCGCCCTGTGGTTGCGCCGAGGCCTTGGCGGGGGGTCTCCACGCCCTGGACCATGAAGCCCTTATTGTCGATTCCGAGGAGATTTTATTGCGGGCGGAAGAACTGGCCCGGCGGTGCGACCTGGTCGTGGATCACACTGATACCTTTTTAGGATGGGGGGTTTTACGCCCCTTTGTCCGATGGGAGTTGGAACGCTTTGGCGCCCGGGTGGCCGGAACCTCCGCCCGGTCGTGTTTTCTGGCGGACGACAAGATTGCCGCCAAGGGGATCCTGAATGCCGCCGGGATCCCCACCCCTCCCGGGGCAGCCGTTAATACCGCCGCCATGGTACTTCCCCCCTGGCTGACACCGCCCCTGATCCTGAAGCCGGCTTGTGAGCATATGAGTCGGGGCGTGGTAATGGTAACCACCCGGGAAGAGGCACGTGAGGTCATGGGGGCACTCCTGCTCCGGTACCGCCAGCCGGTCCTGGTTGAAACCTACATTCCCGGCCGAGAATTGGCCATATCGCTTCTGGATGGTCCGGAGGGACTCCGAGTGCTCCCGATCATCGAGTGGCTTACCGATTGGGAGGACAACAATGACGTTATCCTTACGGAGGCCTTCAAGCTTAGGGACAACGGTGCGGACAGGGGGGATATGCGGAGGCTTCTTCTTCCTTCGGACCGGTTGCAGGAACTGGAATCCCTGGCCCGGAAGGCCTTTCGCTCTTTGGGATTACGGGATTACGGCCGCTTTGACGTCCGCCTGGCGGCCGACGGTCGCTGCTATTTTTTAGAGGCCAACACGACTCCCAGCCTGGAAAACGCCGAGGCCCTGGCCCAGTCCGCCCGGTGGGCGGGAATGGATTATCCATCCCTGGTAGCCAAGATCCTGGCGGCGGTCCGACGGCGATGCGACAGGGAACGGCGGCAAAACCGAATCGGTCCGGTTGGGGGGAAAAGAGGATTATTTAGCCGTTGATTGTTCTTTTACATTCCAGCTCGGTGGAATTGTCCCATCCCGCTCTTTATGGGTAGCATGCAGATTAGCGCAGAAAGGCTAAAGGGGTTAGATCAACAATCTAACCCCTTGATTTCATTTGGTGGGCGATCCGCGACTCGAACGCGGGGCCTTTGGTTCCGGAGACCAACGCTCTATCCACCTGAGCTAATCGCCCATGCCGGGACCTTCTACTATATTCTTTCAGATTCTTCAATCGATAAATTCGCTGTTATCCTCGTGACTCCTCGGAGTCCCAAGTTCTTGCTCCGTGGTTTCTGTTTCCGGGGCGAGGGCAGGAAAGGAATGGATGGGGAAAATATTTATGTGCCCGTCGCTTGATTTCCGGAGGATTTGCCACCCAGCTTTTTGGAGGCGTGATCCTTCCCGAGATAGTAATTGATCCAGGATGAGGTTTGATAAAGATCCCAGTTGCAGGGGGGGGCGATGTCCTCCTCCAGTTGTCCTTCCCGGCCGTGACTCTGCAAGCGGTCGTAGGCCCGGACGTAAATGCACCGCCTCTTTCCGGGATAAACCTCGCACCAACCCTGGAAACTGCCGCCGCAGGCCCCGTTGCGCTGGTTTTTCGGGCATTGGGACATGGGGCATAGGTAGGCTGCGTCAATGAGGGCGCAATCCCCGCAGTCGCGGCAGTCGAAAAGGGCGACCTTGACCAGGTGCTCCAGCCGGTGAAAAATCCCTTCCATGCTGCTTCCCTGCACCTTACCGCAGACTGTCTTCATGGCGCCGTAGAGATTCTTTCCCGGCTCGTACAGCAGTCGATGCATGAAGCGCGCAAAAAGATAGGCTCCTTCGCCGCCGGATTCACAGGTCCGGCGCCGTCTTTCGGCCGGCTTATCCAGGTTGAGGCCCGTTTCCGGATCGCGCTCATAGTAATAAAAACCGTCCGGAAGGGGATAATCGAAGTGCCTGATAAGACTGGTCCATTGGGTGGCAAGGGCTTCCCCCTGCCGGATGATCTCCGTAACCTGCTCATATTTGATGTTGTGCCCGCCTATGTGAACCCCACTGTAACCCATGCCCTTGAGGATGGCATACAGCCGGGCGGCGCGCAAGATCCTCGCCTGAACTCCTTTGTCCGGATCACTCCGCTCCCGGTCAATGTCCGTGAGGAGCTTGTCCGTCACGACGGAGCCGGGCAGCTCGTTGCGGTTCATCATCTTGGCGGCGCCGTACGGCAGGATGTAGATGTTGCCCACCAGCGGAACGTTGAAGCCCTTTTGTTTCATGAACAGCAACACTTCATGAAACTTTCTCGCGTCGTATCCCAGTTGGGTAACAATGAATTGCGCTCCCGCGGCGATCTTCTTCTTCAGTTTGTAATATTGGGCCATCTGCTCCGCCTCGGTCGCCTTGAAAGGCGAAACGACGGCGCCGGCGAAGAAATCACAGGGATGGTGCCGGATGACCTCTTTGCTTCCCGGATACTCCAGCCCCCGGTTCATTTCCGAGATCAACTGCAGGACATGAACCGGGTCCAGATCGAAGACCGGTGCTGGTCTTCCCTGATGTCCCGATACTGGATAATCGCCGCTCATTACCAGGAGATTCCGGATCCCAGCCCGCTCCAGGGCGTAAAGCTGGCTTTCGATGGCATTGCGGTTTTTGTCTTTACATGTGAAGTGGACGAGCGGCTCGATGCCGAGGCGGACGATTTCACTGCCCATAAAATCTGCGGACATGGCCGGGGTTCCGCCCGGATTGTCGGTCAGGGTCAGGGCATGGATCATCCCCCCGGAAGCCGCCTGGCCGGCGAGGGTCATGACCTTCTCCTGGGCCGCTTCCCTGGCGCCCCGGCCCGGCACCAGTTCCCAGGTGACGGGGAAGACGGCGGGGTTCAACAAAGCTTCTTTGAAACGATTATCCGGCATTGTCAGTTCGTTTTTTCCCTTGTCGGTGGCTGAGCGCTGGAATCGCATTTACCGGTGGGCTTGTCAACCATATTTAATGGGAAAATGAAGGTTGCGTACGAGAAATCACCGGTATTGCCTGCCGTCCGCAACCTTTCCTTGCAGTAGCCAAGGAAATTTGTTAGTGGCATGAACATGCTGACGGTAAAGGTAAATCCATGGCGTAAGCTGATGTTCACATGGGCGATACTGGTTATGGCCGTCTGGTCGTCGCCGGGATACGCCGAGACGAATGTTTTAAACATCAGACACTGGGCGGCGCCGGATCATACCCGCGTCGTTATCGATACGAGTGAAGAGGCCCGGTATCGCGTTGTCAAGGATGACATGCGCCTCAGCGTCGAGATCGACAACGCCCAATACATCAAGACCAGGCCGCGGGCCATCGTCATCAGGAAACCCGGTCTTGAGAAGATCGCCGTCTCCACTCCAACGGAAAGCTTGGTGCTGGTCGATCTCTATCTTGCCGCTCATACCGAAACCAAGGTATTCCGAGTTAAAAAATTCGAAGGCAAACCGGACCGGATCGTGATTGATATCATCCTGCCGGAGGTTGCACGAAAAGAGCGGGAAGACCGAGAACGGGTCAAGGAATACACCAAGGACAAGGTCATCGTCATCGACCCCGGTCACGGCGGGGAAGATCCAGGGGCAATCGGCCGCCATGGCACCCAGGAAAAAAAGGTCGTCCTGGAAATCAGCAAAAAGGTGCGGGACAAACTCAACGCCCGGGAAGGCTACTATGCCTTTCTTACCCGAGAAGGGGATTATTATGTCTCTTTCAAGAAGCGCCTGAGGATCGCCAGGGAATATGGCGCTGATCTCTTCCTCAGCATTCATGCCGATGCCGCCCGGAGCCGCCAGGCCTATGGCAGTTCTGTATATGTCCTATCCCTGCGTGGGGCCAGCAACGAAGCGGCGAAAATCCTGGCCAGAAACGAAAACCTGGCCGATATCGTCGGCGGTGCCGGAAACGGAGAAGGGGCCAAGGAAGAATCGGATCCCATCATCCTGAACATGTTTCAGACCCAGACCATGAACTCCTCGAAAAACTTCGGGAATCTCCTCCTGAAGAATATGGCCGCCGTAAACCGGGTGAAGTTCTCCACCATTCAGGAGGCACCGTTTATGGTTCTCAAGCTTCCGGAGGTCCCATCCATACTTGTTGAGACCGCCTACATCACCAATCCGATTGAGGAAAAGAAACTCCGGAGCCGTAAGTTCCAGAACGAAATCGCCACGACGATCGCCGATTCCGCCGTGGAGTTTCTCTCTTCGGCCCCGCCGCGGACCCCGCCGATCGTGGTTGCCAGGCAAGATCCGGACCCTCCCGCCCCATCTCAAGGCACCTCCGGGGCGGAAGAGAACGCCGGGAAGACGTCGCCGCCACAAACAGAGGGTCCCCCCAGGGAAGCGGAACCGCCAAAGCCCGAAATAACCGGGCGGGGATCAGTTTCATCACCGAAGGAAACCGCGGCGAAGAATATCCCGGCGTCTCCCGAGGAAGAACCGGTGTCGGTGCGGAAGGCTGTGAAGGGGACCGCCAAGAAGAGCGCCCCCATCTTCCATATGGTTAAAAGAGGCGAAAGCGTGGACCGGATAGCGAGGCAATACCGCGTCTCCCCCCTGCTTATACTTAAAGCTAATAATATGAAGCCCCGGGACCCCCTCTATGTGAACCGGAAAATAATCATTCCCACGCCGGCCGGCGGCAAGACCGGCCGCGGGAAAGGACAAAGGGATCGGGCGAAAAGACCGGTTGGTGATGGAGGGGACGCCATCAGATACTATACCGTCGTCAAAGGAGACAGCCTCGACAGCATCGCCGCCCGGCACGGGACCACTTACCCGATATTGATTAAGATCAACGGGATGAAGGCTTCAGACACCCTTTATGCGGGGAAGAAGATCAAAGTCCCCGCACCGGAGGCGCCGAAGGACGGCGGGAAACAGACGGGTCCGGACCGGACGACTCCTGAAAAGGATACATCATCTCCCGGTCCGGTGAAGTATCGGGTGAAAAAAGGAGACACCCTGGAGGCGATCGCCACCCGACATGGAACAACCCTGACTTCCCTGCTGCGATTGAACGGTATGAACGTTCGGGATACCCTTTATGCCGGCAAGGTAATTATCCTCCGGGAGGCCGCCGCGGGCGATGCGGGGGGAGCAAAAAAGGTCGGAAAGCGACCGGAAAGAGCGAAAAAGGCCACCACCGTCTATATCGTGAAGAAAGGGGACTCTCTCGAAGCGATCGCCCGCAGGCACAAGACCACGGTGGGCGTCCTGAAGGATCTGAATGCGGGCCAGCGTCTCTCGCCGCTTTATGTAAATCAACGTCTGAAGATACCTGGGGCCTCAAAGATGTGAACGGCGCCCCCGGTGATAAGATTGCGGCCGTCGAACGGACGGGTTTTTGGGAAGGAACTCTGGCCGGCCATGGTTTTGGCGGCCGTTTAAAAATCAGGAAGGAAGATCGGATGAAGATATTCGATGGCTGCCGGGCCTTCATCTGGAGGCACTATCAGGAAAATAATTGTAACGCTTATTTAATCGATCGGAACAAACGGATCGTGATCGATCCGGGGCATGAACACCTCTTCCGGCATGTCCGGCAGGGGCTGGAAAATGCCAGCGTCTCTTTGGCGGCGGTGGATCTGGTTGTGGCCACCCACGGTCACCCCGACCATCTCGAAGGGGTGCGGATATTAGGCAAACCGACGCTTTTCGCCATGAACGAGGAGGAGTACGCCTACATCCGTGAGCTGGCCGGCGGTTATTTCCGTATCCCGGAGCCGGATTTCTTTCTGCGGGAAGGTGACCTGAATGTCGGGTCGGATTCATTTCAGATCATCAGTACCCCGGGCCACACCCCGGCTTCCATCTGCCTGTACTGGCCGGCCGCGAAGGCCCTGTTTACCGGGGACGTGATCTTCAATCAGGGGATCGGCCGGACGGACCTGCCGGGGGGAAGCGGCGAGCAGCTCAAGGCGAGCATCGAAAGACTTGCGGAGCTGGACGTGGAATTCCTCCTCCCCGGTCACGGGGAACCGGTGATCGGCAAGCAGGCGGTGGAGGCCAACTTTCAGGCCGTCAGGGACTACTGGTTTCCCTACTTGAGCCTGTGAAGCCTTTTCTGAAACTGTTTCCGCGCCATTTCCAGACCGCGGCGCCATTCCTGGTCAAGATTTGGGTTGGGAACGACGGCGCTGCCGTTGATTCCCTGGGCGTACAGGACGGCCAGGGCCTTGTGGCCGGAATCGATCTTCAGTCGTTGCACCTCCGCATGAAAATCCGCCGTCAGGTCCTCAAATGGAGCGGTGTTTATGGCCAGGGCCGTTTGCAGGAGTGAGAAGATCTTCCCGTTGTCTTCCTCCGGGTCCACATGGGTCAGGCATTCCTCGCGGAGCAGGGCGGCCGCCTCGGACGCCGCCGCCCCTTCGTTTGCTAGATACTCCTTGATGTCATCGCCGGTCAGCGACCCGTCACGGTATCGCTGCACCCAGCCCCTGACCCGGGCCTGCCGCTCTTGCGTCTGGATGTCCCTTTTCTCTTCTTCCGTCAGGACGAGGTCCTTGGTCCTTTCCATGATCAGATCGAGGGTGCTTTTTATCTCTGCCATGCGGTTCTCCTTATGAATATATCGGCTGCGTTTAATAGCAGAAACTTATAAATATGTCAAAAATGACGGGAGGGCTTTTAATTGCCTTTTCGAGAATTATTTGCTACATGCGGCGGTGGCAGCGGCACAGGCATATTTTTGGACCGGGGCGCGGACGGTGCCCCTTGTGCCGGCCACAGGAAGATGCACCTAAGTAAATCTTTTAGGAGGTTTTATGAGCAATGAAAATTTAGAATCGAAAAGGTGGTTGATCGCCGGCGCGGCGATCGTCATGCAGCTCTGTCTCGGGACGGTCTATGCCTGGTCGGTCTTCAAGAAACCCTTGATGACCGCCCACGGTTGGGGCGAAACAGGAGTTCAGGCAACCTTCATGATCCTCATCGGCGTCATCGGTCTGGCGGCGGCCTTCGGCGGCACCCTGGTGGACAAGAAGGGTCCCCGGTTCGTGGCCACTATCGGTGGTATCCTTTTCGGCATCGGCACCCTGGCTGCCGGGCTGGCGGATCAACTCGGCAGCATCTGGCTCCTCTACATCGGCTACGGCATTATCGGTGGCCTGGGCAACGGCTTTGGTTACGTCACCCCGATTGCCACCCTGATCCGCTGGTTTCCCGACAAGCGGGGCCTGGTTACCGGTCTCGCCGTCATGGGCTTCGGGGCCGGCGCCTTTTTCATGGGCAAGATCGCCCCCGGGATGGTCAACTCCATGGGCGTGGCCAATACCTTCTACATCTGGGGAATCATCTTCCTGGTTGCGGTCACGGCTTCCGCGCAGCTTTACAAGAATCCTCCCAAGGGCTGGCTCCCCGCGGGTTTCAAGCCGGCGGCCTCCAGTGTTTCCGCCGCCGATTCCTTCCAGTTTGAAGAAGCGGTGAAACGTCCCCAGTGGTGGATGCTCTGGGGCATGCTGTTCCTCAACGTCTCGGCGGGACTGGGCCTTATTTCCCAGCTTTCCCCCATGGCCCAGGATGTCATCAAGAAGGCCCAGCCCATGATCACCCCGGCGGATCTGGCCCTGGCCGGCGGGACGATTCTAGCGATCGCCTCGATCTTCAACGGCCTGGGGCGGCTCATCTGGGCGTGGACCTCCGACGCCATCGGCCGGAAGATGGTGTTCATCATCATGTTCATCACCCAGGCGATCCTCTATGTCTATCTGCCCCAGGTGACCTCACAGGTCCTCTTCACAGTTCTGGCCTGCTATCTGCTGGCCTGCTACGGCGGCGGCTTTGCCGTCATGCCGGCCTTTGCCGCCGACTCCTTCGGCCCCGGCTACATCGGCAAGGTCTACGGGATGATGCTGACGGCGTGGGGCGCGGCGGGCGTAGCCGGACCCTTGATCTTTGCCCAGGTCAAGGACATCGCCCTCTATGTGGCGGCGGGGATGCTCATTATCGGTTTTGTCCTGGCGCTGGCCTACAAGCCGCCGGCAAGAAAAACGGCCTAGGCCAAGGCGACGGCGCCGGTAGCAATAAACTGAAGTTCACAACCGTCGATACGGGCGGGTTGATCGACCCGCCCGTTTTTTTGCTTCGCAAACACTCGTCCCTTTGGCATGGAAATATTCCCTGGGTTTATATATGTCCATGCATCTACTGTAATTCTTGCCCCTTCATTGCCTGATGTTCGCCGTTTTTATGCAGGATGTAGATGATTCCGGCGAGGATGATCCTGCCGTCGGCATTTACCTAGTAAAGGAAATCAACCGGGCATCATAAAGCTGTTCACATCACGCAATCGCTATTGTGGACACGAGGCTCATCGCCTCTCGGTTTCTGCTCCCCTTGGTTATGCCGCCTCCACCCGGACGGCACAGACCTTGTACTCGGGAATCTTGCCGATGGGGTCCAAAACCGGGTTGGTGAGGAGATTGACGGCCGCTTCGTGAAAATGAAAGTTCATGAAGATCGCGCCGGCGGCGGAGCGCTCCGTCAGTTTCGCCTTGGCCTGCAACTCTCCCCGCCGGGACGTGACTTTTACCATCTGGCCGTCGAAGATTCCGAGGCGGTCCGCATCCTGGGGATTGATTTCCACCAGGCTTTCCGGATACCGTTCCGTGGCGCCTTTGGACTGACGAGTCATGGTCCCCGTATGGTAATGATAGAGAACCCGTCCCGTAGAAAGGAGCAGTGGATAGCTTTCGTCGGGAAGTTCCGCCGGCGGGATGTACTCGATGGCATGGAACAACCCGAGACCCCGGGTGAAACGGTCCTTATGGAGGTATTTGGTCCCCTTGTGGTCCGGGGTGGGGCAGGGCCACTGGAGGCCGTTCTTCTCCAGCCGCTTGTAGGTGATGCCGCTGTAACTGGGGGTGACCCTGGTTATTTCCTCCATGATCTCCTGAGCGGAGGAATAATTCATGGCATAGCCCATCCGGCCGGCCAGGGCGGCGATTATCTCCCAGTCGCTCTTCGCCTCTCCCGGGGGGGAGACGGCCTCGCGGATCCGTTGAATCCGCCTTTCCGTATTGGTAAAGGTACCGTCCTTCTCGGCGAAACAGGCGGAGGGCAGCACCACATCGGCCAGCCGGGCCGTCTCCGTGAGGAAGATATCCTGGACCACCAGAAAGTCGAGTTTCCGGAGCGACGCCTCCACATGGGCAAGGTCGGGATCGGAGATCATGGGATTCTCGCCCATGATGTACATCCCTTTGATGGACCCCTTATGGGCGCCGTCCATCATCTCCATGATGGTCAACCCGGGTCGCGCCGAGAGCTTGACGCCCCAGGACTTCTCGAATTTTATCCGCGCTTCGTCGCCGGCCACCTGCTGGTAGGCGGGATAGACATTGGGCAGGGCGCCCATGTCACAGGCCCCCTGGACGTTGTTCTGCCCCCGGAGGGGATTGACGCCGCCGCCCTCGATCCCTACGTTGCCGCCGAGCATGGACAGGTTGGCGACGGATTTCACGTTGTCCGTACCGGTTATGTGTTGGGTGATTCCCATGGCGTAGAGGATGGAGGCCCGTTTGGCCCCGCCGTACATCCGGGCGGCGGTGCGGAGATCTTCCGCGGGGACCCCGGAGATTTCCTCCACATATTCCGGGGGGTATTTCTCCACGATCTTCTTCAGGGCCGCGAAGCCCTCGGTGCGTTTCTCCACATATTCCTGGTCATATAGGTTTTCAGCGATCATCACGTTCATGAGGCCGTTGAATACGGCAACATCCGTGCCCGGCTTCTGGCGGAGCCAGAGGTCGGCGTATTTCACCAGATCGATCCGCCGGGGATCGATGACGATCAATTTGGTCCCGTGCTGGCGGACGGCCCGCTTGACCTTCATCCCCACAATGGGGTGGTTTTCTGTGGTATTGGTACCTGTCGCCACGATTAGATCGGTATATTCGATTTCATCGATGGAATTCGTCATCGCGCCACTGCCGAAAGCGGCGGCCAGACCGGCCACCGTAACGGAGTGTCAGAGCCGGGCGCAGTGGTCCACATTGTTGGTGCCGATCACCGCCCGCATGAATTTCTGAAACAGGTAATTTTCCTCGTTGGTGCACCGTGCCGAGGAGAGCCCCGCGATGCTGTCCGCCCCGTCTTTGCTTTTTATTGCTTTGAACTTGCCGGAGATTACATCCAGCGCTTCGTTCCAGGATGCCTCTCTGAGCTCGCCGCCCTTCTTGTCGCGGATGAGCGGCTTTTTCAACCGCTCGGGCGAAGCGACGAAATCGAAGCCGAAACGGCCCTTGACGCAGAGGCTGCCCCTGTTAGGCTGGACGTAATCACGATTTCCCGTGACCTTCACGATCTTGCCGTCATGGACGTTGAGGTCCAACTGGCAGCCGACGCCGCAATAGGTGCAGGTCGTCTTAACCTTCTGGATTTCCCAGGGGCGGCCGCGAAACCGGGATTGGCGGAAGGTGATGGCCCCCACCGGGCAGACATCGGCGCACTCGCCGCAGAAGTAGCATTCCGAATCGATATAATCGGCGTCAAACGCCGGGCCGACCTTGGCCCGGGAGCCCCGCCGGGAGAAATCGAGGACCTCGTTGACCTGGATCTCGTTGCAGGCCCGGATGCAGCGGCCGCAGAGGATGCACTTGTTCAGGTCCCGGGAGATCATCGCATTGGACAGTTCATGTTTGTAGCCGGGATGCTTGATGTTGAAGCGGGGGCTTTCGATCTCCAACCAGTAAACGAGGTCCTGGAGGTCGCATTTGCCGTTCTGTTCACAGGTCAGGCAGTTGTGGTCGCCGGAAGCCCAGAGGAGCTCCACGATGAGGCGCTGGGCAGCCCGCACCTTCTCCGTGTTAGTCCTGATGACCATGTTTGGGCTGACGGGCATGCAGCATGAGGCCACGAGGGAACGGGCCCCCTCGACCTCCACCACGCAGACGCGACAGGCCCCGACTTTGGTGGTCCCAGCATAATGACAAAGCGTCGGGATGAAAATCCCGTTTTCCCTGGCAACCTCCAGGATCGTCTGTCCCGCCGCCGCCTCCACTTCCCTGCCGTCGATAGTTAAGGAAATCTTTTTTTCCATGTCCTGCTCCTTTTAATATATATTGTTCACTCCTTTCGAATTGAGGGGCCCGTCTGATCCGGGTCCGGGAGGCAATATGAACTGAATCGACTTTTTTTGCAAGGATAAAATATCGTTTAACTATGTCATTAATGACATATGTATTTAGGCAATAAATCCCCGGTGCCTTTTGACCTGGGGTGGAGTTGATGGGAAAGTTTGTCCGGCGCGACTGGTTCAACCCAGGGTGAAGCGGCCGTCTTTGTAGAGCAGGACGTCATCCACCCGGATCTGTCCCCCCCGGCGGAGATCGCAGATCAGGTCCCAGTGGATGGCCGACCGATTGCGGCTCCCCGTTTCCGGGTAGCCGGCGCCCAACGCCATATGGAAACTGCCGGCGATCTTTTCGTCGAAAAGGATCTGCTTAGTGAAGCGCCGGATGCCTTCGTTGGTGCCGATGGCAAACTCGCCCACGTAGCGGGACCCCGCGTCGGTATCGAGGATCTTGTTGAGGAACTCTTCGTTCTTGTCTGCCCGGGCGGCGGTAACCTTTCCCTCTTTGAAGGTCAACTGCACCCCCGTCAGTTCCCGTCCCTGGTAGATGGCCGGGTAGGAAAACCGTACCGTGCCGTTGACGCTCGTCTCCACGGGACCGGTGAAGATCTCCCCGTCGGGCATGTTGTGCCGGCCGTCGCAGTTGATGAACAGGCGGTCGGTGACCTCCAGGGTCAGGTCGGTATCCGGACCGGTGACGCGGACCCGCCGTCTTCCCCGCAACCAGTCCACAATCCGCTGCTGGTCGGCGCTTTTCCGCTCCCAGTAACCGATGGGATCGTCCAAATCGGGCAGGCAGGCCGAGAAGACGAAGTCCTCGAAGTCCCGGAGACTAAGCTCGGCGTCCTGGGCATAGGCGTTGGTGGGGAAGAGGGTGCCCACCCAGCGGAGTTCACCGGCGGCGGAACGCTGCATGAAGAGGTCCATGATCTCCCGGCGGGCCTGGTTCCGGATCACCACTCGAGCGGGATCCACCGCGCTGAGACTTTTGGTGTTGTCGGCGCCGGAAATGGAGATCGTGGCATCGTAGGTTTCGATCCCCAGCTTCGTAGGCGGGTGGATGAAGGTCAACTGCTGGTCCGTCCCGTAGCGGTACATGATCTCTTCCGTTTCCGGGAGGCTCACCAGGGACAGGGGATGACCCCCCACGCGGAGAACCTGGGCGTAAACCTCTTTGAGGAGGGGCGCCGTTTCGGTGGTGCCGTTGACGAGGACCTTGTCGCCGGGTTTGATCTTTACGGAGTAACATACCAACAATTCCGCCAGTTTGACAATACGGGGATCGTTCATTTCCTTACCTCGTTGTGATGAGAATTGATCGGACGGAATATGGGGAGGGAGACCCCTTTTCCCCGGTCATCCCAGACCACCTCCACAGCCATTTCACAGGACACCGCCGCGGGATCACACCCCACGATATTCGTAACGATCTGGGGTCCTTCTTCCAGGGCCACCAAAGCCACGACATAGGGAAGGTCCCCCTGGAAGGCCGGATCGAAGGCCACATGATAGACCGCGTAGGAGTAGACCCTGCCCCGGCCGGAAGCCTTGACCAAGACGGTCCGGCTCGAATGGCAGTTGGGGCAGATAAAAGCGGGCGGATGGCGCAGATGCCCGCAATCTCCGCATTTCTGGAGCCTGAGTTCGTGTTCCCGGCATCCTTCCCAGAAGGCTTTTGTATCCGCGTTGATCTTTGGTAAAGGTCTTTTCTTTGTCATCTCTTCCTATCCCCTCGTCAAGATATAGCATGAATGGGTTTGCAGAATTCCGCCGTTGTCGCTGCACATGATGATCTCGGGCTTTTTGTTGCCCGTCTTGGGACCGAGCTGCCGTTCCCCGCAGCGGCCCATCAACTGCATGACGCCCTCCGTCAACGGGGTCATTCCCATGAAGTATGCTTCGGAGAGCAGCCCGCCCGAGGTGTTGACCGGCATGCGGCCGCCGGGCTCAATGGTCCCCCCCTGCAGCCAGTCCTTCCCATCGCCGGCGCTGAAGAATCCGTAGTCCTGAAGGGTGATCTCGACGGTATAGGTGAAGCAGTCATAGATTTCACAGGCATCGATATCGTCACGGGTGATCCCGGCCATGTGGAGGGCCATTTCCCCCGCCCGGCGGGCCCCGGTGGGGCCGGCGAGATGGCGGGCTGGAGCGGGGTCGGCGGCGGGGTTGCACATCCCCAGGCCCATAATCGTGACGGGCGTATGACGCAGGTCCCGTGCCCGTTCCCGGGTGGTGAGGATGCAGGCCCGACCGCCGTCGGTCAGCAGGCAATTGTCGGCCAGTCGGAACGGCTCGACGACCCAGGGCGAACGGTCATAGTCCGCATCGGCCATAAGGCGGTCGTACATCATGGCCCGGGGATTCAGGTTGGCCCATTTGCGCTGTCCCACGGCGATACGTTTCCACGTCTCGGGGCCGGTATGGAACTCGTGCATGGCCCGGCGGGCCGCCAGGGCGTAGCCCCCGGTGGCGCCGAAGTGGCCGAAGACGGCATCCTCGGCGTTCAAATTCGCGAGCATCCGCGTCATGCTGTCCCCGGAACGGCCGCAATGGCCGTAGGAAAGGAGGATATAACTACATAAACCCGCTTCGAGCACGCCAACTGCGTGCATGAGTTGACTCCGGGATCAGTTGGCGTCTTGGGCCAGGAAGACGGGCGAAATGCCCAGGTGCTGGGCCACCAGGTAAGGTGTGACATCCGTTTCCCCCGCCGAGGGCGGAAAACCGCGATAGCAGATCAGGCCGTCCACATCCTCCCGGCGCAGACCGGCATCTGCAATGGCCGCGGCGCAGGCCTCCAGATGAAAGCTGAGGGTGGTGCGGCCGGTGATTACACCCTGGGGGGTGTAGCCCACGCCTACGATGGCATAATTGTTTTTAAGGCTCATTTGTCATCCCTCCGTATTGTGCGTTATTTCTTTGCACAGCTCTCCGGCCCGGCTTAAGGCCATGATCGGGAAATAGTGGCAATAGTAACCATAGCGGAGCATGAAGCCCCGCGACAGTTCTTTGCCCTGGGGCAGCGGTCGGCCTTTGCGCAAGTCAATTTTTGCGCCGAGGCCGTAACCGGGAAAGCCGGTGCCGGTAAATTCCTTTTCGATCCAAGTCCCGTCGCCGGTCTGAGTGCGCACCAGAAACGCAACGCCGGCGCGGATTTCGTTTTCGTAACGTCTACCGGCGTTGGCGAGGGCAAGCAGTGCCCAGGCCGTCTGCGATGCCGTCGAGACTCCCGAGCGGCCCGAGAGCGTGGGCTGCATATACGAGGCGGCGCTTTCCCCCCAGCCGCCGTCGTCGTTCTGCTTGCCCGCCAGCCACGCCAGCGCCCGGGCAATGCGGGGGGTTCCGGCCGTCTCCCCCGTGGCGAAAAGCGCCGTCGTCACGCACCAGGTGCCGTAGATATAGTTGACGCCCCAGCGGCCGAACCACGAGCCGTCCTCCTCCTGCTCGTCGTAAAGGAACCGGATCGCCCGTCGCATCACCGGATGATCCTGGGTGTATCCGCATGCGGCGAGGGCTTCCACCACGTGAGCGGTCACATCGGAGCTGGGCGGGTCGAGCACTTCACCGAAGTCGCAGAACGGCAGCTTGGTGATGATCGCCTTAGTGTTGTCCTTGTCGAAGGCGCCCCAGCCGCCGTTTTGGGAGCGCATGGCGAGGAGCCAATTCAGTGCCCGTTCTACCGCGGCATCGATCTTCCGGCGCCGTTCGTCCTGGTGGGGGTCCAGCAGGTTTCGGTACTTCCTGAGGACAACGATACAGACCGCCGTATCGTCGATATCCGGATAGAACCGATTTTCCCTCTCGAACGCCCAGCCGCTGGGCGCCGTATTTTTGCCCATCAGTTGCGACCAGTCGCCGTAGTGGGAATTCTCTTTGGCGAGCAGGTAGTCGATCGCCGCGTCCAGTTCCCGGCAGCCGGGGGTTTGGCCGGCTGCAAGCAACGCCCCGGCGGCCAGCATCGTATCCCATACTGGTGATTCCGTTGCCTTGATGCGCGTCCCCCGGGGGGTTTCCTCCGACCAGTGGAGATTCGGCGCGTTGACGGCCCGGGCCATATTTGTCTGCTGCTGGGGAAGACCCATGACCTGCATTGCGATGATCCCGTAAATCCAGGGCGGCTGAATCCCGCCCCAGTACCCATCCTCGTCCTGGTGGGCGGTGATCCATGCCAGCGCTGCTTGCTTTGCCGCACGGCGGAGGGGGGAACCTTTGGCCAGGCGGTTGTAGGCATGGAGCAATTTATCCGTAACCAGGAAAAATTTGGGCCAGGAAAAGAACGGCGCGTTTACAGTCTTGGCCAGGCGGTAATCCACGGCCTCCCGGCCGGCGGGGAAAAGTTCGTCGAGACGCATACGCGGGGGAAGGAGTCGGATCGGTTTTTCCGCCGAGACGATGGTAAGGGGCATCATAGTCGCCCTTGCCCAGGAGGCGAAGTGATGGATGTTGAACGGAAACCACTTGGGCAGGTAGATGATTTCCGGGGGCAGATCGGGGGTGTGCGCCCACGGCCACTCGCCGAAAAGGGCGAGCCAGTATTTGGTGAAGACTCTGATTCTCTCGGTCCAATTGTTGGCGAGGAGCCACCGGCGGGCCTTGGAGATTATCTCCTCGTCGGGGGAAAACCCCGCATAACGGAGGGCGGCGTAGCATTCAACCGTGGTGTTGATGTCGCCCTGTTCGGCGTGGCGATACACATCCCAGCTCCCGTCGGGCCGCTGCTCGTTGACGATGTAATCCACCACGCCTTTCTTCTTCGGGTGGTCGAGGCCGCAAAACACCATTGCCAAGACCCACTGGGCCTCCATGCAGCAATTCGTTTCCACCGGGGCGTTCCAGTAACCTCCCGGAAGCTGCGCCCGCAGAAGCCAGGCAACGGCCCGCGCCAGCGGAGACCTTTCCGACGCGGCGTTGTTTTCTCCCAGTGACGAAATCACCGGATTTCCTTCGCGGGGTATTTGACGCGGGGACATGACATCTCTTTTCAGGCGGGAACATAATGAAGGGGGGCAACAATCCGCAAATCCTTGCCCCCCTCCGGTTTAAATCAACAGCCGAACTTCCCGGTCATACCTCTGCGTCGCAGCGGAGGCACCGGCAGGCCTCTTTCATGGCCTCTTCCGGCGTAAAGCCCAACTCCACCTCCACGAAGCTCAGTTTCCTTGTGGCGGCGGGCAGCTCCGGCATGGGGGTCTGGGGCTGTTCCAT
>JAKQIZ010000107.1 GCA_029561465.1 Deltaproteobacteria bacterium | reverse complement strand
CTCGATGTTGGCGGGCTCCGAGACGAGCTTGAAGCCGATGCCGGGACCGATCAGCGCCCCGGCCACCAGGTAGCCCAGGATGACCGGCTGGCGAAAGAACTGGAAGACGAACCCCAAGGCGGTGGCGGCGAGGATAGAGATACCGATTTCCGGAAGAATGCCATGCATTATCGATGAATATCTCCTTTCTTACCCCATGAGCACAACAGACGGTGGACTACCGCCCTTTTGCCGTTGACGGCAAAGGGGCGGCCTGCGCAGCAATGAATAGGGATTGATTATTTGACGATATCGGCGTCGCGTTTCATCCTTCGTCACGGCAACATACGCCCAAACACTTATCATCACCAAGGATTCGCACACCTTTACCAGGAAGTTTTCCGTAACCCCGCCCGTCAATGGAAATCCGACTCGTGAAAGACCACGGCCTGGAAGGTCTGGAACTCCGCACCGGTGCGCCAGCTTCCCGCGGGCAGACCGGCCTTCAGGCAAAGTTGATCGAGCATCTCCTCCCGAGTCCAACCCTGCTCCGGGGCCACCTGGGGGAGGAAGACGGCCCCGGCCCGGCCCTTCTGGAGGAGGACGCCGTCCCGGCCCACCACGATGTCCTCCGCCCGGGAAACCTTTTTCATCGGTGTCAGGACCGACAGCTCGATTTCGATATCCTTCAACTCGGTGGCGGTAACCGGGCGGAAGCGATGGTCGTTGAAGGCGGACTGGATGGCCATGGCCCCGACGAGGTGGCAAAGCGGGGCCTCGGGGATGAGGCGCCCGATGCAGCCCCGGAGCTGCCCGCGCTTCTTCAGGGTGACGAAGACGCCGCGGTATTCCTGGGCGGCCGGGGAGAATCCCCTGGCCAGCGGCACGGTTTCCGTGGCGAGATAGCGGGAAATAGTCTTTCTGGCCAGACCGAGCAGGGCCTTTTTATCCGCCGGCGACAACTCCCCCGCGGGTCCGGCGGGCGGTGGCGGCGCGTTTGCGGCCGGGGCATCGGCGGTCAGGGCCACGGCGCCGTAGCCCACCACCCGGGAGAGGTCGCCGATGGCGACATCGCCGGAATTGGCGTAGCTGATCACCTTCCCGCCTTTGGCGCCCATGACGCGGGCGGCGCTCATGGCAGCGAGGATGGGTCCTTCCCCGCAGGCGGCGGTGTGGAGATTGGGGATCCCCCTGCCCATCGCCTCCCGGACGGCTTGCCGCACCCGCGCCGCATCCAGGGTGGGAATAGCCTCCAGAATGGCGACATCCACGCTCCGGGCCTCCGCATAGGCGGGATAGTGAGAGAGATCGGAACTGGCCACGATAAGGGCCTGCTTGTCTTTCAGGACGCCACCCAGGGCCTGGCCGAAACGTTGGCACAGATCTGCCTCCTGGCTGCCGACGATCACCGGCACGATCTTCGCCTCCGGAAACAGCACCTGGATGAAGGGTACCTGTACTTCCACGGAATGCTCCTGCTGATGGACGGAGGCATTCCGGACGCAGTCCGGGGATGCCGCCAGGAGGTCTTCCACAATCCTGTTGTCCACTCGGGCGACCCCCAAGGGGGTGGCGAAACCGTCGCCGGGGTAAATGCCAACGCGGTGGAAACCGGGGGTGGTATGGTTGGTCCCCAGAATCACCACCGTGTCATAGCGGTGGCCTCGGGTCTGGTTGTAACCGTCGGCGGCGATCTGTCCCGAATAGATGTAGCCCGCATGGGGCAGGATGAGGGCCAAAGGCCGCGAAACCGTCACCGGCTCCGCGTCCTCGAGAAAGCCGGCAATGGCGGCCTTGATCATTCCCGGCGCATCCGAATAAAATTTTCCCGCCACGACGGCGGGGCGAACGGTATCCATCTCCGGCTCCTTTCTGGCTTGAATGACCACGGCAAAGACCAGGACAAGCGCAAACACCAAAAAAATATAGAGGTATCTCTTTTTCATGGCCTGTCGCCTCTATGCCCAAACGCCGGCTATCTTTTGCCCGCAGAAGGCACAACGCCCGTCTTTGATTTGCATCTCCGCGAGGAAAAAACCTGTTCGCTTAATTACCACTTTTTTGCAGTTCGGGCAATAGGTGTGATTGCCCGGGTGGTCCGGGACGTTACCGACGTAGGCATAGCGGAGCCCCGCAGCCATGGCCATCTCCCGGGCCCGCTCCAGGGTGGCCACGGGGGTGGGGGGGAGATTCAGGAGCTGGTAATCGGGATGAAAGCGGGTAAAGTGCACCGGCACCTCTAAACCGACCTCGCCGGCGATCCAGGCGATGAGTTCCCGGAGCATCCGATCCGAATCGTTCAGGGTCGGGACCACGAGATTGACAATCTCCAGGTGCACCTTCTGCCGGGCGACCTCCTTGATGGTCGCGAGGACGGGATCAAGTTCCGCCCCGCAGACCTGCCGGTAAAAGGAGGCGCTGAACCCCTTGAGATCTATCTTCACCGCCGCCAGGACCCGGCACATCTCGATCAGGGGTTCCCGGTTCATGAAGCCGCAACTGACGATCACCGGGCGGAGGCCGCGCTTTTTCGCCTCCCGGGAGATGTCGATCAGATACTCCGCGAAGACCGTCGGTTCGTTGTAGGTGAAGGCGATCACCGGAGCCCGGCGGGCGTGGGCGGACCGGACGAGGAGGGAGGGAGGGGTGTAGGCGGCCCGGAGGTCCTCCGGCCAGGCCTGGGACAGCTCCCAGTTCTGGCAGAACTTGCAGCTCAGGGGGCAGCCGGCGGTGGCCAGGGAATAGGCGGCGGCCCCGGGGAGAAAATGGTAGAAAGGCTTCTTCTCGATGGGATCTACATGGACGGCAACGGGACGACCATATACCAGGCTCCGGAGTTCCCCCCGGATGTTGATGCGGGTGCGGCACCGTCCCCGCTGGCCTTCCCGGATGGTGCAGTTCTGGGCGCACAGGAGGCACCGGACCAGGTGGGCCTCGTGGCGATGCGCCCGCCCCCCGCCGCCCGTCAAGCCGGGATGGCAGATTCGGCAGTCGCCGCCCGCCGACTCCACGGAGGTCCAGAATCTGGCTCGGGGGGCCTTCCGGAGGAGTTCCTCGTCGGGGGATGCCGCCAGGACGCCGTTCAGGGAGGACGGCATCGCGGCCGCCATTCCGGCCACCGCGGCCACCCGGGTAACGTTCGCCAGCAGTTCCCTTCTGGTCAGCATGATCCCGCTCCCCATCCGGTTCGAGCGCCCATGGCGGCGACGACGGCGGCGCCGATGCCCGAGCCGTCCGGTATGAGTTGGAATTGTATCCCCGCCGCCCGGGGCCCGAACAATTCCCGCAACATCTCCCGCATGTTTTCCTGGAAACCGGGAAATTTTTCAAACAGGGACCCGTCGATCGCCACGACATGCCCCGTTTCGAGATCCTCATCCCGCCAGGAAATCACGGCGGCGATCGCCGCTCCGGCCAGGCGGGCCGCCCGGGCGGCGACGAGGCGGCATATCTGTCCGACAGCCGCTCCGTCCACCGGGGCCGCGCCTTCAATCCCCACCGCGCCGGCGGGGTCAGTGGAACGGACCGCCGCCGCCAGCCGCTCCGCGGTCAAGGCGTAAGGGGTCGCAAGGGCGGCATGGTTCGTCCCCTGGGGGAGCAAACCCACCGCCATCATCTTCCCGATGACGAGCCGGGCCAGTTCCCCCAGATACATGCCGGAGATCATCTTCTCCAAACGTTGCCGGCCGGCGTTAGAGGTCGTCCGATCCAGGAGTTCATCCCAAGGATTGGTCCGGAGCCGGTTAAAGTTTCCCCATTCCATATTGACGATCATCTCCCCGGCGGCGACGCCGTCCCGGCATTTTTCGATCCGGTCCGTCCGCTCGAAATAGCAGGCGTTGGTCCCCGTGCCGAGGATCACGCCGAGATCGCAGGCCGGATCGGCGTAGCTTCCCGCGGCCAGTGTGCCGACCGTATCGTTCACCAGGGCGGCGACCCGAATCCGTTCCCGGCCCCGGCGCGCCAGCGCCGCCCGGAGCAGCGCCGCCACATCTTCGCCCGCCACGCCAGGACCCGTAAAACCTTTGGTCCAGTTTACCAGCCGTCCGGAAACTAGGGACGACTGCTCCACGGGAAAGGAAAAGGTAAAGGCGAGATCGCGGCACCACCGGTCGTCAAGTCCCCGTCCCCCGAGGAAATGATCCACGCGGTCGGCCAGAAAATCGAACAGTTCCGTGCCCGAGGCGCTCATGATTTCCCGGGGAAGGACGGATCTGTCCACCGACGTGAGTTCGGCCCGGCCCTTGCCGTCCAGGACCGCCTCCCCGATCCGGACGTTCGTACCGCCCAGATCGAGGATGAGCAAGCGCCCCTGCTCCGTTCCCCGGGGACGGCCGGCAAAGGTGGGAAGCATACGGAGCGAGCTGGGTTGCCCGGCGAGGCCCCGGCGCATCTCCTCATGGAAATTCCCGACGATCGTTCGGGCGTCGTCCCAGCTAACCAGGAATTCATCCCGCAACCGCGAGAGGAAGCCCTCAGGGCAATGATCCGCACATCCATTCATTAGGAAGGTCTCCCCAACGGCTTGACCATGGCAAGCTCACGATCTCTCGGTATCGGTAAATGTTTGCCCCGTCTTTACATGGCGGCGGACAAACGTTTCGCTATGCGCCCGTCAGGCTGAGTTCCATCGGTCCGAGTTCGACCACCTCGTGCCGCTTCAGGAGTTCGTAGCAGCGGCATACCCCCCCGCACTCCCCCCGGATGCGTCCCGCCGCCTTCAATTCGTAGTCGTGCAGGGGGGTGTAGGCCTCCACCCCCTGACCTTCGGGCGTTTCTCTGTGTTCCGGGGCGTAGGGCGGCTCCGCGAAAACGCCGGGGGGGATCGAGGTCAGAAGCTTGTCGAGCGCGGCGCCGGTTTCCCGGGAAAAGGTCGCGAAGGAATACTTGAACGACGCCTCCCGGATCTTTCGCGTGGAGATCAACTTCATCCCACCTTCCCGGCGGCCGCCGCCGATCACCTCTTTCAGCAAGCCCAGGACGGTCTCCTCGACAAGGAGCACCGTATGTTCTTCCCGAAGACCCACCAGGCGGCTCAGGATCTCCAGTGGGCGTTCTTCATCGATCTCGAAGTCTTCCCCGAAAAAGGCGTCCCCCGCCCCGCCCCGGCCGGCGATCAAACCGTGGACAAAACCGTTGACGTACTCCGGATGACCCTCGACAACCACCTCATAGTAATCTTTGCTCATGGACCTGCCTCCTGTTCAGAAAAAGACGAAACTGACGGCGATGAAAATCGGGATCAAGATCGGGATGGAATACTTGAGCATATAGCCGAAGAAGCTCGGCATGTTGACCCCCGCCTCCTCGGCGATGGACTTGACCATGAAGTTCGGGGCGTTGCCGATATAGGTATTGGCCCCCATGAAGACCGCGCCCGCGGATATCGCCTGGAGATAGGCGATAAACTGGGGGTTGGCCGTCGCCGCCCCGGCGGCCAGGGCCGTGGGGATCATGGCCTCCGTAAGATCGAGCCGCCCCAGGGCCATGTTGAAGAAGGTCAGATAGGTCGGGGCGTTGTCCAGAAACGACGAGAGGATCCCAGCCGCCCAGAAGTAATGGGCCGGGGTCTTGACTGCGTCCACCAGCCAGGCCAGGGCGCCCTGGGAACCTGCCTTGAGGATGGCCAGGGCGGGAATGATGGTGATGAAGATCCCAGCGAAGAGTTTCGCCACCTCCAGGATGGGCCCCCAACTGAAGTCGTTGGCCTCCCGGAGCCGCCGGGGCGTGACGAACAGGGAAATCAGGCCCAGGGTGACGATGCTCCCGTCCCGGAGGAGATTCTGGTACTGGACCTCGATGCCGAAAATGGACAGATGTCCCGGCCGCCAGTAGCCGCTCAGCAGGATGACGCCGATCACCCCGGCGAGAAGCAGCAGGTTGTGGAGACCCTCGATGCGGATCGGCGTCCGTTCCCCGGTTGCCGGCGGCACCGGCGCCTCCCGGCGATAATAGAAAAGATCGAAGGCATAGAACACCGCGAGGAGGATGAGGGACGACAGGAGCATATGGGGCAGGATGCTCGTGGTCACCCAGAAAAAGGGAACATTGTGGAGGAAGCCGAGAAAGAGGGGCGGGTCCCCCAGGGGCGTCAGGGAACCGCCGATATTGGCCACCAGAAAGATGAAGAA
>JAKQIZ010000099.1 GCA_029561465.1 Deltaproteobacteria bacterium | reverse complement strand
AAATTGTTATAGTGAATACGATGTCCGGAAGCGGTTCAACCGATTCAGGAAACTGCTTGTCAGGTATGAAAAACTTGTCGAAAGCTACGAAGCGCTCGTTCATCTCGCTGCTGCCATCATCTGCTGGGGGGAAAGTTGCCGCTATTACGGATAGGCCCTAAGTTAAACCCAGATTTTCCATTAGATAATTTGTAGTTTAGGTTTTACAACATGATAGGTTCGAGGCGTTGGCCCACAGGCCGCTGAACCATGCCCGCTTCTTTCGCGGGACAGGCAATAGCAAGTGATTCTTACCGGCACCGCCCTTCCATGCACCGCCGACGGCCAGTACCATCCCGTGCAGGGTGGAAAGGGTGTGCTTAACACGGCTTCTCATCACTGCCTGACGAAACAGACTCATCAGATTATACGCCAGCATGGCAAACGAAAGTGTCGCCTCGGTGTACAGCAGTGTTTGACACACGCATGGAGGGCCGAGCCTGTAATACTGCTTTGCGGCGGGCAAATATCAGAGACTTCCGCTTCCATGACTTGCGCCACACTTTCGCGTCGTGGCTGGTGATGCGCGGAGTGGACATATCAACGGTGCAGTCGCTCCTTGGTCACAAGACTATCAACATGACTCTTCGCTACGCCCACCTGTCGCCGGGGCATCGCAAAGCGGCGGTGAATCTGCTTGATCAAACTGAATCTTCCGTTTCTTTGGAGAAATGATATTTTTATATCTATGTGTCAACGTGTGTCATTTCAACAACAAACACAACAATAAGGAATTTGTAAATTGGCGGAAGTGCATGGGAATCGAACCCACCTGGGACGGTTTTAGCGCCCCACACCGGATTTGAAGTCCGGGAGGCCCACCAGTGACCTTGGCACTTCCGTTTGGAAAATGCTGCTTTTTACAATGTTTCCGGCGCCCGATTATGCAATGAGAGCGATAGCGCCTTCAAGCTTCTATGCCCCTTAATCAGGACGATCGGCGTGCTCCAGGGATGTGTCCAGGAGCTGCACCTGAACCTCCGTTCCCCGGGCGATCGATGTCTCCGCCTCCGGCAGGACGATGAGAGCGTTGGCCCGGACCATGGACTTGAGGATTCCCGATCCTTGTTCCCCCGTTGACCTTACGTAGTATCGCCCCGCCTCCCGGCGCACCCAGCCGCGAATAAAATACCGCAACTCGGCCATTTTTTCAAGATCATCTTCCAAGATAGCCCGGATCTGCCGTCGGAAAATATTTTTGTGCCCCATCATCTTGAGCAGGGAGGGACGAACGAACTGTTCAAAGGAGACCATGGACGAAACGGGATTGCCGGGCAAACCGAAAACGGGCACCCCCTGGATGGCGCCATAGGCCAGGGGCTTGCCGGGCCGCATGGCCACCTGCCAGAATTGCATGGTGTTGCCCACTTCTTTCATGATGTCCTTGACCAGATCGTAGTCGCCTACGGAGACGCCACCGGAGGAGATGATCAAATCCGCCCGGGATGCCTCCCGGAATTTGGAGATAAGGTCCTCCCGACAGTCTTTCACGATTCCCAATTGGAGAATCGCGGCGCTGCTTTCCAGAACCTGGGCGGCGGTGGCGTAACTGTTGCTGCTGATGATTTTCCAGTCGGAAGGCGGCTCGTCGATGTCCACGAGCTCGTCGCCGGTGGCCAGAATCGCCACGGTGGGGCGCTGATGAACATAGACGAATGATCTGCCTAACGCGGCGAGCATTCCCACTTCCGCGGGACGGATAACCGTACCGCGGCCAACTACCGTTTCCCCCGCGGCGACATCCTCGCCGGCCACGCGGATATCCAGTCCAGAGACCGCCGCGGCCAGGATATGAACCTTCCCCCCGTCCTTGCGCGTGTTCTCCATGCGTACCACGGCGTCGGCCCCGCCTGGCAGGGGCGCCCCGGTCATGATCCGCGCCGCCTGTCCCGCCCCCAGCGGTTGTTTGGGGATCGTTCCGGCGGGGATATCTTCGGTGACGGTAAGGACAATTGGATTTTGGGTCGTAGCGGCTTTGGTGTCTTCGGCGCGGACGGCGTATCCGTCCATGGCGGAGTTGTTCTTGGGGGGCAAATTGCGGGGCGCCGCCACATCTTCGCCGATGACCCGCCCCAGAGCCTCCAGAATATTTACCTTTTCCAAGGGTAGCGGGTTGATGCCGTCGAGGATGATCTGCCGGGCTTCATCTACAGGAATCATACTGGGAAGCTATCTTAAATGGAGGGCCTTGTCAACTATTACCGACAAAGCCGGGTGCGGCTCCGCGCTCGGGGCCGGAGTCGACGGAAGGCGGCGGGGGCGGGAGAATGGCCGCGTCGGCTCCGGCTGGGCGACGGCATGTTTGCCCTTGAAGTAAAGGTGTTTATATTATAGAGAGTTCTCCGCGATAGAAAAAAGGGGCGTGTCCGCAGATGTTGTTCGGATGCCAGTGTCAAGCTCGGGGACGACCCCCAGGGAGTTGAAAGTCCATGAATCAGAAAGAGCTGCAGGAAGAGATCCGCAGACTGCTGCGGAAAAAAAACGCCATCCTCCTAGCCCACTACTACGAACGAGACGAGGTGCAGGAAATAGCCGATTATCGCGGCGATTCCCTGGGATTGAGCATCGAGGCCGCCCGGACGGACGCCGAGACAATCGTCTTTGCCGGGGTGCATTTCATGGCGGAAAGCGCCTCCATCCTCTCCCCCGACAAGACGGTTCTGCTGCCGCGACAGGAGGCCGGCTGTCCCCTGGCCGACATGGTGACGGCGCCCCAGCTTGCCGCCGCCCGGGAGAAACACCCCGAGGCGAAGGTCGTGACCTACATCAATTCGGCGGCGATTATCAAGGCGCACAGCGACATCTGCTGCACCTCCGCCAACGCCCTCCGGGTGGTTGGTTCCCTCCCCGGCGCGGGGCCGATTCTCATGATCCCCGACGGTAATCTGGCCCGTTACGTTGCCCGGCAGACCGGCCGTCAGATCATCCCCTGGGAGGGCTGCTGTCCCGTCCATGACCGGCTCACCGCCGCGGCGGTGCGGGCCGTCCGGGGGCTGCATCCGGACGCCGTCTTCGCCGCCCATCCCGAGTGCAAGGGCGAGGTCCTTGATCTGGCTGATTTTGTCGGCTCCACCACCGGCATCATTGGCTACGCCGGGCGCCCGGAGGTGACGAAGCTCATTGTCGGCACGGAAAGGGGCGTCTTCTATGAGCTGCAAACCCGCTATCCGACCAAGACCTTCATCCCCGCCGCGGAGGATTTCCTCTGCCTGGATATGAAACTGACCACCCTAGAAGACATTCATGCCGCCCTAATCGAGAGGCGGTATATCGTCAAGGTTCCGGAAGCGGTCCGGATTCCCGCCCGGCGGGCCCTGGACCGGATGCTGGAGCTTTCTTAGCCGCTCATGGTCAGAAAGATCGTCCGGCCGGCGATGCGGAGCCCCGATCCGGCCCTGGAGGAACTGCTGGCAAGGATCGAGGAGCGGGAAAAGGTCGTTTCCATCCAGGGATTGGAGGCGACGGCCCGGGCATTCCTCATGGCCCTGCTGCACCGGCGGATCACCCGGCCCCTGCTGATCGTCACCCCGACGGAAAAGGAGGCCCGGCAGCTTGGCCGTGACCTGTCCTTTTTTTCCGGAGCCGGACAGGTCTTTCTCTTTCCCCCCTGGGACGCGGTATCCACGGATCTCTTTGCCTGGCAGCGGGAGGTGGAGCTGGCAAGATGCGAAGGTCTTTGCCGGCTCTTGACCGGCGAGTGCCCGCTGATGGTCGTCCCCGTGCAGGCCCTCCTGCAGAAACTCCCGTCCCGTCAAACAATCTCCGCCTATCTGAACCGGGTTGCCCTGGGGGATTTTCTCGACCGCGATGAATGGGTCCTCCATCTCCTCCAGGGCGGTTATCACCGGGTAACCCTGGTGGAAGGGAAGGGGGAGTTCGCCGTACGCGGCCATGTCGTTGATCTGTTCCCCCCTCTGGCACCCCATCCCTACCGTCTGGAGTTTGTCGGTGACGAGATCGAAGCCATCCGCGAATTCGCTCCCGCCTCCCAGCGCTCCCGCCGGGAGATCGACGAGTTCCTTCTGACGCCGGCCCGGGAAATTATCATGACCGAGAGCCGGCAGGCCCTGGGCATCCGTAACGCCCGGCTCCGGGCCGGCGACCTGGGATTGCCCCGGCTGGTGCGGTCCCGGCTTTTGGAGCGCATGGCCGACGGACTGGCCATGTCCGTCAACCCCCTGCTCTTTCCCCTCTTTTACGAGGGCGAAACGCCGCCGGGGATGCTGCTGGATTATCTCTCCCCGGACAGTCTGCTGATCTGGGACGATCCCCTCGCCATCGATCGGTCCGGGGAGGAACTTGCCAACGAGACCGACCGGCTGCTCTTGAAGGCCCGCCGGGAAGAGCGTTTTTATCTGGAGAGGGAGGCCCACTACTGGACAGGTGCCGAGCTTGACCGGACCGGAGAACCCTTCCAACACCTCCATATCCACAGCCTGGTCATGGGTCGGCAGCCGGCGGGAGTTATCTTCCGCACGGTGGGGATGACTGGCATCAAGTCGGGCATCCAGATCCGGGATGGTGAGAGGGGGGTCCTTTCACCCTTGGTGGAAAGACTGAAAGCGTGGATGGAAGAAGGTTATCAGATCTTCTTCGTATGCCGCGGCCGGGAGGGACGGCAGCGACTCGCCCAGCTTTTTGCCCAGCACGACCTTACCTTCACCGGCCTGCCGGCGGAAGGTCCCATGGGTCCCGAACCCGCTCCCGGCGTCCCCGACGCGGCCGGGGCGGACCGGAACGGGCTCACCGGCGATGCGGCCTTCCTCGATGTCTTCCCCATTCCCTCCGGTACGGCCGGCAGCCTCCGGATCATGGAAGGCAATCTTGCCACCGGTTTTGTTTACGACGCCCTGGGGCTGGTCGTTCTCTCCGATGAGGAACTCCACGGGAAAAAGATTTGGGGGCGGCGCTTCCGACCCACCCGGGAGGGCTATTTCCTCAAGTCCTTCGGCGAACTCCGGGAAGGAAATCACGTGGTCCACAAGGAACACGGCATCGGCCGTTACGGAGGCCTCCAGAAACTCACCGTGGAAGGCGTGGAAAACGATTTTCTCCTCATCGAGTATCTCGATCAGGACAAGCTCTATATCCCGGTGGACCGCCTGGACCGGATCCAGAGATATCTGGGCCCGGACGGGGCGACGCCGCGTCTCGACCGCCTGGGCGGCACCTCTTGGGAAGTCGTCAAGGAGCGGGTGAAAAAATCCATTCGGGAAACGGCGGAGGAGCTAATGGCGATCTATGCCGCCCGGGAGGTCATGGACCGCAGGTCCTTCTCCCCTCCCGACGGGCTGTACAACGATTTCTGCGCCGCCTTCGAATACGAGGAGACCCCGGACCAGGACCGGGCCATCGAAGACATCCATCTCGATATGAGCCGGACAAAGCCCATGGATCGCCTCATCTGCGGCGACGCCGGGTTCGGCAAGACGGAAGTCGCTCTGCGGGCGGCTTTCCGAGCCGTCATGGAGGCCAGGCAGGTCGCCATCCTCGTGCCGACGACGATCCTGGCGGAACAGCACTATCAAACCTTTTCCCGGCGCTTCCGTCCTTATCCCGTCCGGGTGGAGGTCCTCAACCGTTTCCGCACCAAGTCCGAACAGGCCGGGATCGTAGCGGAAATCAACAGGGGTACGGTGGACATCGTTGTGGGGACCCATCGCCTCCTGCAAAAGGATGTGCGCTTCCGGGAGCTGGGACTGGTGATCATCGACGAGGAACAGCGCTTCGGAGTACAGCATAAGGAAAAGCTCAAGAAACTCCGCACCTTGGTGGATGTCCTGACCCTTACGGCCACGCCCATTCCCCGAACCCTCCATCTCTCCCTTGTCGGCATCCGCGACCTGTCCATCATCCACACCCCCCCGGAGGACCGCCAGCCCATCAAGACCCATGTCGTCGAATTCAATGAGGATATTATCCGGGAAGCCATTCTGTGGGAACTGGACCGGCAGGGGCAGGTATTTTTTGTCCACGACCGGGTCCGATCTATCTATTCCATGGCCCGGTTTATCGAAAAGCTCGTTCCCCGAGCCCGGGTGGCGGTCCTCCACGGGCAGATGAAGGCGGCGGAAATCGAGACGACGATGGTCCGTTTTATCCAGCAGCAATGCAACGTCCTGGTTTGTACCACCATCATCGGTTCCGGCGTGGACATCCCCACCGCCAATACGATCATCATCAATCGCGCTGACCGTTTCGGCCTGGCCCAGCTCTATCAGATCCGGGGCCGGGTGGGCCGCGCCCGGGAGGAGGCCCGGGCCTATCTTTTGGTTCCCAAGGGGGCCATGCTCTCCCGGGACGCCCAGAAGCGCCTGGAGGTGATCATGGAATTTTCGGAGCCTGGGGCCGGCTTCCGGATCGCCGCCAACGACCTGGAAATCCGCGGGGGAGGAAGTCTCCTGGGGGTTTCGCAATCCGGCCATGTCACCGCGGTGGGGTACGAGCTGTACACGGAGCTCATGGAGAAGACGGTGCGGGAACTCAAGGGCGAAACCGTTCCGGAAGAGGAAGTCCGGCCGGAAATCAATCTGGGGCTGCCGGCGCTTATCCCCACGGATTACATGCCCGACGAACAGCGGCGGCTCGTGACCTATAAACGGGCCTCTCTGGCGGCCGGTGAGGAGGAACTGGCGGAGATCCGGGAAGAACTTGCGGACTGTTATGGGTTCATTCCCGAAGAAATCGACAACCTCTTCGAGGTGATCCGAATCAAAAACCTCCTCAAGCTTCTCAAGGGGAAGAAGATGGGTTACGACGGCGGGCAACTGGTGGTGGCTTTTCAGCCGGACAGTCCCGTCGATCCCGCCCGGATCCTTGCGCTTTCCCGGGGAGTCGCCCCAGGGGTGAAACTGACGCCGGATTTCAAGCTCATCGTGCCCCTTCCCGGATTGGCGGGATCGATGCTTACGGGGGCCGTCAAGGAACTGTTGCGCGCCTTGCGGGGCGAAGGGTCCTTAACTATGGCAAAATAATTCTGATCGTGGTAGAGGCGGTGAGGATTAGGAGAAAGCAGGTGAAAACATGAAGAAGATATATCTGATCATGATAGCGGCGATACTGGCGATCGCCCTGTCCGTTCCCGCGGCCTGCGAGGTGGTGGATCGCATCGTGGCCATCGTGAACGATGATGTAATCACCCTTTCGGAACTCAATGAAAACTTCGATCCCTATCAGAAGAAAATCGAGGCCAGTCTGACCGGCCAGGAGAAGGAAAGGATGATCGCGGAAGGAAAGACGACCATCCTGAAACGGCTGATCGACAGCAAGCTCATCGAGCAGGAGGCGAAAAAAACCGGCCTTACCGTCAAGGACGACGAGGTCATGGGGTTCGTCAAGGAAGTTCTCAAGGGCAGAAACATGCAGATGTCGGAGCTGATTCAGGCCCTGAACAAGGACGGTCTCACCTTCGAGGGCTACAAACAGGAACTCCGGGAACAGATGATGCGGCAACGCCTGATTCGCAAGGAAATCCGTTCCAAGATCGTGATT
>JAKQIZ010000096.1 GCA_029561465.1 Deltaproteobacteria bacterium | reverse complement strand
GTTCACCGGCCGCTATCGCCTGGAGGCCATGCGTCACGAGCGTCCCCTTGAATACGAGCGCCTGGCGGCGGAAGGGCGTCTGGAATCCCTGAAGAGAGAAGGCCCGGGCATCTGGCTGCAACTGTTTTCTTCGGCCTTCGGTCTGGCCAGTCTTATCCTGGGCTTGATGCTCACGGCACTCATTTTCTGGGCGGCGCTATTCTACTGATCCGAGGTTACTTCTAAGTAAGTCGCACGTAACTAATTGGATTCTTTAGATACGTGTTTGACGGTTTTGGGCCGGTTTCATGGCACAGACTCGACTTACTTCTTTTATACAGGCCCGGCAGTCGGCGGGCTAGGGCGCTTTTTACGATGTCGTCAAATAAGATTGGGTACAGATCTTTACCCACCTCCCGTGATAAAAAAATTGCTCCATTTCGAATAAGCGTATTCATTGCTTTTCAGGAGTCGTAGTTTTATTGACTCGTAGATGAACGGGAGGCATGGCATACGATACAGAATTGAAAATCAGCCTTACTGAAAGCAAATACAAGTCAATGCTTGGCCATTTTGATAAAAATATTGAATGCGGTTCGAAAGACGCACATGTCTGACTACTATTATTTTCATAAAGAACCCGGTCTTTGCCTCTTGAAGAGTCCTTCGTCTTATTTCTCGTTTTTCTGTAGCAATCTTAATTATATTATGATAATCGGTGTCGCATATGTGACTATAAAGATTAAGAATCCTAAACTGGTCAACACAGCGTGAGGATGCTATGGACTGATTACTGAAACCCCGTGTCTCCAGAAGAGAGCGGGGTTTTATGTTTTGAAGAATACTTTCATCAGGCAAGTAAGAACGACATCAGGAACTCACGCCGGAACATCGCTGCTAAATAAAAATCCGAATGATTCGTCTCGAAGACCTTCAACCAAACGCCGCAGTATGTGGCCTTCTTCCGGACTGCCTTATCACGGTTGTCAGCGTGCAGTGGTTTGGCTCCGAGGCGCTCGAATTAACCTACAAGACGCCCACGGGCAAGGTGGCAAACGAACTTCTCTATCGATACGACGAGCCACGTCTCGATCTCGTGGAGCAAGGCCGCCCCTGGAGTTTCGACGGCGACGGAGCGCTGTTCCGTCTGGTTTCCGAAGCGCACCGCATCCGCCTTGCCCACCTCTTCGACCCGGTGCTCGCCGTCCACACCTCTATTGTTGACCCACTGCCGCACCAGATTACCGCCGTTTACGAGGCCATGCTGCCGCGTCAACCGCTGCGCTTTCTCCTTGCCGACGATCCCGGCGCCGGCAAGACGATCATGGCAGGCCTGCTCATCAAAGAGCTGGTCGCCCGCGGCGATTTACAGCGCTGTCTAATCGTCTGCCCGGGCAGCCTCGCCGAGCAGTGGCAGGACGAGCTCTACCACCGATTTCATCTGCCCTTTGAGATTCTCACCAACGACAAGCTCCAAGCGGCACGCACCGGCAACTGGTTCCTTGAGACCAACCTTGTCATTGCCCGGCTTGACAAGCTCTCGCGCAATGAGGACGTACAGCAAAAACTCCAGACGCCGGATTGTCGCTGGGATCTTGTGGTCTGTGACGAGGCGCACAAGATGTCTGCCACCATTTTCGGCACGGAGACTAAATACACCAAGCGATACCGGCTCGGCCAGCTTCTTTCGACCCTCACACGGCACTTCCTCTTGATGACGGCGACGCCGCACAACGGTAAGGAGGCTGACTTTCAGCTCTTTATGGCCCTCCTCGACGGCGACCGTTTCGAAGGCCGCTTCCGCGACGGGGTTCATGTAGCCGACGTCTCGGACCTGATGCGCCGGATGGTGAAGGAGAGCCTGCTCAAGTTCGACGGTACGCCGCTATTCCCTGAGCGCATCGCTTACACCGTTCCCTACAAACTCTCGGAGGCCGAAGCGAAGCTCTACAAAGCGGTCACCGAATATGTTCGCGAGGAATTCAACCGTGCCGAGGCGCTACAGAATGATAAACGTACCGGAACTGTGGGCTTCGCCCTCACTATTCTGCAACGACGGCTTGCTTCCTCGCCCGAAGCGATCTATCAATCATTGCGTAGACGACGAGAACGCTTAGAAAGCAGACTGCGTGAGATGGAAGTGCTCCAACGCGGAGGCCAAGCCGCGCCGATCCTTGCCGCCGACCTGCTGGCTCTGGATGCCGAGGACGTCGAGGATCTCGAAGATGCACCGGACAATGAGGTCAAGGCCGCCGAGGAGGAAATCCTCGATCAGGCAACGGCGGCGCGAACCATCACCGAGTTAAAAGCGGAGATTGAGACCCTCAAAGGTCTGGAGTCGCTCGCGCTCGGTGTCCGTCGCAGCGGTACGGATACCAAATGGCGCGAGCTTTCAACCCTTCTGGGTGAGATTTTCACCACCGCCGCAATTTCGAACAGATTAGCCGAACCGATTACTCCTTTCGGCGCCGGAGCGATTCCCCGTCACACACCATCCTTACAACAGAAGCTTGTACTCTTCACCGAGCACCGCGACACCCTGAATTATCTTGAGAACCGTATCACCACGCTGCTCGGACGTAAGGAGGCGGTGGTTATGATCCACGGCGGCATGGGCCGCGAGGAACGCATGAAGGAGCAGGAGTCTTTCAAGCATGACCCCAAAGTGCAGGTTCTGTTGGCCACGGATGCCGCCGGCGAGGGCATCAACCTCCAGCGTGCACATTTGATGGTGAACTATGACCTGCCGTGGAACCCCAACCGCATCGAGCAGCGTTTTGGCCGTATCCACCGCATCGGCCAGACCGAGGTATGCCATCTCTGGAACCTGGTGGCCGAAGAAACCCGTGAGGGAGACGTTTATCGCAAGCTTCTGGACAAACTGGAACAGGCCCGTCAATCCCTCGGCGGCCAGGTATTCGACGTGCTCGGCAAGCTCCAATTCGAGGGTAAACTGTTGCGGGATCTGCTGATTGAGGCTGTCCGTTATGGCGAGCGCCCAGAGGTTAAAGCCTACCTGACCACCGTTATTGACCATGCTTTGGATCGCGACCAGCTCCGGGACCTTCTTGAAGACCATGCTCTTGCCCACGATGCAATGGACGCGAGTCGCATCCAACATATCCGGGAGGATATGGAGCGGGCAGAAGCCAGACGCCTTCAGCCGCACTATATCGAGTCTTTTTTCCTCGAAGCCTTCCGCTATCTGGGAGGATCGGCCAGACAGCGTGAGCCGCGCCGCTACGAGGTTACCCATGTCCCGGCCCCGGTGCGGAACCGTGACCGTTTGATCGGTATCGGCGAACCGGTGCTGCCCCGATATGAACGCATTGCCTTTGAGAAGCCGCTGGTAGCGCCTCAAGGTCTGCCACTGGCTGCCTTTGTTTGTCCTGGGCATCCGTTGCTTGATTCGGTTATCGACCTTACCCTTGAGCGCCACCGAGATCTCTTGAAACGCGGCGCCGTGCTGGTAGATGAACGCGACACGGGTATCCAGCCGCACGTGATGTTCTATCTCGAACATACTATCCAGGACGCAAGCCTGACACGGTCGGGAGAGCGCCGCGTCGTCTCCAGGCGGATGCTATATATAGAGCTTGACGCCGATGGCGCCACACACCATGTGAATTATGCACCCTATCTCGATTACCGGCCGCTGGCCAAAGGCGAACCGACTGTTGAAGCAATCCTCAACAGGCCCGAGTGCACCTGGATTACCCGCGAGCTGGAGAAGAAGGCACAGGGTCACGCGATAGTGAACGTCGTTCCGGAACACTTGGCGGAGGTGCGAGGCCCCAAGCTCAAACTGATTGCCAAGACAGAAGCGGCGGTGAAGGAGCGGCTCACCAAGGAGATTACCTATTGGGATCATCGCGCCGAGCAGCTCAAACTCTTGGAACAGGCAGGCAGAACAGGTAATCGGCTCAATTCGGGTGAGGCCCGTAAGCGGGCCGATCTGCTTCAGGGGCGGCTGCAAAAGCGACTCGAAGACCTGAAACTCGAAGCTCAGATCTCGCCGCTACCACCGGTCGTGTTGGGTGGAATGCTGATCGTGCCCAAAGGTTTACTGACGGCCATGACAGGTCAGGGGGCGGCAATATCGACCGCGCCTGCTGATACACAAGCCAGTGCCGCCCGAGCCCGCGCCATCATTATGGAGGTCGAACGCAACCTCGGGTTTGAGCCGACCGACCGCGAACTTGAGAAATTGGGTTACGATATCGAAAGCTGTATCCCGGGCACGGGAAAATTGCGTTTCATCGAGGTGAAAGGACGAGTATCCGGTGCACCGACGGTCACGGTGACCCGCAATGAAATCCTCTACTCCCTCAACAAGCCCGAGGATTTTATCCTTGCCATCGTGGAATTTCTCGATGGCGACTCTTACCGGGTACACTACCTGAGACAGCCCTTTCAACGCGAGCCGGATTTCGGCGTGACAAGCGTCAACTACGACTTTGCCGAGTTGCTGGCCAAAGCGAAAGAACCCTCATAATCCTTGCAAAATCGTCCATGAATGGATATAATTCACGCCATGAATGAAAATACATTTCCCCGACACATGATGGCCGCATTGGGCCAACGGTTACGTGTGATGCCGGCTGTTGTGGTTACCGGCGCCCGTCAGACGGGCAAGAGCACTCTGGTAAAGGTGCTTACCCTGGAAAAGCGTTCCTACTTTTCCCTCGATGACATGGATGTTTTCGAACTCGCCAGGCAAAATCCTGAAGCCCTGGTGGGGGGTGCGGCGAAGGTGACTCTCGATGAGGTGCAACGGGAACCCGATTTGCTCCTCGCTGTTAAACGGGCCATCGATTCAGACCGCCAACCGGGCCGATTTCTTCTGACCGGATCGGCCAACCTGCTCCTGATGCAGGGAGTATCCGAATCTCTCGCCGGTCGCGCCAGCTACCTCACCCTTTGGCCGATGACCCGGCGGGAGCAATTGGGCCTCGGCCGTTGCGGACTTTGGGAAGAACTGGTCGCAGCGAATGACGCCGAATGGCCCGATCTACTCAGTGTGGACACATCGGGTCCGGAAGACTGGCTGGCATTTGCCCGTCGCGGCGGATTTCCAACGCCCGCTGTCCACATGACCCGTGCGGAGGACCGGATGGTCTGGTTCGACGGCTATGTCCGGACCTACTTGGAGCGGGACCTCCAGGTGCTTTCCTCCATAGCCGCCCTGCCTGATTTTCGCCGGCTGATGCGCGCCGCCTGTTTTCGTCTCGGGCAGCTCGTAAACCAGACGGAAATGGCCCGCGATCTATCATTAAAGCAGCCCACGATACACCGCTACCTGAACCTGCTTGAAACTTCGTACCTTTTGATTCGCTTGCCGGCCTATTCGGTGAACCGTACCAAACGTCTCCTCAAATCCCCCAAGCTGTACTGGGGCGACGTCGGACTGGCGATGCACCTCTCTGGAATGGCCGAACCAACGGGCGCCTATCTCGAGAACATTGTGTTGCTTGACCTTCTTGTCTGGCAGTGTGGAAGGCTCCAGAATACGGAGATTCTCTATTGGCGGACGACGACAGGTGAAGAAGTGGATCTGGTGATCGAGACGGACGGGAAAGTGCTTCCCATCGAGATCAAATCCACAAACCGCCCGCGGATCAAGGATGCCATGAACCTGCTTGCCTTTCAAAATGAGTATGGTGCTGACGCACGTGCCGGGTTACTGCTGCACACCGGCACGGTAATTGAGTGGTTGACGCCCAGGGTTTTGGCGGTGCCCTGGTGGAAGGTGATCTGAAAAAAAATGAAAACAAAAAATTGTCCTATCTGCGGAGCCGGCAAGCTGAAAAAGAAAGTTGAAACCGAGTCCTTTGAATATAAAGGGCAAACAAAGGTAATTCCGAATTACATTACCTATGCATGTTCCGAATGCGGAGAGGCTATCGTTGACAGTACGACCTTGAAAGAATCCGGCAAAATGCTGGAAGATTTTAAGCTCAAAATGGAAGTGGCTTTTGATGATGAAATCTTCCGATAATCTTTCGATGTTTTGCCGTAATCTTCCGATTTCACCGCCTTCCGAGTTTCCTCGGAATCGACCGATATTCTGCCTTAATCGTCGGATAATCGTCCGATGAATGACGCTAATCGTCAGATTTTCGACCGGAGTCATAAGGAAAGATCATGAATTACAAGAAGAAACTCATCGAAGTTGCCCTGCCGCTGGATGCCATCAACAAGGCGTCGGCCCGGGAGAAGTCCATTCGCCACGGCCATCCGAGCACCCTGCACCTCTGGTGGGCGCGGCGGCCCTTGGCGGCGGCGCGGGCGGTGATCTTTTCGCAGATGGTGGACGACCCTTCGGCGCATCCTGATCTTTTCCCCACAGAAAAGGCACAGGAAAAAGAGAGAAAACGTCTCTTCAAGATTATCGAGGACCTGGTGCTCTGGGAAAACACGACCAATGAGAAAGTTCTCCAGCAAGCCAGAGACGAAATCTGGCAAAGCTGGCGCTATACTTGTGCTGAAAATGCCGGTCACCCGCGCGCCAAGGAACTTTTTGACCGCCACAAGCTACCTGCTTTTCATGATCCTTTTGCCGGTGGTGGTGCACTGCCGCTGGAGGCGCAACGGCTCGGTTTGGAAGCGTATGCCAGTGACCTAAATCCTGTGGCGGTCCTGATCAACAAGGCGATGATCGAAATTCCGCCCAAGTTTGCCGGCAAGCCGCCGGTCAATCCGGAATGGCAGCAGTTGCCGGATGGGCAAAAAGCCCTGAGGACATGGAAAGGCGCACAGGGCCTTGCCGAGGACGTGCGTTATTACGGAAAATGGATGCGCGACGAGGCTGAAAAGCGCATCGGCCATCTCTACCCCAAGGTCGAGATTACGACAGAGATGGTGAAAGAACGCTCGGATCTCAAACCCTATTTGGGAAAGAAGCTCACCGTCATTGCGTGGCTATGGGCACGAACGGTAAAGAGCCCGAACCCAGCCTTTGCCAATGTGGATGTGCCGCTCGCCTCCACTTTCATGCTTTCAGCCAAGGCTGGCAAGGAAGCCTATGTCGAACCGGTGATCGAGAATGGTGGTTACCGCTTCACGGTGAAGGTGGGCAAGCCGAAGGATGCCGAGGCTGCGAAGAATGGTACAAAGCTTTCACGCGGCGCGCATTTCCAATGCATAATGTCTGGGACTCCGATTGCCGCTGATTACATAAAAGCTGAGGGCAAGGCGGGGCGCATGGGTGTGCAGATGATGGCAATCGTTGCTGCGGGTGATCGCGGGCGGATTTACCTCCCGCCAACCGCGGCAATGGAGTCTGTAGCGCGTCAGACGAATCCGGCGTGGCAGCCAGAAGGCACTTTGGTCGAAGACGCACGGGCTTTTACGCCTACCCTGTATGGGCTGGCGAAATGGTACGACCTTTTCACTGCCCGGCAACTCGTGACGCTGACGGTCTTATCCAACTTGGTACAGGAGGCGTGCGCGATGATAAAGCGCGACGCACTTGCCGCGGGCCTGTTGGATGATAGCAAATTCCTCGATCCTGGTATTGGTATCATATCCTACGCTGATGCCGTAGGTGTTTATCTATCTTTCGCCCTGAGCAAACAGGCCGACCTTGGAAATAGTCTCTGCAGGTGGGAACCCATCGCACAGTGTCCTCGTCAGCTATTTGGACGGCAAGCCATCCCAATGGTCTGGGATTTTGCGGAAGGGAATCCGCTCGGCGACAGCTCTGGTGCTTGGATCGTATTGATTGATGGGATTACGAAGGCGTTCGCTAAAGCCTTCGAGTTTGTTTCGTCGAAAGTGATAGGGTCTGCCCTACAGGCGGATGCTAGTCGGCAGGATGCGTCTAAAGCAAAAGTCGTTTCCACCGATCCGCCGTACTACGACAACGTACCCTATGCCGATCTCTCTGACTTCTTCTACGTCTGGTTGCGCAGATCGTTACAGCCTGTCTTCCCAGATCTCTTTGCTACGCTTGCTGTGCCTAAAACTGAAGAATTAGTTGCCTTCGGTTATCGTCACGGTGGTAAGGTGGATGCAGAGGCGTTTTTCCTCAATGGTATGAAGCAAGCGATGCAGCGCCTTGCCGAGCAGTCGCATCCGGCATTTCCGGTGACCATCTATTATGCTTTCAAACAAGTCGAAAACGATGGCGCTGATGGAAACGCGAGCACAGGTTGGGAGACTTTCCTAGAGGCGGTGATTTGTGCGGGTTTCTCTACCACCGGGACATGGCCAATGCGAACAGAAAACGACAGTCGCTTGAGAGGGCAGGCATCAAACGCCCTTGCCTCCAGCATTGTTCTGGTATGCCGTAAGCGCGTAGCAGACGCGCCAATATCCACACGTCGCGAATTCATCAACGTGCTTAAAGCGGAGCTACCCGTGGCACTCGCCCATTTGCAGCGTAGCAATATCGCTCCGGTAGACTTGGCGCAGGCGGCCATCGGCCCGGGGATGGCAATCTTCACTCGCTACGCCAAAGTCCTCGATGCCGAGGGCAAGCCGCTTACGGTGCGGGAGGCCCTGGCGCTGATCAATCAAACCCTCGATGAGGTCTTGGCCGAGCAGGAAGGCGACTTTGATGCCGACAGCCGCTGGGCATTGGCGTGGTTCGAGCAAGCAGGCTTTGACGAAGGCGAGTACGGTGTGGCGGAGGTCCTCTCAAAGGCCAAGGCCACCAGCATTGACGGGATGAAGCGAGACGGAATACTCGCATCTACTGGCGGCAGGGTACGACTGCTCCGTCCGGACGAACTATCCGCTGCTTGGGATCCGGAGAAAGACAAACGGATTCCGGCGTGGGAGATGGTCCATCAGCTTGTCCGTGCGCTTGAAACAGGCGGTGAAGGCGCGGCGGCGGTTCTTGTCACCAAGCTGGGATCGAAAGCGGAAGTTGCCCGTGAATTGGCGTATCGACTCTATACATTGTGCGAACGGAAGAAACGCGCCGCCGAGGCGCTTTCATACAACAGCCTGGTGCAAAGCTGGCCAGAAATCATGCGGTTGGCAACGGGAAGTGAAAAATCGCGAGGCGTGCAAGCCGATATCTTCGACAATGACGAAATATAGGTTATTTTGTAGATGATGGGGAGAAAGAACCATGGATAGGATGGAAATACAGAGCATGCAGATCGAGAGCATCGACATTTTAAATTACCGGCTGTTCAAAGAGGCCTCATTGATGCACCTAAAAAGACTTGCCGTGCTTGTCGGTGAGAATGGAGCGGGGAAATCCACTTTTTTCGATGTTTTTTCCTTCCTGAAGGATGCGCTTGCACAGAACGTAGCAAAAGCTGTTGCCAAACGTGGCGGGTTTAAAGAACTGGTTAGCCGGGGTACAGAAGGTCCGATATCCATTGTGCTTAAATTTCGGGAAACAGGCAAGCGATTGGCAACTTATGAACTATCCGTAGCATTTGAAGGCGGCAAGGTTGTTGTGGACCGGGAAGTGCTTAAGTTCCGCAGGGGGCAGCGCGGTCAACCCTGGCATTTTGTCGATTTTTCCCGTGGGAAGGGGACAGCCATTACCAATGAAGCCGTGTATGGTGAACCGGGGGCCAAGAAGGAACGTAAGGAGTATATCCTTGATGAACCGACAGTCCTGGCGATCAAGGGATTGGGGCAGTTCAAGGAGTTTCGCGTTGTCTCCGAGTTCCGCAATCTCATTGAGAACTGGCATATCACCGATTTCCACATTGCCGACGCCCGTCCCAGCGCCGAGGAAGGGTATGCCGAACATCTTTCCACCCGGGGTGATAATGTTGCGCAGGTGGCACAGTTCCTCTTCGATCACCACCAAGACCGGTTTAATGATATTCTCGATGCCATGAAGAGGCGCATTCCCGGTGTGGAAAAGGTTGAAGCCAAGCCTACAGAGGACGGACGGCTGGTGCTCCGTTTCCAGGATGGGGCTTTTAAGGATCCCTTTATTGCTCGCTACGTATCAGACGGAACCATCAAGATGTTTGCCTATCTAGTCCTCCTTCATGATCCCAATCCGTTTCCGCTGCTGGCGGTGGAAGAACCGGAAAATCAACTTTACCCGGAACTATTGCAGGAGCTTGCGGAAGAATTTCGCGATTACGCCCGGAGGGGCGGCCAGGTTTTCATATCGACCCATTCCCCGGAGTTTATGAATGGTCTGAATCTGGACGAGATATACTGGTTGACCAAGAAGGAAGGTTACGCGACTATTCATCGCGGCGCCGATAGTGAGATCCTGAAAAGTCTGGTTGCCGAAGGCGATTATCCCGGGACTCTTTGGCGTCAAGGCGTTTTCAAGGGGGCATGGTAATAATGAAGAAGATCGTATTCCTTCTGGAGGAACCTTCGATGAAGGCGTTTATCGAAGAGTTCTTGCCCCGCCTTATCCCCGATCTTGAATTCCTCTGCATCACCCATGAGGGCAAGCAGGATCTGGAGAAAAGCATCCCTCGCAAGCTTAAGGCATTTCGCCGGGAGCTGTTTGTCATTATCCGTGATAATGACGGGGCAGATTGCCGTGCCATCAAAGCGAGATTAATTGATGTCTGCAAGAACGAAGGGAAATCAGATGTTCTGATTCGCATTGCCTGCCAGGAATTGGAGTCATGGTATTTAGGCGCAATGGATATACTGGCGGCGGTCTATGCCCGACCAAAGTTAACCGGTTTGAATTTAAAGTCTAAGTATCGAAATCCGGATCGACTCGGCAACCCATCTTCCGAAGTGATTAAACTGATACCAGAATTCAGAAAAATTGAGGGTGCCCGCCGGATGGGCATGGCCATGCCGCTTGAGAAATCAGATAACTATTCACGTAGTTTCCAGGTATTTATAGAAGGGATACAACGAATGCTCAAGAGCACTACAGGCAAGAAGGTTCGCTTAAGAATAAGACGGGAGTGAATTTATGGCAATTACCAATCATGAACGTGTCGGTAAGGCGCTTAGCCTGTTAAAGGAGGGGTTGCGTCCCTTCGTGGAGAGGGAGCTAAAGTCCCAGTATCAACAAAGCTGGTTTGACGAACTGAAAGCGTCTCTTCCTCCCCAGCAATTAAGTTTTGCCGGTACGGAGGCCGAACCCTTCGGCGATATCGCCGTCGTGCTGGCTGCACTTTGGAACCAATGGAATAGCGTCTTCAAAAAGACGCTTGGGCACACCGAACGGAGCCTGGTGAGCGAACTGCGCGATCATCGCAACAAATGGGCTCACCAGGAACCATTTTCCGGCGACGACGCCGACCGGGCGCTTGATTCCGCCGAGCGGTTACTGGCTGCGGTATCGGCGCCGCAGGCCGAAGACGTCCGAAAACTCAAGATGGAATTACGGCGCACCATATACGACGAACAGGTGCGGAGCGAAAAGCGAAAAAGCGCGGGATCGGCCATAGAAAGCGCTGCGGCGGGAAATCTGAAACCCTGGCGCGAAGTGGTGACGCCACACAAAGATGTGGCCAGCGGTCGCTATCAGCAGGCGGAGTTTGCCGCTGATCTCTGGCAGGTTCGTCTGGGCGAAGGCACCCCTGAGTATCGAGATCCCATAGAATTTTTCCGCCGCACCTATCTGACCGAAAGCCTGAAAAGAATGCTCGTCGGTGCGGTCCGGCGGCTTTCCGGGCAGAGCGCAGATCCCGTGGTGCAGCTCCAGACAAACTTCGGAGGGGGGAAGACCCACGCGATGCTGGCGCTTTATCACCTGTTATCCGGGATTGCCCCAACCGAGCTTGCCGGCATCGATGCCGTCATGCAGGAGGCGGGAACGGCGACACTGCCGTCCGTCCGCCGCGTTGTTCTGGTGGGCAATCGGATATCCCCCGGCAATCCGGTCAGGAAACAGGACGGCACGGTGGTGCGGACCCTATGGGGCGAGCTGGCCTGGCAGTTGGGCTACGCTGCCGGAGGGGAGAGCGAGGCAGGGAAGGCATTTGATCAGCTTGCCGCCGATGACGAGCGGGCCACCAGCCCCGGCGATGTGCTGCGTGAGTTATTCGTCAGGTATGGTCCCTGCCTGATCCTTATCGACGAATGGGTCGCCTATGCGCGTCAGCTTCATGATCAGAGCGATCTTCCCGGCGGCAGTTTCGAGACGCAATTCACCTTTGCCCAGGCATTGACCGAATCAGCGAAACTGGCGGGGAACTGTCTGCTGGTGATCAGCCTTCCCGCTTCGGATACGTCGGGCTCGCCCCACGCACAGACGGATGACGCAGAGGTGGGCGGTCAGCGGGGACGGGAGGCCCTCGACAGGTTGAGAAATGTTGTGGGGCGGCTGGAATCTTCCTGGCGGCCGGCCAGTGCCGAGGAAGGTTTCGAAATCGTGAGGCGGCGGCTCTTCGAACCACTGGCCGATCCGGCCCAGTTCAAGGACCGCGACGTCGTGGCACGGGCATTTGCCGACTTCTACCGCACCCAGCAGGCGGAATTCCCCCCGGAATGTCGCGACGCCGATTACGAAAAACGTATCAGGGCAGCCTACCCCATCCATCCGGAGATCTTCGACCGCCTCTACACCGACTGGTCCACCCTGGTGAAGTTCCAGCGCACACGGGGCGTCCTCCGATTGATGGCGTCCGTCATCCACAGCCTCTGGGAGAAGGGCGACCGCAATCCCCTCATCATGCCGGCGAATATCTCCATCGATGATTCGCGCGTCCAGTCTGAACTGACCCGCTATCTTTCGGACAACTGGCCGCCGATCATCGAAAGAGACGTGGATGGTCCGAACTCGCTGCCGCTTAAAATCGATGGTGAAGTGCCCAACCTGGGCAAATTTGCGGCCTGCCGACGTGTGGCCCGTGCCATCTATCTGGGGTCAGCGCCCCTGACCAAAGCCGCCCATCGCGGCCTTGAGGACCGGCAGGTGAAGCTCGGATGCGTCATGCCGGGAGAATCGCCAAACGTTTTCGGAGACGCCCTGCGGAGATTGGCTGCCGCTGCCACCTATCTCTACCAGGATGGTCCGCGATACTGGTATTCGACCCAGCCCACGGTCACCAAGTTGGCTGAGGACCGCGCTGAACAACTCAAGCGCGATCCCGACAAGGTGATGCAGGAACTGGACGGACGGCTGCGCAAGGATCTGGAACGCAAGGGTGACTTTAGCCGTATCCATCCCCTGCCACAATCGGGGCAAGATGTTTCCGACGACCTTGACGCACGTCTGGTTGTCTTGGGGATCAATCATCCCTACAGCAAGGAGCCGGGAAGCGCCGCAGAGGCAGCCGCAAAGGCGATTCTGGAATCGCGGGGCAGCTCCCCGCGCCACTATCGCAACACCCTCGTTTTTCTTGCCGCCGACAAGACACGTCTCCAGGACCTTGACGAGGCGGCCCGGAAATTTCTCGCCTGGGAATCAATCCTGACTGAAAAAGGGGAGAAAGGACTAAACCTCGATCCGCAACAGGTAAAGCAAGCCGAAACACAGAGAACTGCGGCCGACAGCGCCGTGACGGCCCGCCTGCCGGAGACGTATCAGTGGCTGCTGGTGCCGGTGCAATCGACGCCGCAATCGGCCGTCGAATGGCAAGCGCTGCGCCTTTCCGGGCAGGATGCACTGGCCGTACGGGCAAGTAAGAAGCTCAAGAACGATGAATTGCTGATTACGACCTTTGCAGCAACACGGCTGCGAATGGAGCTGGACAGGATTCCCCTCTGGCGTGGCAACCATGTTGCCATCAAGCAGCTTGCCGAGGACTTTGCGAGCTTCAGCTATCTGCCCAGACTCAAGGATTCATCGGTCTTAGTCGGCGCCATCCGCACCGGGTTGCCCTTGATGCTGTGGATGCAGGACTCCTTTGCCTTTGCCGACAGCTATGATGAAAGCGCCAACCGATACAGGGGGCTTCGCTGCGGTGTGGAGGTTTACATTGCCGGGGGAGAGACGCAGGGGTTGCTGGTGAAACCGGATGTGGCCTGTAGGCAGATGGACGAAGAGAAAGCGAAAACGACTGTGGGTGGTGTGACTGTCGGACCAACTGCGGGTGGAGAAGGGACGACAACTATTATACCTGTAGGTGGTCCCATGGGAACGCCAGACACACCTGCGGTAGCGCCGAAACTGAAGCGCTTCCACGGGACGGTAATTCTGGATGCGGCGCGCGTCGGACGCGACGCCAGCCGTATTGCCGATGAGGTGATTGCCCATCTCTCCGGTCTGGTTGGTGCCACTGTAACTGTCACACTGGAGGTCGAGGCGGATATTCCCTCCGGTGCTCCGGATCACGTGGTCCGCACCGTCACCGAAAACAGCCGGACACTGAAATTCGCGAGCCAGGAGTTTGAGAAGGAATAGAAGGGGTCTGGCGCAGTATTTTGGCTCCAGGTATTTTGGACAGGCGTCTTATCAATTAATTAAGGTGAAACGGTCATGACGGCATACGAGAATATATCCTCAGCATCTCGGATATTTGTCCTTTTACACCGGCGGTGAAGGGACTTTTTCAGGGGGTATGTCGGAGCTCCGACATATATAATCTACTTGATATTATTGAGTTTTAGACGACGCGGAAAAAGTTTTGCCCTCCGACAAAGGCCGCGTCAAAATTCCCGCAGGGCCACAACGGGGGGTGAAAGCGAAGTTTGATGTTCATTAAATCCAGATTTTCCATTAGATAATTTGTAGTTTAGGTTTTACAACATGATAGGTTCGAGGCGTTGGCCCACAGGCCGCTGAACCATGCCCGGCAGCGCATGACCACCCGAAAAGACGGCATAGCACATTATCCAAACGCACCACCTCCGCATGTGCAAACCGGCAGGCCCCGCACCAGATCGATACAATGAACTGTTCAATAAGCTGGCATGGTACAGAACCACGGTTTGAAGAAGCCTCCGGTACACCAAACTGGGGAAACGCTTCCCGGAACTGAAGACGATCAAGCATCTGCTTCATCAACGCCAAACCGCCCCATACCGTAACCTCCCTGTCCGAAAATCCGACTGCAAAACCACCCCCTTGAAGCTGTCGCTTCACTCTGCCCTCCCGTAACATGCCGTAATTGAAAAGGTATCTCTAGTGGTTTCCATTAGAACATGTCCCGGTAATCTTTGCAACCTCTATCATTGCCGCCTCATCAATATGGCTAAAATCTCCTAATGGAAAATCTGGGTTGAAAATGGATGGCGGATGGTCGCAGTCACCGGGCTGGAGCAGACGGCCGGCGATCGGGAAGCGCGGACCGGCGGTTGCAGATCGGCGGGGCTTCAGGATCAAGCCGCGTTACTCTTTCGTCTGAGGTTTCCACTGGTCGGGCAGCAGTTCCCGGAGCCTGTTGGACGGGTGGCTCATGATGTTCTGGAGGAGGTCGTCGAAGTATTCCCAGGGATTGACGTTACAATCCTTACAGGATTTGATGAGGCTCATGAATAGGGCCGCGGCCCGGTAATCTCGGTTCGCCGCCCGGTGCGGACCCGCATGCCGGGTGGTGGGGGGCTGGGGGCTAGCTACCCCCGGCTACCCGAGTGAATGTTTTCTTGCCACCAAATAGAGCAAGTTCAAATGTCTTGAAGAAGCAATCTACATCTTCAAAGCCTATGTCACTGAGCCATTGGCATTGTTTTTCAACCGGGGCGGGGATATTCTCTTTTTTGTCTTCATAGTATGCCTTCTCAATTTGATTCATCATTTCATTCTGATCGGATATTGAGAGAGCGCGTCGAATATGATCAAGAAAAAAACCATCAAATATTTCACTTGTGGAGGGGTTTTTTGATTTTACCTGATCGAGATTGAGGAAAATCCCGCCACTTCTGAGAAGACAAAAGATCTCGGTGTATAACTCAACCTTTCTCTCATCCGGCTGATGATGAATGGCAAACCCCGAGACGACGATATCAAAAGGTTTTTCTAACTCGCTACCCTTAACCCAGTCCGACGTTGCGAAATCCGCATTGATGACTTTTGCACGCTGATTAATGCCGATTTTTATCCGTAATTTTTCCAGCATAGGTTCGGAAAAGTCGGCAAATATCACCCTTGCTTCAGGATACTCTTCAAGGAGCAGGCGACCGATAATTCCATCGCCACAACCCAGGTCCAGAATCCTGGATGGCTGAGGAAACCAGGCAGTTATAATCTTACTGATCACTTCCAACTGGAGTTTGGCACCAGGGATAGCTCCGCGAACACCTTCCACAAAGGTCTCTGCTATTTCTTTGGTTTGCCACTTGCTGTGCCGCTCATTCATCTTTGTTCCTCCCTTTTCCTGTATGTTCTGGATGGATAAAATATGTCGTCTCGGCAGTTTGTGAAAAAGTCGGCATTGGATTATGTGCGCGTAGCATTCCAAATCCGACAATTTTCCCATTCTGATCCTTTATAGAACCGGTCGGGAAGCCATGTGACATTTGCCGAAACATATCAAAGGCCTGATATGGAAGTTTATTTTCCGGGTATGGCGCAAAGGAGTTTTCTACGTAATGGTTAAAGATGTCCATTATTGATTCACGATCTTCATTTGATATCGGCCTGATTGAATATTCCATGAAGTTTTCTCCTTGCGCTAACGTTGTGGGCGCGAAGCACAGAGGCATGACCTTGTTCGGCAATGCCGGTGTCACACCGATACACGGAATGCCGTGTCACCAAAGCCAGCAGCCAAGTCCCCAAAATAAAGGCAATACAACTCGTGGCTCTCCCCCAGATAAAGCTTCTGGCATTCATTTCGAGGCAGCCCCGCCAGCTCCCGTGTATCCAGAAGTGGTGGCAGCACAATGGCTACATTTCGAGTCCGCTCAAGGATTGTCTTGAGCAGTATATCTGCTGGTGGTTGAGTGTTGGAGTGAACGAAACGATAAACGTGGTCAGGGCCAGTTATGGCCCAGTCCGGATCCAGAAATGCTGCATCGAAGGGCGGAAGTCCCGCCAAGAGGCTTGGGTCGAGGATACTGCCGGAAACAAATTCCACGGAGCTCAAAAGACCTGCTCTTTGTAAGTTCTTCTTTGCCTGGGTTTGATGGTAGGGATCAATCTCCACTGTTATTACCTGGGATGCTGCTCGAGCCAAAGCGATGGTCGTGAACCCAGCACCCGTGCATGTCTCAAGGACTCTGCGCCCACGAAACCGCTCTGCCATATGTGCGGTGAATCGCTGATCAATGCCCATCATGAACGTACGTTCATCTGCTATGTAGTCGTCCCCAAACTTCTCCCGGATTGCATCTGGATTCATCTCGATCACCTTCACATACCGAACGGTGTAATAGACGGAAAATATTCCATCATATCAGCGCATATAGATGGAATATTTTCCCAGTTATTGCGATATTAAATCCTGCTCAATCATTCAATTTGACGGCATCGTAAAAAGTCCGGATGCTTCGAAAGCGCTTCATCCCTCGTCACTGCGACGTACGTCCCAGTACGCCTCATTCCTCATGATTCGCGCGCCTCGCCTGCGGATCTTTTTAAGATGCCGTCCCAAATGGAACATTTTTTGCGCTTTTTACGATGTCATCCAATTTCAGAACCGGAGTTTTCGGCTCGTTTTCCCCCGGATAAAAATCTTTGCCGGAGCACCGGCAGAGGTTAAATGTATGATATTAATAGCGAATTGACGACAATGCGCGCCGTTTTTCATTCACTCATAATGCGTCCACATGCGTATTATCTTCACAGTCTTTATATCAACGAGGACTTGATAGATAAGACGGTGTTGGATGTTTGTCCTGCGTGAGAAGGCGCCGGTGAGATCACCCACCAGCTTCTCGTAGGGGGGCGGTTTTTGGTAAGGATCATTCTGAAGAATCTCTAAAAGCTTTGATACTTGCGGCCTAAGACCGGATGGGGCGATCTTCTTTGCGTCCTTTTGGGCCTGTTCCGTAAAAACCAATCGCCATTTCACCAGCCGGGTTCCTCAGAACATTTTTCCACCGGGGTCTTGAGCCCTTTCTTGATGGACTCCCTCATGCCCGGAATAGATGTAAGATTAAGTGTTTCTTCAATAGCTCTCCAGTCTTCTTCCGATATAAGAACGGCAGAACCTCTCTTGCCTACTACTTGTATGGAGGTATGTGATTCTTTAACCTCGTCGACCAAATTGTATAGCCGCTTTCTTGCTTCAGACGCATATGGACTTCTTGTTACGATGTTGTCAAGTAGTGATTTTTACTCTTTTGGTGTGTCGCTGGTTATTTAACGGACCGGTCTTGCCTTCCGCTGCGGCATGTATCCGCGCATGATCTCGATGTTCCCCTTGTATTTGTCCTTGTCCCTGACGATCAAATCAAGCCTATCCAGCTCCGTCAGATCCCGCCGGAGGGTTGTGGAGGACAGCCGGGCGTATTCCTTGGCCAGGATGGCGGAACTGACGACGAGATCGTCGGGCGTATGCCATTTGTCCACCGGGAAGTGCAGGGCGAGGGTTCGGCGCCGCTTGACGAAGTCATTCCTCTGCCGATTCGTGCGTATCCGACCGGGGGGATGGCGAACTTGCGCTGATTGCCCGGAGCTGTGCGGCCAGGGCGGCGGTATCTCCCCCCCGGACGGGTGCCAACAACGCTTCAAGATGATTGATCGTTGATATTATTGACTTTTTTCCATAGGAATTGCCGGCGATGAGGTGGGCGTACAGATCGGGATGGCTGAGGAGGCGGTGGAGATGATCCAGTCGTTCCCGAAAAACCGGCGTGGAAAAACGCCGCAGTTCCTCCGGCTCGATGCCGGCGGCGGCGACGGAGAGGCCCAGGGCGGCGGTGAGGAAATGGTTGAGGGCCTGGATGACGGCCATCAGTTCGTCATGCCGGGCCGGGGTGGTTTCCACCAGGTGCGCCCCGTTTTTCTCCAGGATATCCCTAAGCCAGGGCAGCCAGGAGTTTCCCCGTGCTGGGCAGACGGCGATGTTCTGGCCGGACAGGGAGGTGACGCCGGGGCCGAAGAGGGGATGGAGGCCGATGACCTCCGCGGCGGTGGCGGCCAGCATGGCCCGCACCGGCCCTTCCTTGAGCGAGGTCAGGTCCATGAGCAGGGACTCCGGGGGCAGGCAGGGGCCGATCTTCTCGATGACCGCTTCCGTGATGGCGATAGGGACGCTGACGATAACCACCGGACAGGTCGCCGCCAGGGACGCAAAATCGGGGCCCCGGGTCCGGCCGGTTGCCACCACCGGATAGCCGTTCCTCCGGAAGAAGTCTGCGAACCACTTGCCCATGCCCCCGGTGCCGCCGATGATCCCGAGGGGAAATATCCCCGTCTTCATGCCTCCTCCTCTGAATTCATCCCCGCCGCGTGATCCCCAGCGCCTCCTGGCGGAGGAGATGATCCGCCAGGACCAGGCAGACCATGGCCTCGCAGACCGGGAGGATCCGGGGGATGACGGCGACGTCGTGGCGGCCCCGGACGGCCAGCAGCACGGGGTTGCCGTCCCGATCGATGGTCGTCTGTTCCCGGCCCAGGGACGGGATGGGCTTGCAGGCCGCCCGGATCACCAGGTCCTGGCCCGTGGAGATCCCCGCCAGTATCCCGCCGGCGTTGTTGGCGGCGAACCCCCCCGGAACGAGGGGATCGTTGTTTTCCGAGCCCGTCATGGCGGCGGCGGCGAAACCGGCGCCGATCTCCACCCCCTTGACCGTGCCGATCCCCATGATAGCCCCGGCCAGGTCCGCGTCGAGCTTGGCGAAGACCGGCTCGCCCAGACCGGCGGGGCAGCCCCGGACGATGATCTCCACCTTTCCGCCCCGGCTGTCTCCCTGGCGGCGGGCCGCGTCCAGTGCCGCCTCCATCTTCCGGGCCGCCTCCGGATCGGGGCAGTGGAGACGGTTGCCGGCGGCCGCGACGGGATCAAATGCCGCCGCCGTGACGCCCCCCAGGGCGACGGTGTAGGCCATGACGGTTATCCCCCGGCCGGCCAGCAGTTTCCTGGCCACCGCCCCGGCGGCTACCCGGGCGGCGGTTTCCCGTCCCGAGGCCCGGCCGCCGCCCCGGTGGTCCCGGAGGCCGTATTTTTGTTCGTAGGTGAAATCGCCGTGTCCCGGCCGATACACATGGCGGAGGTTTTCATAGTCGCCGCTCCGGACGTCGCGGTTCCGGATGACGAGGGAGATGGGCGTGCCGGTCGTTTTCCCTTCGAAAACCCCGGAGAGGATCTCGACCTGGTCCGCCTCCCGCCGGGGCGACGCGCCCGGAGCCTGTCCGGGTTTGCGCCGCTCCAGATCCGCCTGGATGTCCGCCGCCGTCAACTCCAAAAGCGGCGGGCAGCCGTCGATGACCGCCCCGATGGCCGGGCCGTGGGACTCTCCCCAGGTGGTGACCCGAAAGAGGACGCCGGTGGTGTTACCTGACATCGTTATTCATCTCCTTTGATTTATCTTTCACCATTTTTGCCACTAGAACCATGATCTCCCCGGCTACCTCCGCGACGGTCAACCGGCTGGTGTCCACCACTCCGTCGGCAACCCCGCGGTAAACCGGCTCCCGCTCCCGGAGGAGCGACTCGATTTCCGCACCCGCGTCGCCGCCGGACAGGGAGGGGCGCTGGTCCTTGCTCTCCGGGGCCTGCTCCAGGCGCTTCCGGATGGTGGCCGCATCGGCGGTCAGCCAGAAAAACACCCCCCGGCGCTTCAGATCCGCCACATTGCGGCGGTCGAGGACGGCGCCGCCGCCCAGGGAGATGACCAGACCGTCCCGGCGGGCGATTTCCCGGATGCAGACCCGCTCCGCGCTGCGGAAGGCGGGCCAGCCGCCGCCGGCGACGAGCTCGCGGATCGATTTCCCCGTCCGCTCCTGGACCAGGGCGTCCGTGTCGAGAAACGGCCGCCGCATCTTTTCCGCCAGCACCCGGCCCGCGGAGGTCTTGCCACAGGCCCGATAGCCGATCAACACAATGTTCATCATTTTTTACAATCAGACCTGTCTCTAGTCATATAATTTATTCAGCTCCCGCCAGAAACACGGAAAGGACTTGTCCACGCAGCGGGGATTCCGGATCTTCACCCCCGGGACGACCAGTCCCAACACGGCGAAACTCATGGCGATCCGATGGTCGTTGTAGGTTTCGATTTCGGCGCCGTGGGGGTTGCCACCGTCGATGACGAGGCCGTCCGGTTTCTCTTCCACCGGGACGCCCATCTTCCTCAGCTCCGCCGCCAGCGCCGCCAGCCGGTCGCTCTCCTTGATCCGGAGTTGGGCCACGTTGGCGATTACCGTCCGCCCCGGCCGCACCGCGGCCAGGACCGCCAGGGTGGGGACCAGGTCGGGCATGTTCTGGAGATCGAAGCGGCATGTCCCGGCCCGTAGCGGCCCGCCGGCAACCGCCACGCCGTTTCCCCGGGCGGTGATGCCGCAGCCCAGTTCCTCCAGGAGCTTCAGGAAGCCGATGTCGCCCTGCCGGGTCCGGAGGGGGACGTTCTTCACCGCCACGATTCCCCCGGCGAGCGCCGCGGCCAGGAAGAAGTAAGAGGCGCTGGAGGCGTCGCCCTCGATCCGGCAGTCCGTTCCCCGGTAACTCTGGCCGCCCCGGATGATGTAACGATCGGGAGTTTCTGTCCGGACCTCCACGCCGAATTCCCCCATGGCCTCCACGGTGACGGCGATGTAGGGCCGGGAGGGGATCCGTCCGGCCAGGTCGATCCGCATATCCCCCGCCGCGTAGGGGGCGGCGATGAGGAGGGCGGAGACGTACTGGCTGCTGTCGAGGTCCCGCAGGGTAACACTGCCTCCTGGCAATCCCGAAGTATGAATCGAAACGGGGGGATACCCGTTGCGGTTAAGGCCCCGGGCCGCGATGCCGAGGCTGTTCAGGGCCGCCAGCAGCGGGGCGAGGGGCCGTTCCTGAAGCCGATCGTTGCCGGTGAGGATGAACTCCCCCCGGCCGATGGCGGTCACTCCGGTGAGGATCCGCATGGCCGTCCCATTGTTGCCCAGGTAGATCTCCCGGCCCGGATTTTCCAGGCGGCCGCCGGTGCCACCCACGACGAGGTCGTCCTGCTGCCCGGGGGTGATGACGGCCCCCAGGGCCCGGAGGGCAGCGGTGAGGTGCATGGAGTCCTCCGCCACGAGGGGGCGGCGCAGCAGGGACTCCCCCCGGGCGAGGGCGGCAAGGATCAACGCCCGCTGGGTGTAGCTCTTGGAACCGGGCACGGCCACGGCGGCGTTCAGGGGACCGGACAGCGGTCTTATGTCGACTGTTTCCATAGCATCATTCTCGATGAATCGGTATTATAAAGTCTCACCAATCTTTACCCCATCCCCCTCCTAACCTCCCCCTTGAAGGGGGAGGAATGAATCTCCAAGGGGCGGAAAAACACTTTTTGCGAGGTCATCGCTCTGGCAGCGCCGCGAGGACAACCTGGCGCATGACTGCCGCCGGCGCCTCCCGGCCGGTCCAGATCCGGATCTGCTCTGCCCCCTGGCGGACGAAGAGGCCGACGCCGCTGATGGGGGTGCACCCGGCCGCCGCGGCTTCCCGGAGCAGCTTCGTCTCCCGGGGATTATAGACAGCGTCTATGACGAAACGAAAATTGGGCAACGACTCCGGGGCCACCGGCGATTGTTCCGTATGCGGGTGCATACCCACGGGGGTAGTATTGATCAGCACGTCGGCCCGGAAATCCGTCAGGGCGGTCAGGGGTCGGACCGGACAGTGGAAATCACGGACCAGCGCCGCTCCCCGTTCAGGGGTCCGGTTGAAGATCACCGGCATGCCCCCCTGGCGGAGGAGGGCGAAGACCGCCGCCCGGGCCATGCCGCCCGCCCCGAGGACGGCAAAGGTGCTTCCCCGGATCGGGACGTGCTCTTGCAGGTCCTGGACGAGACCGAGCCAGTCCGTGTTGTCCCCGACAAAGCGATCCCCCTGCCTGACGACGGTATTGACGGCGCCGATCATCCGGGCGTCCGCCGTGACTTCATCGAGATGGGCAGCGATCCCCTCCTTGTGGGGGATTGTGACACTGGCGCCGTCCAGACCCAGGGATCTCATCCGGGGGATGATTTCCCCCGCATCGGCCACCCGGTATGCCTCATAGGAGGCCGTGAATCCCATGGACGCATAGGCGGCCCGGTGCATCGCCGGGGAAAGGCTGTGCCCTATGGGGTCGCCGAAGAGGGCAAAGCGCAAACCGCATCCTTTCATGTTCTTCCCCCGGGGGTCAATAAAGTCAGCGCCTTTTGCATCTCTTTGCAGGTGAACTGCCCCGGCGCCGTTTCCCGGCCCCTGGCCGCCGTGGCATAGGTGAGGTGGGCGCCGAGCACCAGCGACATGATCCGGCTGCTCTTCCCCTGTTCGCCCATGGCGAAGGCGATGATCTCCTGCCCCCGCTGCCGGGAATAGGGGATCAAAGACAAGATCCGGAGATTGTCCTCCGGACGCCGGGCTAGGGTAACCACCTTGACGATGTCGCCCCCCTTTTCCCGGCAGGTCCGCCAGCACCGCCGCAGGGAGCCCACTCCCGGCGTGCCCCGCCAGTCGTGGCAGGAGACGATGATCCGGGGGCGCGGGCCGCTTTTTCCCGCCGCCGATACCGCGGTAAACAGCCTTTCCGCCAGCCGGTCCTCGGTCGCCGCTTCCAGGTCGAGATAATCGGCGCCGTTGACGGCGGCCCGGCAGAGCAGGTCGAGCCGCTGTTCCTCCGTGCCGGCGAAGCGGCCTCCTTCCTCCCGGCGGCGGTTGGTAACGATAACGGGCCGGGTTTTCGCCCGGAGCAGCGCTGCCAGGTCGAGGTCGGCGATCAGGTCGAGACGCAGCTCGATGAGCGCGGCGTCGGGAGGGCAGGCGGCCATTTTTTTCCGGACCGCCGCCATGCCGTCCCCGCCCAGGGAGAGGCAGATCACGATCCCTCCTCCCCCCGGGCGTAGGAACCCAGAACCTTGATGAAAGTCGTGGTGTTTGCCATCTCTCGGAGGCATCCGGCCACCGGTTCGTCTTCCCGGTGCCCGGCCAGATCGGCGAAGAAGAGATATTCCCACTTCCGGTCCCGGAGGGGGTGGGACTCAATGCGCAGGAGGTTGATCCTTTCCCGGGCAATGGGCGCCAGGGCCTGGTGCAGGGCCCCCGGGACATGGGGGGTTCCGAAGAGGATGGACGTCTTGTCCCGGCCGGTCCGCTCCCCATCCCCCCGGCCGAGGACGAGGAATCGGGTGGTGTTGCCGGGTGTGTCCTCGATGTCCGCCGCCAGGATCGCCAGGCTGTTGATCTCCCCGGTGAGCCGGCTGCCCACCGCCGCCCCGGCGGGATCGTCCTGGGCCTGGGTGCCCGCAGCGGAGGTGCTGGACGTCTCGATCTGTTCCGCTTGCGGAAGATTCTCGGCGAGCCAGTGCCGGCACTGGGCCAGGGCCTGGGGGTGGGAGTAAACACGGCAGATTTCCTCCCGCCGGGCAAGGTTGGTGAGGAGGCACAGGGAGACCGGCAGAAAGATCTCCGCCCGGATCGCCAGGGGAGTCGCGATGAGTCGGCGCAGGGTATGGCCCACGGAGCCCTCGGTGGAGTTCTCCACGGGGACGATGCCCCGGGAGTTCCGGTCCCGCTCCGCCCGGTCGAATACTTGGTCGATGGTGGCGGCGGGCCGCAGCTCCGCGCCGTGGCCGAAATGGGCCCGGGCGGCCAGGTGGCTGAAGGAGCCTTCCGGGCCGAGATAGGCTACGGTCAGCGGCGCCTGGAGGGCCCGGGAGGAGGAAAATATCTCCCGGAAGATCTCCGCGACCGCCTGGTCGGGCAATGGCCCCGCATTGTGCCGTTTCAGGAAGGCCAGGACCCGGGCCTCCTGGTCGGGCCGGTAAACATCGGTGCCGGCTTCTTTCTTGACCTTGCCGATGGCGACGGACCGGGACGCCCGTTCGTTCAACAGGCGCAAGAGTTCCGTGTCGATGTCCCGCACCTCCCGCCGGAGTGTTTCCAGTGATCTTTTCATCTTTCCTCTTCCGGCGTCACTTGCCGCCTGTCTTTACCCGGCGCTGAGCCTTCCGTTCCGGTGCCGCCGCCGCGAGGATCTCCCTGATCCTCTCGCCCGGGATTCCCCCGTTGACGAAGGGCATCCCCGGCCTCTTCAGGAGGACGAAATGGATCATGCCGCCGGACTTCTTCTTGTCATGTTCCATGCGGGCCATGATGGCCTCCCGGTCCAGGGCGGCGGGCAGCCGGACCGGCAGCCCCAGCTTCTGGAGGAGCGCGACGATCCGCTCGCCGTCGGCGTCGGGGAGGTGGCCGAGGCGCTGGGAAAGGGCCAGCGCCCCCGCCATGCCGATGGACACCGCCTCGCCGTGGGGAAGGGCGTAGGCGGACGCCGCTTCGACGGCGTGACCGAGAGTGTGGCCGAAATTGAGGATACGCCGCAACCCATGCTCCTTTTCGTCGATCTCGACAATCTTCTTCTTGATTTCTCCCGCCCTCGTCACTATGGGCAGCAGGGTGTCCAGGTCGTCGCCCCGCCGCAGGATTGCCGCCCAGTCCTCCAGGAGTTCCAGCAGCCCGGGATCGTCGATGACGGCGCATTTGACGATCTCCGCCAGACCGTTGCTCATTTCCCTCGCCGGCAGGGTCCGGAGGAACTCCAGGTCCGCGAAGACCGCCTTGGGCTGGTGAAAGGTTCCCAGGATGTTCTTGGCGGCCGGGAGATCCACGCCGGTCTTGCCGCCGATGCTGCTGTCCACCTGGGCCAGGAGGGTGGTGGGGAATTGGAGGCAGGGGATCCCCCGCATGTAGATGGAGGCGACGAACCCCGTCAGATCGCCCACCACGCCGCCGCCCAGGGCGATAAGTCCCGTGGTGCGGTCCGCCCCCCGGCGGAGTAATTCCTCGGCAACGGCGACGGCGGTAGCCATGGTCTTGGCCTGCTCGCCGGCGGGGATAGTGATGGACTCCAGCGACAAGCCCGCCTTTTGCAGAGTTTCCGCCACCCGCTCTCCGTGGAGGGCGGCGACTTTGGCGTCGGTGATGAGGAAATACCGCTGTGCCCAGTTGCCCTTGGCAATGAGGAGCGCGGCCCGGTCCAGGATGTCCCGGCCGATGAAAACTTCATGGGACCGGGAGGTCTTCTTTTCGAGACTGATCTTGAAGCGGTTCATTGGCGCACCTCGATCCGGTTCTTCATGACCTCCGAAAGGATCCGGGTCTCTTCCATAAGCTCGTAGAACTTTTCCGGTTTCAGGGACTGAGCCCCGTCGGAGACGGCCTTGGCGGGTTCGGGATGGACCTCGATGATCAGGCCGTCCGCCCCGGCTACGATGGCCGTCCGGGCCAGGGGCTTGACGTATTGCCAGTGACCGGCGGCGTGACTGGGATCGACGATGACAGGGAGATGGGTAAGCTCCTTGAGGACCGGCACGGCGCTGATGTCCAGGGTGTTGCGGGTGGCCGTCTCGAAGGTGCGGATCCCCCGTTCGCAGAGGATGACGTTGTCGTTGCCCGCGGCGAGGATGTATTCCGCCGCCATGAGGAGTTCCTCGATGGTGCACATCATTCCCCGCTTCAGGAGGACGGGTTTTCTCGCCTGTCCCACCTTCTTCAGGAGGGCGAAGTTCTGGACGTTCCGCGCCCCGATCTGGAGGATGTCGGCATACTGCTCCACCAGATCCACGTCGGTGGTGTTCATCACTTCCGTCACGACGGGGAGACCCGTCTTCTCCCGGGCCTTCTTGAGGATCTTGAGACCCTCCTCCTCCATGCCCTGGAAGCTGTACGGCGACGTGCGGGGTTTGTAGGCCCCGCCCCGGAGTACCTGGGCGCCTCCTTTCCGGGCGATGTAGGCGCTTTCGAGAAGCTGCGCCTCGCTTTCGATGGAGCAGGGTCCGGCCATAACGACGAAATCCGGCCCGCCGATCTCCAACTCGCCCACCCGGACGATCGTGTCGCCGTCCCGGGACTCGCGGCTGGCCAGCTTGTAAGGCTTGAGGATGGGCATGACCTTTTCCACCCCCGGCAGGTGCTCCGTGGCCTTCAGTTGCGCCTTGCCCCGGTCGTCGCCCACGATGCCGATGATCGTCCT
>JAKQIZ010000050.1 GCA_029561465.1 Deltaproteobacteria bacterium | reverse complement strand
CTCGAGGGGATCGAGACGCTGAAAACACTTCTCCCCGGGGTGCCCCAGGTCGCGGTGTTCGATACGTCCTTTCATCTCAACATGCCGGAGGCCGCCTACCGTTACGCCCTGCCCATGGAGCTATGTGACGAAGAGCAGATCCGGCGGTTCGGTTTTCATGGCACTAATCACCGTTTCGTATCTCTCAGCGCGGCCACGTCATTGAAAATTCCCATCGGCGATCTCAAGATTATCTCCTGTCATTTGGGCAGTGGAGCCTCCGTATGCGCCGTGGATCACGGGCGCAGCATCGATACGAGCATGGGCATGACGCCTCTGGAGGGAATGGTAATGGGCACCCGGGGCGGGGACGTGGACCCCGGAGCGCTGCTCCATCTAATGCGCCATGCCGGTATGACTTACGACGATCTCGACCGGATACTGAACAAGGAAAGCGGTCTCAAGGGCCTCAGCGGTAAGAGCAACGATATGCGGGAAGTACTGGCAGCGGCGGAAGGCGGAGATATGCGCTGCAAAATGGCCCTCAGTGTCTTCTGCTATCGGATCAAAAAATACATCGGCGCCTATGTCGCCGCCCTGGGAGGCTTGGACGTCCTCATCTTTACCGGCGGTATCGGGGAAAACTCCCCGGAAATCCGTGCCCGCATCTGCCAGGGAATGGAGGTCTTCGGGATTGCCGTCACGGATGACATCAATCGTAAAACCGTGGCCATGCGGGGGCAGATCGTCGATATCTCCGATCCTTCCGCCAAGATCCGCGTTTTGGTCGTGCCTGCCGATGAGGAGCGGATGATCGCCCGGGAAACCGTGCATGCCCTGGGGAGATCCCTCGCTGTGAGCGAGTTGGAAAGGCTTCAGTCCAAAGCGATTCCCCTCAGCATTTCGGCGCATCACGTCCATTTGTCTTTGGATGATTTCACGGCCCTCTTCGGCCCCGGACGTTCCCTGACGCCGCGTTCGGAACTGAGTCAGCCCGGCCAGTTCGCCGCCGTGGAAACGGTAAATCTCGTTGGGCCCAAAGGCCGGATCGAAAAGGTGCGAATCCTGGGCCCCCTGAGAAAAGAGTCACAGGTGGAAATCGCCCGCACCGAACAGTTTCGCCTGGGCATCGATGCCCCCATCCGGGATTCCGGTGATATCGAAGGGACGCCCGGCGTCATCATGGAGGGAGAAGTGGGAACGGTGACCCTGGACAAGGGGGTCATCTGCGCCAAACGTCACATCCACATCTCTCCGGAAGAGGCTTTGAGCCTGGGACTCCGGGACAAGGACGTGGTCATGGTGAAGGTCAAGGGGGTGCGGGAGCTGATATTCGGCGACGTCCTAATCCGTGTGAATCCCAGTTATCGCCTGGACATGCATCTGGATACCGACGAAGCCAATGCCGCTCAGATCTCCCCCGGCGCCGCGGGTTATATCGAAGCGATCCAGCACCGAAATTACGTGTAGAAGTCTACCGGCAAGTCTTCACGACCATTTCTCTTCACGGTAACGGGACATCCGGACCTGGGCGTCCAATTCCTGCTTGCGGAGACGGATGCTTTCCGGAGTCGCTTCGATGAGTTCGTCGGCGGCGATGAATTCGATGCACTGATCCAGAGACAGGAGCCGGGGAGGACGGAGGATGACCGTGGCATCCGCCGTGGCGCTCCGCATGTTGGTAAGCTTCTTCTCCTTGACGATGTTTACGTTCAGATCCTGGGAGCGGTTCCTCTCTCCGACGATCATCCCGCCATAGACTTCAGCGCCCGGGGCGAGGATCAGTTCGCCGCGGTCGGCCATGGCATGGCAGGCATAGGCCGTTGCCCGTCCCGCTCGGTCGGCGACCAGAGCACCGGTCAGACGCTGGGGAATGGCGCCGCACCAGGGCTCGTAACCTTCGAAAAGGCTGTTCATCACCCCCGCCCCTTTTGTATCGGTGAGAAAGTGGCTGCGAAAACCGATGAGTCCCCGGGCGGGAATCAGAAAAATCATGTTCACCCGACCGCGACCCTTGTTGACCAGATTGGCCATGCGGCCCTTTCGGATGGACAGCTTCTCCGTGACCACGCCGACGAATTCCTCCGGAATATCGAGAAAGACCCTTTCCACCGGCTCCAGAACCCGGCCACCTTCTTCCTTGGTGATCACCCGGGGTTTACTGACCATGAATTCGTAACCCTCCCGGCGCATGGTCTCAATGAGGATCGCCATCTGCAGTTCCCCGCGTCCGCAAACCTCAAAGGCGTCCGCACGTTCCGTCGGTATCACCCGGAGGGCTACGTTCCGGAGACTTTCCCGTTCCAGCCGCTCCCTTAGGTGCCGGGAGGTGAGATATTTTCCTTCCCGTCCGGCCAACGGACCATTATTGACATAAAAGATCATGGATACCGTCGGTTCGTCGACTTTTATTCTCGGCAGGGGGCGAGGATTGTCCAGCGCCGAGACGGTGTCGCCGATACTGATTTTTTCCACCCCTGCGAAGGCGACGATATCCCCGGATTCTACCTTCTCCACGGCGATCTTCTTCAGACCGGAAAACGTGTAGAGGGCGGAAAATCCGACGCCCGACACAACCACGTTTTCTCCACTAAGGCTGTAGGAACGGTTCATCTCTAGGGTACCGTTCATAAGGCGGCCTATGGCGATCTGGCCGACATAGGGATCATAGTCGAGATTGGTGATCAAAAACTGGGGCGGTGCCTCGTCATCACCATCGGGACCGGGAATGGCAGTCAGGATCGTCTCAAACAACGCCCCTAAATCCGCGGCCTCGTCGCCCATTTTTCGGTGAGCAACGCCCCGCTTGGCCTGGGTGAAAAGAATGGGAAACTCTATTTGCTCTTCCGTGGCGTCAAGATCGATGAACAGATCGTATACCTCGTTGATGACCTCTTCGATTCTGGCATCGCTCCGGTCGATCTTGTTGATAACGAGGATTATGGGCATGCGCCGTTCCAGGGCCTTTTTGAGGACAAAACGGGTCTGCGGCAGGGGCCCTTCGCTGGCATCCACGAGGAGAATGGCTCCGTCCACCATATTGAGGCTCCGTTCCACCTCGCCGCCGAAGTCAGCGTGTCCCGGGGTATCGACGATATTGATCTTTACCTTGCCATATCGGATGGCGGTATTCTTGGCCATGATTGTTATCCCCCGCTCCCGCTCGAGATCGAGGGAATCCATCACCCGGTCCTCTATTGCCTGATGCTCCCTGAAGGCGCCGGTTCGCCTCAGCATGGCATCTACGAGGGTTGTCTTGCCATGGTCAACATGGGAAATGATGGCGATATTTCGAAGCTTTTCTTTTTTCAGTAGTCGTCCGTCACCTTTCTCCAACACTCAGATTGGTTTATTGCCCGTCTTTCTGCTTGAGCATCTCAATGAAGGCCTCAATGCGCATCTCGATCTGGCTTTCGGAAAAATTGCGTTCATCGCACATATCCGCTTCAATAATCAAAGAAGGGATGCCTTTGCCGTCTTCCACGATCTTCCTGATGTCGTACTGCCCGAAGGAGTATGGCTTGCAGCTCCGGTTGGAGTGCATTACAAGGCCATCCACATCGTACTTGTCCACCATTTCACCTACCATTCGCGCCATCTCGTCGACGCCGATATTCAGATAGATCCGGGTATACCCCTCGGCCATGGAGGTTAGGAAATCATTTTCATCCATATAGCGGAGTGAGCCGCACCAGGCGGAGGTGTAGGTGTCGGCCACCAGGCAGGCGTCATGGGCGGCGAACTTGTCTGACAGCCACTTGGTCCGGTACCAGATGGGAAGGTTGTCCCACAGCAGTCGGTAACTCTCACGGGGAACGGCGCCGATCCCGTCACGGACCCGCTGGTTCATCTCCGCCAGCAATTCCTGGTAATAATCCACGGCCTGCCGGGTCCCACGAAGAGTAACGATGAGGGCCAGGTGGAAGAAGGCGTCGAAAGCGCTCATGGGTGCGGGCTTGTTGATCGTCGTATCAAGTACGGCCTGCCACAGGCGCTGTCCCTCCACGGAGAGGCGCCCAACCTCGACCATCCGGTCCCGATCGAGCTTCTTTCCCGTTGCCGATTCCAGAAAGACTATATATTCATCGATCTGCGTGCGAACATAACGGCGCATCTCGGGGTGGAAAGCGGTGTGGCAGAACGGCGTGTCGAAGATAAACAGCGGAACATCGAAATAGCGGGCCTGGATTTCATACCATTTCAGCACGGTGCCGCAGATGTTGTTGCCGCAGACCAGCAGGTCCGGCCTGGGGAGCCCCCCAATGGGACCGCCGTTCACCGTGGCGCAAGAGATATCGGAGCGGGCGTAGGAACAAAGATCACCGGCGTAACCCATGGCTTCCGCCTTTTCGCAGAGATCGACGCCCATTTTGGCGGCTCCGATCATCGCCCCGTGGTTTTCCGGATACACCGGGATGATATCCATGGCAATCAGAGGTTCCACCGGACCGCCGCTGGTAATCCAGGCGACCTTTTTGCCGTTATCAGCGGCCGTCTTGGCATCGATATAATATAATGTCATTATTTCCTTCATTTTCTTGACGGATTTAATTTTTCGTTTTTCCTTGTCGATGTTTGTGGCCATTAATCACTCCTGTTTAGAACATTTCCAAAAAGGCTTCGAATCTGGTGCGCAATTGTCCTTCCGCCGGGAGAGGGTCCTCGATCTCCAGCATGAGATGGGGTATATTTTCCCGATCCAGGGCGTTCTTCAGGTAGGGGTAATCGAAGGCATGAGGATCGCAGAATTTCAGATGCAGCAAGATCACGCCGCGGGCCTGCTTTTCTCTGACCAAGGAAATGATCGCCTCCGCACGGCTGGTCAAGCCATTGTGTTTGGCGGGACAAACCTCCCGATTGAGATAACGCTCTGCGATGGCCGCCATGGTATCGCCCTTACCGGCTGCTGTTGACCCATCACTTTCGATGCCGGGACCGGCGGTTTGAAAATAACGCGCCCCCGTGCACATATCGTCCCATACCACGGCGCCGCCAGCCGCCTCGATCATGCCGTGGAGGCGCGGGTGATTGCATATGCCCCCCGCCAAGACGAGCCGCTTGATTTCCTTTTCCTGGGGCGGAGAAGAATTTACGGATTCCGGCAGCGATTTATGTGCTTCAATTTTCGCTTTCAGCCCGGTGGCGACACGCTGTAAAAGATCACTTGCCTCACGGCGGTCCATGATCATGGCGGCCTTGACTATGGTCAGGAGATCATCGCCGGACAGCAGGGTCGGATTGGCGCTGCGCAGTTCATAAATCCCGGCCAGGAGACGGCGAATCTCCCGAAGCGTTTCATAGGCCTTCCTCAGGGCTTCGTCGCCGATATCCACCCCGAGCTTCTTTCCCAACTCCATCCGGAACCGTCGGAGCACGTCGAGATAATATTTCCTGGCGCTGTCGGTATTTAACTTCACCGGCAGGACGAGATCGAGGTGAAAACCATGGGTGACATTTATCCGCCAGAGATCGGAAAGGCGCTGGATGGAATCGCAGGTATGAGGAAAGACCATTCCGGTGAGGAAATCCGCATCGCCTTTGAGACCGGTCTCGAGAATGCCCCGCACCACCGAACAACAGTAGGATTGTAGGTGGGTGTCCACACATTCCAACTCCCCCATCGGGCCGAACAGGCGCAGGGGGTGGGCGCCGGCGGCGATGATAATCTCCTCCGGGGTATAGCTGCACACATAGCCGACGACCCTTCTGCCGGTTTCCTTCTGAATGCGGCGGCCGTACATTAAGGGGGCCGCCGTAATTTCCGCCATGTACTTTATTGCCTCTTCCATCTTCCGCTCCTGAACCGGCAAACAACGATCATTGATAATTGATAATTGCCGGCAGCACAAATGTCCTTTCCCAATTTTTTATGAAGTGATTAATATTAACAAGTCCCTTTCCGTTTATGCACACTTTTATTACAGGGCTTGATTGTTTAGAATTGTTCTTTATATGGGCATCATAATTCATTCCCGGTTCTGACCGGTTTGACATAAGCCTACTTTCCGGCGTATTTCCCCGCCGCCTTGAGTTTGGCGATTTCTTCCTGTTCCAGAGCGTTGTAAGCGATCTTCCCCACCAAGGTGCAGGGGAGGATTTCCCGGAATTCGATTTCCCGGGGGCAGCTCCACTTGATGAGCTGTTCCCGGCAATGGCGGATTAGTTCCTCTTCCATTGCTTCGCCGGCTTTGTTCATGTCCTTCAGAACCACGAAGGCCTTGACCCGCTGCACCTGCCCCTCGTCGGGTACGCCGATGACACAGGCGTCCTTAACCTCGGGATGGCGGTAGAGGATATCCTCCACCTGGACCGGATAGACATTCATGCCGGAAGATTTGATCATCCGTTTGAGGCGCAGTTTGAAATAGAAGAAACCATCCTGGTCCATGGAGGCGATATCACCGGTATGGAGCCACACCCGCCCGTCGGGATGCTTCCTCAGGGTCCTGGCCGTCTCTTCCGGCTGGTCGAGATAGCCCATCATTACCGCCGGTCCATGAAGGCAGAGCTCACCTTCGGCTCCCACTGGCGCTTCCTCCGTGGTGTCGATGGCGACGATCTTCGCCAGCATATCGGGAAAAGGAACCCCGATGCTGCCTTCCCGGTATTCCTGCAAAGGGGTGGCCATAATGGCCGTGACCGCTTCCGTGAGGCCGTAGCCTTCCAGGAGTTTCACCTTTCCACCCTGCCTTTTTACCAGGGCCTCGAAGTTCTCCTTGACCGGTCTGGGCAGGGTGTCGGCACCGCTGAAGGTCGCCTTGAGACAGCTCAAATCAGCGTTTTGAAACACCGGATTACGACATAAGGCCTCGAAGAGTGTGGGGACACCCACTACAAATGTAGGGCGTTTCGTCCTTATCAGCTTGGCGACGATTTCCGGCGTGAACTGCGGCACCAAAATGCTCTTGCCGCCACCCATGAACGCGGCGTTTACACAGACCCCCAATCCGAAGCCGTGAAAAATGGGAAGAATGGCCAAAATGGTATCCTGTTTCGACAGATTACCCCAAGTCGACACCTGCATCCCCTCGCTGATGAAATTCATATTGGACAGCATGATCCCCTTAGGGGTCCCCGTAGTCCCGCCGCTGTAGAGGATTACCGCCAGATCTTCCGTGTCCATGGCCACTTCAGGGACAGGCGGATAGGATGCCGCCATGATCTCCCGCCACCATCGTACTTGCGGGTCTGCCGGCACTGGGGGGATCTTCCGGCCCTTGGCCAGGTAAAAACCGATCTTTTTGAACAAATCGAGATAATCGGAAATTTTTGTGAGGATGAGGACCTCCAGCGGTGTATCGTCCCGTACCTCCCGGAACTTCCCGTAAAAGGCGTCGATGGTAAGAGCGAAACGGCTCCTGCTGATCCGGAGATAAAAGGCAATCTCCTGGGCGGTGGAAAGGGGATGAATCATACTGGCCACGGCGCCGATCTTGTTGGCGGCATAAAAGCAGATGATACCCTGAGGGGTGGTGGGCATGGAAATCGTAATCCGGTCCCCTTTCTTCAATCCCAGCGCATACAGTGCCCGGGCACATCGATCGATTTCGGCGGTAAAGTCGCGGTAAGTGGAGGTGCGGCCCATGAAATCATAGGCGATCGCCTCGGGATTGCGCTCCGCCGATCTCATCAAGGCCTCGTACATCGTCGCCCGCGGGTAGTCCAGGGAGGGAGGCACGGCGCCGTAATATCTCAGCCAGCGTCTTTCGTCATTTGTTGTCATGTTCCCCCCTTCATAAGTGATTATAAAGGCGGCTTGCATCATAGTGAATTTTCCTGCATATGCAAGGGAAACTTCTTCCGGAGACATGATATGGGGCGTCCCCTTGCGGCTCCCACCCTGGCCCTCATGGCCGGCATCGCCTGTTCATCCGTTTATGAAGTGGCGACGGCGCCCCTCCTGACCGCCCTCCTTGCCGCTTGTCTGTTTCTTTTGGTTTGCATCATCCGAAGAAGATCCAAAGCCGCCTCATTTTTCCTTGCCGGGGCTTTTTTCGTTTTAGGGTGGCTCCAGATGAATCTATATCTTTACCGAGAACCGGCCGGAGACCATATTGTCAATCTGCTGAAATCTGAGCCGGTGACGATCACAGGGCTGGTCAGCGAGGCGCCGCAACATTTTCCGGAGAAGACCGATCTCACCGTTAAAGCCCTGAAGATGACTGAAGGCACTGGCGCCGAACACCCCTGCCACGGAAAGATCCTTATTAGTTACCAAGGCCGGCGGACCTTCGCCTATGGTGACGCTGTCAGCGCCCGGACCCGGTTGCGCCGGGTGCGGAACTTCCATAACCCCGGCGGCTTCGATTATGAACGCCATCTCAAATTTCAGGGGATTCTGGTGCGAGGCTTCATTCCCGATGATTCCCGCATCATTTTACTGCGAAAGGGTTTGGGCAATCCACTCCGGCAGCGACTGGAAGGGGTCCGCGCCCAGATACGCAGCTTCGTGGATTTACACGCCCCTTTTCCGGAACGGGAGATCGTCAAGGCCTGCATCCTCGGCGATCAGCAGGAGATACCTCGGGAAATCCGGGACGCCTTCAGCAAGACCGGCACCTCCCACATTATCGCCATTTCGGGATTCAATATGGGACTGGTCGCCTTCTTTTCCATCTTTCTCGTCCGTTCACTGCTACGGCGCTTTCCCTATCTCCTCCTGCGCTTCGAGATGCACAAGCTGTCGGTTTTAGCCGCCATCCCGCCAGTGATCCTCTACACATTCATTGCTGGCGCCGGGATGTCGGTATGGCGCGCCACCCTTATGATCCTGGCCTTCATGATCGCCCTGCTCATCGCCAGAAACCGTGATCTCTACAATACCCTGGCCATGGCGGCCCTGTTCATCCTAGTCCCCTATCCCCCGGCCCTGTTCGATATCTCCTTTCAACTTTCTTTTGCGGCGGTGGCGGCGATCCTCTTCATCACCCCCCGCCTGACCGCCTTTGTACCCAAGATGGTATCGAATCGCTCAACATCATCCCTCCTCGCCCATCTCATAGGAAGACTCCGCTACCAGACCGCCCTGTTTATGATCGTATCCCTTAGCGCCATGCTGGGGACGTTGCCCTTGATTGCCTTATATTTCAATCGCATTTCCCTCGTTGCCTTTCCTGCCAATATCATCCTTGTGCCCATCCTGGGCATCCTCGCCGTTCCCGCCTCCCTGGCCGCGGTGTTCTTTCTTCCCTGGTCTTCAACATTAGCCAAAATTTGCCTAGACCTGGCTGGGGTGCTGGTGATGAACTCCCTAACTGTCAACGACTTCTTCGCCTCCCTTCCCTGGTCTTCCCGCTATTTGACCACGCCGAGCATCCTGGAAATCGCCGTATTTTATCTGTTGATTTACGCGGTTGTGCGGCTGCTGCCTCAGTCAGCGTCGCCCGATCCCGCCAAGGCTGCAACCGCCGCCAAACCACCCTTGTGGGTCCATTACACCCTGGCCGCCACCGTACTGTTCTTTGTGGTAAACGGAATCCTACTTCATGAAACAGGAAGGAATCATGGTGTGTTCTCCGCCGCTGCTATCGATGTCGGCCAGGGAAGTTCGACCCTGGTTCGTTTCCCCGCCGACAAGATCATGCTCATCGACGGCGGCGGTTTTCCGAACAGCATCTTCGATGTTGGGAAATACATCGTCGCCCCCTACTTGTGGCGGGAACGGATCGACGCCATTGACATCGTCGTTTTGACCCATCCCCACCCCGATCACCTCCAGGGGCTGCATTTCATTCTAAATAATTTTTCCGTGCGCGAGGTATGGAGTACCGGCGAAAAGAGAAACAGCAAAGAATATGGAGAACTATTAAAGATAATCCAGGACCGGGGCATCCCCCATCACCGCCGGTCATCACAAGACGATCCTATCATTATAAATGATGTCCGCATTGAATTTCTCAATCCCGAATGCTCAGGGACCGATGAAGAAACCGAGAGCAGTTATGTGGAGACCAATGATCGGTCGCTGGCAATGAGGATGACCTTCGGCGGCGTCTCCTTCCTTTTCACGGGTGATATTTCCGGAGCCACCGAGGAAGCCATCGTCTCCCGTCGGGGGCGCATTTTAAGCTCCCTGCTCTTTGTGCCCCATCATGGCGGCAGAACTTCTACCACCGCAGGCTTTCTCGAAGCGGTTAAACCGGCGGCGGCAATCATCTCGGCAGGGTATGATAATCCTTTTCTCCTCCCCCATCCCGAAGTCCTCACGCGGCTCCGAAAGGCCGGTGCGAAGATTTATCGTACCGACTTACAGGGAATGATTCGGGCTGCAACAGACGGTCAGGCACTATTTATTTTCCCCTCCTTGACATCGGAGGGTGGATCCCCCTCGCCCCAAAAAATTGAAATCTTCGTTGGCAGTCCCAATAAATACTTGACATCAAAGGTTAATTAATCAATAATTCATGATGCGTAATCAATATCACATGATTCTTATACGCATCTTATCGGCCCGCCGCTGGCCAGCGGGCATGAAGAAGCAACGCTCCGGGATTTTGCCCCATCAAGATCCTTAGAGGCGTCATTCAAGGTAGGATTATTAATGGCGATCATTCTACCCATCGGTGGAGGCAAGGGAGGTTCCGGCAAGAGCTTTCTCTCTGGATCGCTGGCGGTGCTGCTGGCCCGGGAGGGCTTTCGGACCCTGGTGATCGACGTCGATCTGGGAGCTGCCAACCTGCATACCATCATCGGCGTTACCCACCCCCGTTTGAGCCTCTCCGACTTTATCAACAAACGGGTTTCTAACCTGGCAGACACCATCATCGCCACTCCCACGCCATTGCTGTTTATGATCAGCGGCGCCATGAACAACCTCGACATCGCCAACCTCGCTCATGAGCAGAAGATGAAGGTTCTCCGTCATATCGTCAAGCTGCCCTACGACTACATTCTCCTTGATCTAGGTGCCGGTACGTCCTTCAACACCCTGGATTTCTTCATGATATCAGATCATGGGATCTTTGTAACCACCCCGGAACCCACGGCCATAGAGAATATCTATCGCCTCATCAGATCCGTTTATTTCCGGAAGATTCGAAAAGCTTTGGACACCCATCATTTTCAGAAACTGGCCCGAGAAGCAGAGGAGAGAAATCCCATGGCCAAGGTCACTAATCCAGACCTCCTACTCGCCGTCATCAGGGAATTGGATCCGGAACGGGGAGAACTGTTGGCCGGTGAGCTGGAATCCTTTCAGTTCAAACTCATTGTCAATCAACATCGTAAACAGGATAATCCTCATATCGGCACAATGATCTGCAAGATCATTTCCCGCCATTTAAATCTGAAAATAGTTTTTCTCGGCAATGTCGCTTTCGACGATAGAGTTCACAACGCCGTCTGCAAAACCAGCCTTTTCATCGACCTTTATCCCTTTACGCAGACGGTCCATGACCTAAGGCAATGCCTACGCAACCTGCTTTCGTCTTCCGTCGTGGGAGGCAAATGCGACCTGTCCGGTAGTATGAGTGATTTCTAAGCACTGAGTTAACGAAATGAACAGCTTTCGCGGCCATACTCTTTATGAAATCCTCGAAGTCAACCCTGATGCCTCTCCTTACGAGATCCGCCGGGCCTACCAGGAGATCCATGAGCTCTACGCCCATGAGTCTCTTGCCTCCTATTCCTTTTTCCGTGAAGAAGAAAGGCAGGAACTTTTGACGGAACTGGAAAAAGCATATCTGGTCCTGATTGATGAGAGATCGCGCCGGAATTATGATCAGAGGCTTATCGCTCAGGGACTTTTGAATGAAAAGATGTGTTATCAGGATCGGGTCCGGGAACCTGCGCCCCTGTATCCATTCACACGAGATACTTCGGCTCGAGGCCGCAAACTGATTCGACTGCCTCATCCCGATGATGTCGGCGAAGATACAACATATATGAATAGTATCGAAACCGATTCCGTACCGGCCGACGAGACAGATTTGGTCGCCCCGGAAACAAGATCCACCCCGAATCCGGTCAGCATATGTGATCTCCAGCAAAAAGAAGCCATCTCCGGCCTGGATCTCCAAAACTGGCGGTTACAGGCAGGGGTTGCTCTGGAAGAAATCGCTATTCAAAGTAAGATCAAGATGTCCATGCTGGAGGCCCTGGAGGGCGACCAATACCATTTACTGCCGCCTCTTGCATACTTGAAAGGTTTCTTGAGAATATACGCCCAGATCATTCATTGTGATCCCGAGGGGATAATCAAAGGTTATATAAAAAAACTGCAAACCGAACAGGGAGGTTCGCCTTGACTGAGGAAGAAAGGCCAGGAAGAGAAACGGATGTTCCCGAAGGCAACGACAATCTCATCAGGGAGTTGGAAACCCTCTATCATAAGGTTGCCGCTCTCGATGATCCGGATCTTCCCCCTGATAACGTAATCGATTTCCATGCCGCCTACAACATTCTCCAGATTGCTCCCGGCGCCTCGCGGGAGGAGATCCAAACGGCATATGAGAAATTGAACGAAGCCTGGCGGGAGGGCCGTTACCCGCAAGTCCCTTTCTGGGATGAAAAGGCGGCATATAAACGCCGGGAAGTTGAACAGGCCTATGAAAATCTCATCAAGTTTCATGCTCTGCGTCATAAAGAGATGCCGCCAATTGCCGAAGCCGCCCCAGCCCCGAATCTTATCGATAAGCCGGAGGTTTCGGATCAAAAGGAAATCATGGCCACTCCCCACGCCGAGGACGTTGTCTCGACCGACAAGCATTCCGGACGATGGGGAATCTGGTTTTTTTTCATCGGTGTTCCGACGCTGTTAATTGCAGCCGTTGCATTTTTTTGGCCTGAGCTTTATCACTACGATACGCTGACGGTTTCCCAACGTATCTTCCCCCTGCGCATCCATAGACTTACCGGTGATGTCGCTTATCATGACGGTACAGGGTGGCGCCGTCCCCCTTTGCCTGAAGTAACGGCGAATCCGCCTATTCCGGCTCCCGCTACTGAAGAGTCGCCCTCTCCTCCCTCCCAATTAATGGAAATGAAGATTACCGCTCCTGTGTCGTCAACCACCTCACCAATAAAAGATAAAAAAGAAATACCCGCAGAAAAGTCATCCCCCGGGCAGAAAACCTACCGGATTCAGATTGCCGCCTTTCCTGACACCGGTAGCGCCGCCGCCGAGATCGGCCGGTTGAAGAATAAATATCGGCATGTAAGTATAGAAGAGGTGTCAATAAAAGGTAAAGGCGTCTGGAATCGGGTCTTGGTCGGAGAATTTGCCAGCCTTGAAGAAGGCAGGCGTTTTTTGCGAACAGAAGGCCTGGATCGCCGCTACCCCGGCAGCTTTCTCCGGAAAGCAAACGGAAGTTGAAAACGGAACCTTACCCACCGCCGCATTCGGGACGGAAAGGAAGATTGCCGGCACCTTTTCGTCTTATTTACCCAGCCACCTTTTCCTGACATCATTCCCATTGCCATTACCCCGGTAATGTGATAGTTAGTACCTTTTTATGAAATTCGTCACCTGAATCGAAAGTCTATGGAACTCATTACCGCTGTAAAAGGTTTTAAGGATATCCTCCCCGAGGAAACGGGCAGATGGCAATATGTGGAAGATCAAGCAAGGAGAATTTTCACCGCCTTCGGTTGCCGCGAGATCCGCGTCCCCGTTTTGGAAAAGACAGATCTCTTCACCCGGGGGATTGGGGAAGCCACGGATATCGTGGAAAAGGAGATGTACACCTTTCGGGATCGGGGCGATGAATGCCTGACGCTCAGGCCGGAGGCTACGGCTTCGATTATCAGGGCCTACCTCGAACATCACCTCCACGCCACCGATCCGATCGCCAAGCTCTACACCATCGGTCCCATGTTCCGACGCGAACGTCCCCAGAAAGGACGATACCGCCAGTTCCATCAGATCGATGTCGAAATTCTCGGCCATGAGGACCCCCGCATCGACGCGGAAGTCATCCTTATGCTCCTACATTTTCTCCAATCTGTCGGTATGGAATCACCGCATCTCGAGGTGAACTCTCTCGGCTGCCCGGCCTGCCGTCCCGCCTATCGCACCTCCGTCCAAAGTTTTCTGGCGGGAAAAGAGGCGGATCTCTGCGATGATTGCCGCCGCCGTCTCGGCACCAATCCCCTGCGGGTCTTCGACTGCAAAATTGAGGCCTGCCGGGAGATCATCACCAAGGCGCCAAGCATCACGGATTTTCTCTGCGAGGAATGCAAGGATCATTTCGCGCAGGTACTTTCTTCCCTCGCCATCTTCGACATCGCTTATACCGTCAATCCCCGGATGGTGCGGGGTCTGGATTACTACACCCGAACCGCCTTCGAAATCACCACGGAATTTCTAGGCGCCCAGAATGCCGTGGCCGGTGGCGGCCGATATGACGGCCTCATCCGCGACCTCGGCGGACCGGACATCCCGGGGATCGGTTTTGCCATCGGCTTCGAGCGGCTCCTCGCCCTGACCGCCGATACGTCCGCCCCCCCCCCTTCCCGGCTGCCTGACCTTTTTATCGCCGCCCTGGGCGTTTCGGCAGAGCAATTTGCCTATCGCCTGTGCAATAATTTGCGCCTCCGGGGGCGGAAGGTGGAAATGGACTACCAGTCCCGGGGTTTGAAAAGCCAGATGAAAAGGGCGGACAAACTGAAATGCCGGCGCGTTCTGATCATCGGCGACCGTGAAATCGAGGCGCAGCAGGCGGAGATGAGAGATATGGTAACGGGAGAGCAGGTACGGGTCAGCCTCGGCGATTCGTTCGCCTGGATAGACATGCTCGTTTGAAAACGAAAACTTGGAGAGAAGAGGTTTACATTGTCAGCTTTCATTACCAAATACAAACGCACCCACTATTGTGGGGCACTGACGGTTTCCGAAGCAGGCCAGGAAGTGGTGCTAATGGGCTGGACTCATCGGCGCCGAGACCACGGCGGGGTGATATTCGTCGATTTACGAGACCGGGAGGGCCTCGTGCAAATAGTTTTCAATCCCGAATACGAAGCCGACTCCCACCAGGAAGCCCACCGAATCAGAAGTGAATACGTCCTTGCCGTGCGGGGAAAGGTCTGCCTGCGGCCCCCGGAGATGGAAAATCCGGAGTTGAAGACAGGAAAGATCGAAGTGATGATCGACGAGCTGGAGATTCTGAACGAGTCACGCACCCCGCCCTTTCTCATCGACGCCCCCGCCGCCGAGATATCGGAAAACGTACGCCTGAAATATCGTTATCTAGACCTGCGCCGGAAAGACATCCAACAGAAACTGATCCTGAGAAGCAAAGCCGCCGCCTCCACCCGGGAGTATTTCCAACGGGAGGGATTCATCGAAGTGGAAACCCCGGTGCTTACGAAAAGCACCCCAGAGGGGGCCCGGGACTACCTGGTCCCGAGTCGGGTGAATCCGGGAACCTTTTTCGCCCTGCCCCAATCTCCGCAGATCTTCAAGCAGTTACTCATGGTATCCGGATTCGACCGCTACTATCAGATCGTCAAGTGCTTCCGAGACGAAGATCTGCGTGCGGACCGACAGCCGGAATTCACCCAGATCGACATCGAGATGTCCTTCATCGACGAAAACGACCTGATGAAGATTATGGAAGGCTTTGTCGCCCATCTCTTCCGTTCCTGCCTAGGAATCGAAATCGCCCTGCCGCTTCCCCGGTTGTCCTATCGCCAGGCCATGGAGAGATACGGCCGGGACAACCCCGATACCCGCTTCGGAATGGAAATCATGGACCTGACGGATATCCTCCGTCATGCCGATTTCAACCTCTTTCAGGAGGTAGCCGCCTCCGGGGGCGCCATCAAGGCCATCAGGGTCGAGGATCGACGCCAGCTCTCCCGAAAGGACATCGACCAGTTGCAGGATTACGTAGCCGATTATGGGGCCGGGGGCCTTGCCTGGGCCCGCATCAACGCCGACAGATGGACTTCCCCTATCGCCAAATTCCTCAAACCTGTTGAGATCCGGGATATCGAAACTCGGCTGGAGGCCAAAAGCGACGACCTACTCCTGGTTATCGCCGACACCCCGGGGGTGGTCAATGACGCCCTAGGCAATCTCCGCCTCCATCTGGCTAGGAAGCTCAATCTCATCGACCCCAAGGCCTTTGCCTTTACCTGGATAACCGAATTCCCTCTCATGGAGTACAGCGACACGGAAAAGAGGTTCACCTCCACCCATCATCCCTTCACCGCTCCGATTTTGGAAGATCACGTGTACCTGCAGAGCGATCCGGGCCGGGTCCGAGCCCGGGCCTATGATCTCGTCCTGAACGGTTCCGAAATCGGCGGCGGCAGCATCCGCATCCACAAAAAGGATGTCCAGGCCGCCGTCTTTGCCGCCCTGGGCCTTGAACAGGAGGAAATACGCAATAAATTCGGGTTTCTTCTGGATGCCCTCGAATTTGGAACGCCGCCTCACGGTGGAATCGCCTTTGGTTTCGACCGCCTGATCATGCTCATGACCGGGGCCGATTCCATCCGGGATGTCATCGCCTTCCCTAAGACCCAGAAGGCATCCTGCCTACTCACGGACGCCCCTTCCCAGGTGAGCATCGAGCAGCTCATGGAACTGTCTTTGAAAATCGTTCAATAGGGATTTTTTTTATTGACAAACGCTGGTCATGTTTATAGAGGTTATCGAGTAGTCAAAAATCATATTTTTCAATAAGGAGGTTTTAAAATGCAATACAAAAGGCACTGGATGTTTGTATGCGGTATTGTGGCGGCGGCGATGATGGTCCTTTCCTTTGCCGGTTGCGCGAAAAAGGCGGTAACCGCCGGACCCACCGCGGCTCCCGGCGATCAGCAGGTGGTTTCCGAAACGAAGACAGTGGCCGCGGCGCCAGCGACTACTGAAGCCAAACCTGAGGCAAAGGAAGCCGGTCTGGTCACGGAATATGTGGTGAAGAAGGGCGAGAGCCTCTGGTGGATCTCCAAATACAAGGATATTTACGACGATCCTTACCTCTGGCCGATTATTTACCAGGCCAACAAAGACCAGATCAAAAAAGCAAACCTCATTTATCCGGGCCAGAAGCTGAAGATCCCCCGCTCTGGGCTTACCATGAAAGATGTAGAGAAGGCACGTAAGCAGGCCGGAGCTAAAAAACCATACAAGCCGTCGAAAGACAGCAGACCCCCGGTGAATTAAAAAGCATTATCATAGTTAATCTGAGAGGGCGCGTGAAATCTCAGGCGCCCTTTCTTGTTTTCAGGAGCATTCCCGACATGGCTAAATGGAATAAGAACAAGAAGATCCTGGACCACGAGCATACTAAATTCTGGCGCTATGAACTGAAGGATATCGCCGAACCGAATCTGCAAAAAGATGTTTTCCCCTACGAACAGGTCAGCAGGATCGATTTTGATCATAAACTTATGGACATCACGCCGCCCGATGAAATCTTCATCACCGACACCACCTTCCGGGACGGTCAACAGGCCCGCCCCCCTTACACGGTAAAGCAGATCTTCGATCTTTTCATCCTCATGAGCCGTCTGGGTGGTGAAAACGGGGTGATCCGCCAGACGGAATTTTTCCTGTACAGCAAGAAGGACCGGGAGGCGGTGAATAAGTGCCTTTCCCTGGGACTGCGCTATCCGGAGGTAACGGGCTGGATCCGGGCCGCTAAAGAGGACGTACGCCTGGTAAAGGAGGCCGGACTCAAGGAAACGGGAATCCTTACGTCCGTTTCCGATTATCATATCTTCCTCAAGCTCAACAAAACAAGGCGACAGGCCTTGGACGACTATCTCAATATCGTCCGTTCCATACTGGCGGAGGGCATCATCCCCCGCTGCCATTTCGAGGATATTACCCGGGCCGACATCTACGGCTTCTGCATCCCCTTTGCCATCGAGTTGATGAAGCTCCGCGAGGAAAGCAAGATCGATATCAAGATCCGGCTCTGCGACACCATGGGTTACGGCGTGACTTATCCCGGGGCATCACTTCCCAGAAGTGTGGATAAGCTGGTCCGGGCATTCATCGACGATGCCGGCGTTCCCGGACACCTCCTAGAATGGCACGGCCATAACGATTTCCACAAGGCCTTGATCAACGCCACCACCGCCTGGCTTTATGGCTGTAGTGCCGCCAACGCCACCCTTCTTGGTTTGGGGGAGCGGACCGGCAACCCACCCATCGAGGCATTGATCATTGAGTACATTGCCCTGACGGGAAATGACCATGGCATCGACACCACGGTGATCACCGATATCGCCCAGTATTTCGAAAAGGAAATCGGCCACAAGATCCCCGCCAACTATCCCTTTGTGGGCGCCGATTTCAACGTCACCCGGGCGGGAGTCCATGTGGACGGGCTGATCAAATGTGAGGAAATATACAATATCTTCGATACCACCAAGCTTCTTAAACGCCCCATCGTGCCCATGATCACCGACAAGTCAGGAAAGGCGGGGATTGCCTTCTGGATCAATTCCCATTTCGGCCTTCATGACGCAGCGGAGATCGACAAGCGTCACCCAGGAATCTCGAAGATTCACAAGTGGATAAATGAAGAATACGAGTCCGGTAGGGTCACAAGCATCTCCAACGAAGAGATGGAGAAGCGGGTCCGGAAGTACATCCCCGAGCTTTTCATGTCGGAGCTGGACAAGATTAAATACCGAGCGGCCCAGGCCGCCGTGGCGGTGGTGAAGCAGATCATCGAGCACCCTGCCATCAAGACGATGAAACCGGAGGAACAAGAACCGGTGATGCAGCAATGTATCGAGGAGAACCCCTCCATCCAATTCGCCTATGTCGTGGACATGAACGGCCGGAAGACGACAAAGAACATCACCAATATTCAGGACCGGGCCAAATACGAGAACTACGGCGTCGGTACGGACCAGTCCGACCGGGAGTGGTTCATCCGGCCTCTGCAGACGGGGAAGATCCATGTCACCAATTTCTACATCTCCAAGATGACCGGCGCCCTGTGCATCACCGTCTCGGCACCGATTATGGATGATCGGGATGAGATGATCGGTATTTTTGGGGTGGATATTAAGTTCGAGGATTGGGTCAAACGGGTGGAGGACATCGCCGAGGCCACCCAGATCGCCCTGCGGGCGGAGTACGAGGAGAAGCAGAAAACCGACCGTTGGCTGTAGCGGCTATCAATAATCCTCCTCCACGAGCCAGCGTTCGTAAGGCCGCCCCCGGCGGGACGGGGAGACGGTTGGCGTCAGCTCACTGATAAACCGTGAACTCTTCACGGCGACATATCCCATCCCCCGCCGATATTCCACGGCGGGGTAGCAGAGGTAGAGCTGGTCCTTGGCCCGGGTGACCGCCACATAGAAAAGCCGCCGCTCCTCCTCTTCCCCCTCCGGGTCCGCAAGGGCCCGACCGAGGGGAATCATGCCCTCGGCGCACCAGGGGATGAACACCACGGACCATTCCAGGCCCTTCGCCTGGTGTATGGTACTCATGATTACCCTTCCCTCCCCCGCGTCCGCGTCCGCAAGCCCTTCCCCTTCTTCACCGATACCGGTAAGGAGTGCCATTTCCTGCAAAAACTCTCCGGGGGTGGAAAATCGCGTGGCAAAAACGGCCAACTGACCGAGATCCTCCAGACGCTGGACCGCGTCCGGATATGTCGACTGGAGGTATGACTCATAGCCACGCCTCAAGATCGTCTCGATGATCGTCCCCATATCGCCTCCTTCCACATCCTTGAGCGCCGCCAGCAGTTCCTGAAGTCCCGCCAGACCGGGCCGGGCCGCGGCGCCGACCTTTCCCAGTGCCGCGTCACTCAAAAAGATCGCCAGGGGCTCCCTATTATTCGCCAGCCATTTCCAGATCTTGCCCGCCGTCTGCCGGCCAATCCGGTGGCAGAGGGAGAGGACCCGCCGCCAGGCCATTTCATCGCCGGGGTTCACGACGATGCGCATATATGCCGTCACATCTTTTATGTGGGCCTGCTCGAAAAAACGGATCCCGGAACGGATGGTGAAGGGAATGCCCCGGCGGGTCAACTCCATCTGCAGCTCCAGGGAGTGGAAATGGGCCCGGTAGAGGATCGCGATCTCGCCGGGGGAATATCCCTCGCCGATCAGTTCGATGATCCGCTGGGCGACGAATTCGGCCTGCATCTGGACATTGCGCGGCGATGCCAAAACGGGCATGATCCCCCGGGGGCGGACGGCCCGGAGCGACTTTTCGAACTGCCGTTCGTTGTTCCGGATACTGAGGTTGGCCATGTGGAGGATCTCCGGGGTGCTGCGGTAATTCATCTCCAGTTTGAAGATCTTACAATCCAGATATTTATCGGGGAATTTCATTATGTTGGCATAATTTGCCCCTCGAAAGGCATAGATGCTCTGAGCGTCATCGCCCACGACCATGATGTTCCGGTGCCGAGACGCCAAAAGGTCCGTAATGTCCGCCTGGATAATGTTCGTATCCTGATATTCATCCACCAGGATGTGGCGGAAACGTTCGCTGTAGTCGGCCAGAATGTCCTCATGATCCGCAAGCAGCAGGCGCCAGTTGATGAGCAGGTCGTCGAAATCCATGACGTTGAGGCGCTTCTTCTCATCGGCGTAGTGCCGCGCCACGGTCATGATGCCTTCCAGACAGCTTTCGAGATAAGGAAAACGGTCCGCAATCACCTCTTCGAGGCGCCGGTCGGTATTGCGGGCGAAGCTGATGATGTCCCGGAGCACATCACTGCGGGGGAATTTGGGGGTGAGGTTCTTTAACTTTTCGGTCAGGCAGCGGTTGACGAGTTGTTTGGCATCGTCGGCGTCGATGATGACAAAATTGTTTTCGTAATCGAGCCTGTGGGCATGGGCGCGGAGGACCCGGTGGGCCAGATGGTGGAAGGTACCACCCCACAGACGGCTGATTTCCGTCGACATCAGATCGGCGGCTCGGCTCATCATGGACCGCGCCGCCTTGTTCGTGAAAGTGGCCAGGACGATCCGTCCCGGCGGGCATCCCGACTCGATCAGACGGGCAACGCGGTAGGTCAGGGTCCGAGTCTTGCCGCTGCCGGCACCGGCGATGACCAGCAGCGGCCCCCCGGGTTCCAGAACCACCCGCCGCTGTTCGGCATTGAGTTCCCCGTCGTAATCGATCATTTCCCCAGTTGCCGCTTGACGGCCGCGACGGTTTCCACGCTGCTCACTGAGGGAAACTGTCTTAGAAGCCCTTCGGTGCGGTAGAATTCGATCAGGGGGGAGGTCTTTTTCTCGTACGTCTCCAAGCGGTATTGAATCGCCGCCTCGGTTTCGTCATCCCGCTGAATGGTGAGGCTGCCGCATTTTTTACACCTTCCGTCCGGAAGGGGAGGATTGCTCTTGATATTGTATATCTCCTGGCAATCGGGATTTGAACAGGTGCGTCGGGTAGTCAAGCGATCCAGGATGACCTCGCGGGGGACCTCCAGGCTGACGACGAAGTCCAGTTCTATCCGCAATTCCCGCAACAGGCCCTTCAGGGCATCCGCCTGGGGAATGGTCCGGGGAAAACCGTCGAGGATGAACCCCTGGCGACAGTCCGGCGCCGCCAACCGTTCCCTCATGAGCGCCATGATCAGCTCGTCGGGAACAAGGTCGCCGGCATCCATGTAGGCCTTGGCCTTCTTTCCCAGTTCCGAGCCCGTCTTGACGGCGCTGCGGAGGATGTCTCCCGTGGATATCTGTACCGAACCGTCGTATTCCGAAAGCAGTTTTGCCACGGTGCCCTTGCCGGCCCCGGGGGCCCCTAAAAGAATGATCTTCATCTGACTTCTCATACCTCCCTTGATGGATATTCCGCTGCGTAATGATCCCCAGCGCGGGGCGGACTATAGGAGATATTACCGGCAAGGTCAAGCAAATACCCGGCATGTGCGGCCGTGCTGGCCGTTCGTACCGTGTGTCCGGCGCCTCATCTCGATCAAGGGCTGCCAAGCACATGCAATCGGCCCTGACCGGCGGAGCATAGGTAGGTCTCGACCGATTATCCTTGACATACTCCACAGCTCCGCCTATATTCCCCACCATTATGGGCTGCGAGGAAATACATTTCGGGCCGGTTTGGTTCATCCCCGGCGTCAACCGGGGGCGCTATCCCTACTGTCATTCGCTGTATATCCAGGGACCGGGAATAATTATCGATCCGGCCTCCGACGAAAAGCGCCTCCTGGAGATCCGCGACCTAGAAGGGGTGAACGAGGTGTGGCTGAGCCACTGGCATGAAGACCACATAACCTATCTGGATCTTTTCCCGGGTGCGGCGGTGAGGATCTGCCGCCGGGACGAACCGCCGCTGGGAGATCTGGAGATCCTTCTCGATTGGTACAATCTGTCCGAACCCCATCGCGACCACTGGCGGCAGGTACTCACGGAAACCTTCCGCTATCGCCCCCGCCGGGCCGATGCCTACCTGACCGAAGGCGATGTCCATTCCTTCGCCACCACGACCGTTCAGGTGATCGGCGCCCCCGGACACACCCCGGGGCATCTCGCCTTCTACTTCCCGGAACAGGAGGTCCTATTTGTGGGGGATTACGATATGACTTCCTTCGGCCCCTGGTACGGCGACCGCAATTCGAGCATCGAAGCGACCATCTCCTCCCTCCGGCGGCTCCGGGAAATTCCGGCCCGTACGTGGATCACCGGCCATGACACCGGCGTATTCACGGACAACGCCGACGAGCGGTGGCGCCGATACGAGGACATCATCCATCAGCGCGAAGCCAACCTCTTGAATTTGCTTGCCCGTCCCCACAATCTTCAGGAAATCGTCGCCGCGTGGCTGATATATAAGAAACCCCGGGAACCACTGGCCTTTTTTGAATTCGGGGAACGGGCGTTGAACGTTAAGCACCTGGACAGGTTGATGGAGAAGGGCCTGGTGGTCGAACTGAACGGCCGCTACGTCCAGGCCTGAGGCAATGCCGGGATCATAAGAAGGCAATCTCCATGCCGCCGCCTTTTTTGGCTTTGATTAGGGCGCCGGCACCCTTACGACCCATACTGCAATTGACCACAGTGGTTCTTTCCACCGTGGCGGCGCCCCGGTCCTCGTGAATATGCCCACAGATCAGAAGCCGCGGGTGCCGCCTTTCCAACAGCTCCCGGAGCCATCTCGAGCCGCCGTGCAGGGAGGCGAATCCCCGGTCCAAGATCCCCCAGGGCGGGGTATGAGTGACCAGAATGTCCTCATCCCCCAGATCCTCCGCTAAGGCATCGAGACCGCGGTTGTCTTTAGGACGTAGTTTTTCCAGAAAGGGTACGCTCAGGGTCCCGCCCAGTCCGATGAAGGACACCCCATCGATTACCTCTTTACGGAGCTGAATGGAGAGGATATTTGGGTATTTCTCCAAGTCCTTTTCGAGCTCGGCGCTGTCCGTATTGCCGGGAACGGCCAGGATCGGAAGGTTAAGGCTGTCGAGGCCGGCAAGAAAAACGTCCTGGTTGCCGAACCCGGTGATGTCGCCGGCGATGACCACCAGATCGGGACGCGCGGCGGCTGCCGCCGACCGTATTCGTTCCAGTCTTGATTTCCGGCCATGGATGTCGGCGACGGCGTAGATCTTCACTGCCGGTCAGGGCTGTTCCTTGACGAGAAATTCCACGACCTTGCCGTCACCGCACTCCCCGGAGGAATTCCCCGCGCCTTCCATCTGGACGGTCCCGTTGAATACCCCGCCGGCGGCAATAACCAGGACCTTAGTCTCGATGTCCCCGGCGACCCGGCCGGTGGCCTTGATCTCCACCTTTTCCGCGCCGTCTAGACGTCCCGTAACCGTGCCGCCGATGATGATCGTCCCGGCCTTGATGTCTCCATCCACGCAACCGTGCTCACCGAGGATAACCTTGGCCCCCTCCACATTGCCCCGGATGGCGCCGTCGATGAAGACCGCTCCAGTTGATTCCACATCGCCGGTAATCCGGGCGTTTTCCCCCAGGACCATTTTCAGCCGGTCCGCTCTTCTATGGAACACGCGCCACCTCCAGACTCTGCCGGGGGTTGATCACCCGGCCATCCTGCCAGATCTCGTAATGAAGATGATTGCCCGTGGCATTTCCCGTCGCCCCCACATAGCCCACGACATCCCCCCGCTTGATCCTCTGTCCTACCCGTACTACATTGGCGCGGTTGTGGGCGTAACAGGTGGAGAAGCCGTGACCGTGTTCGACGACCACGGTATTGCCCCCGCCCCGGTTCCACCCGGAAAAGCTCACCACTCCGTCGGCAGTCGCCTGGACCGTCGTCCCCGCCGGTGCGGCGATGTCGATGCCCCGGTGCAATTCCACCCGTCCGGTGATGGGATTGGCGCGGCTGCCGAACAGGGAGGTGATCTTTCCGCTTATGGGAAATCCCCGGGGAGTTGCCATATACAGATCCTTCTGGTTTCTAAGGTAGTCCCTGATACCAGCCACAGTTTCCATCGATATTTCAATCTGTTTCTGAATCTGATACATATCCACCGTGCCCATGTCGGCGGATTCGTAATTCTCCAGGATCTTTCCCTTGGAGCCCTGGGACATCAGGGTTTTCAGTTCCTGCTCCATTTGCTTGACGGCACTCAAAGCGGCATTGAATTCACCGACCTTCGCGGTGTAGTCGCGCATTTGACGCTCCATCACCTGATAACGGACCAGGTCTCCAACCATGGAACCGGCATAGATGAAGCCCAGTATGGTGAGGATGGAGATCAGGGGGATAAATAAAAATGGGATGTTCAGATTAAAGGAATGTTTGGCGTGGTGATGGGGGATGAACATGATGGTGACCGGAGCGACCATCCGCTTGATTACATGGCGGATTTGTTCCTTTTTCCACATAATTGCTCCTTTATTGGCAAACGTAAGGATCAAACTGCTTTTTCCGGTTCCGTATACCGGGGGGCCGGATCGATCGTCACTCGCTGCAGACGCGGATCTCCCCTTCCTGTGCCCTCTACCGGCGGGTTAACGCAACGACGTGCGCGAAGAGTGTAAATCAGAACTCCGGCCGCGGATTGTGTGACCCCGGCACCGGAGAAGTTTGCTTATATGTGAAAGAAACATAAAATTGCAAGCGTTTTTATTGAATCCTTAATCATTACAATATGCTGCCTCAATATATTAAAGTAAATAGTTAATATTTATGTAGTTTTTTAATCCTGGTCGAAGCGTTCCTTCCAGTCACTCCACAGCATATTTATCGAACATCTGCAAGGGCATATCAAAAACGTCCTTGTTTTCTTGGGAGGTTGTGCTATGAGGCGGATACAGAGACAAACAACAGCCGGTAATGCCGGCTGATGAAATTTTGAGGAGAGGATGCATTATGGATGCCGCAACAGATCAAAAACCGGAAAAGGTACGCATCAACCAGAACAATCTCTATCGGGAGGAAATCTTCACCGATATGACCGTAGGCTCCCTGCATCAGATGACACCGGTCAAGGCCAACGGGGAGGCGGACAAACAACGCAAAGTACTGTTCATCGGCAATACCCAGTTGATCACTAAGCAGGGTCCCCTGCCCATCCGCTTCCCTATCGAAGCGAAAAACCTCCCACAAGCCGCCGAAAAATTCCCCGAGGCCATGGAGAGCTTTGTCGCTATGATGATCGCCCAGGCCAAAGAGATGCAACGCCAGGAAGAGTCCCGCATCATCGTTCCGGGTTCCGGAAACATAAAATTGGCCTGATATTCCGGCGCAAAGTTCATAAAAAACATGAGGGGGAAAAGGGATTGACTGGCCCTGATAAAAATTGCCTTTCTTCGCGTTTGGCCCGCGGGTAAAAACGGCATGCGTCCTGCGGATTCATCTGAGTTTGTCAAGGCATGATGATCAAGGGCGTATGGCCTTCATAAACCAGATCGTTGATGAGGAATTTTCTGGTTATCTGGTCCAGGAACATTCTTGATCCTCTTTGCACCACAATGAATTCTTTTTGTTTCTGTTTGATGATCTTTTTGAGGTCCCGCCAGGCATTGTCTCCCAGATACAGTTCATAAGCCGTCTCCTTCTTGTCGGAATATAATTGCGTCAGCGCTTTGAGATACCTCTCCGTGGCCTCTCGGTCGTCTTCGGACGTTACGACGGAAAAAAATATGATTTTCGACCCCCCCTCTCCATTGAGGCGGATAATCTCATTCAATTCGACGAGATTAAGGGGATAGGTTTTCTGCACGGCGACGTGGATCGCATCGGGAGCGCAACAGGGGGCATGTTGCGGCATGGCGACGATCAGGTTGTCGATGCCGTTGATAACATTTACGGCCTGGCTGCCGATAAAGATCTTCTTCAGAAGTCCCGTCCCCTTGATACCCAAAAAAACCAAATGGCTGAAAGGCTTTTTGAGTAATTCACGCAAGACGGCCACCATATTTTCCTCGGATACGAGATGTTGAATCGAAGTCGCCGGCGGCAGAACATTTTCCGTAAATTTTACGAGCCGTTCCCTGGCCTCGTAATTGGCCCGGTCGATCAGGGTGGTTTTTGTCTCATAAGGCGTCATCAAGGGTGACAGGGCGATGGTATTGTGGAACGCGAGCAATTCAGCGCCCACCCTCTTACTCCAGTCATGGGCAAACCGCAGCAGTTGTTCGGAATTAGGCGAGAAATCGATCAGTACGATGAACCTACTTTTCATGGTCTGTTCCTCCGTTAAAAGATTTTCGATCCGGTCAAATGAAGCGTCAAGGCAGGAACTTTTCAAAAAAGAGTTGATCTTTAAATGTTTTTTTCATACATTAGCGGATCATCAACGTAGAAGTCAAGCCACATCTGCCCAAGATAGATCTTCGGATTTAAAAAAGGTGCACACAATATGGATGAATTGAGCATTCTAATGACCTTCGCGGTTGGTCTGGCCGGAGCGCTTGTTTTCGGCTATATCGCCACTCGTCTTAAATTATCTCCCATCATCGGTTACCTGATCGCCGGCGTTATGGTCGGACCTTTCACTCCCGGCGTAGTAGTCAACCGGGTGATCGCCGAACAGTTTGCTGAAATCGGAGTGATTTTGCTCCTCTTTGGAATAGGGTTGCGATTTAATTTAAAGGAGCTCTTTGCCGTCTGGCGTCTCGCCATTCCGGGCGCGCTGATTCAGAGCACCCTCTCCACGCTCGCCCTCGCTTCGATATTGCATCTGATGGGCTGGAGCTGGATATCCGGATTGATTCTGGGGATGGCCATTTCCGTGGCAAGCACCGTCGTCATGGCGCTGGTGCTCGCCAAATGGCACGATCTGCACGCCACAATCGGTCACGTTGCCATCGGCTGGACGGTTGTGGAAGATATTCTCACCGTAGCGCTGCTGCTCCTTTTGCCCCTTCTTTTTTCGCAAAACCCAAATGCCGAATTGAACATCGGCTGGGTCCTAGGGCTGGCGGGAATAAAAATTCTGGGGCTCTTGGTCCTGGTGGTCGTTCTGGGGAAATGGGCGATTCCCAGGGCGCTGGAAAGCATTGCGAAAACCCGGTCACGCGAGCTTTTCACCTTGGCGGTGCTAGTTCTGGCGGTGGGGATCGCCGTGGGCGCCGCCAAGGTATTCGGGGTTTCCATGGAACTGGGTGCATTTCTCGCCGGCCTGGCCGTCGGCCGCTCCGAATTCGCCGCCAGGGCAGCCAACGACGCGTTGCCGATGCGGGATGCTTTTGCCGTGCTCTTCTTTATTGCCGTCGGCATGCTGTTTGATCCGAAAAGCCTGATACAGGTTCCTCATATTATTGCCGCTGTGCTGTTTGTGGTCATCATTGTCAAACCGGCGGCCGCAGCGATCACCGTCAGAATGTTGGGTCAGCCCGCGGCTACGGCAATTCCCATAGGGGCGGCTTTTTCCCAGGTCGGCGAATTCAGTTTCATTCTGGGGACGGTTGCCCTTGGTCTGGGTCTCCTTGATGAATCCGGATGGAACGCGCTGGTGGCTACTTCCATCATATCCATCGGTTTTAATCCTTATATTTATGATTGGGCGCGCCGCTTTTCGACAGCCAAAAAGACCAAAACGACGCCGGTTGTGGAAATCCCCCGTCAGCCCCTCAATCCCGACTTATGCATCCTCGTCGGTTACGGCCCCGTCGGAAAAATCGTGCACAGGCTGCTTCTCGATCGTGGCGCGGAAATCACCGTTATCGATCTCAATCTGGACACCATTCGCCAATTGCGCGCCGAAGGCCATAATGCCCTGTATGGTGACGTCCTTCGTTCGGGAACGCTCGAAGACGCAGGCATTGCCGTAGCCACCAGCCTGATTTTGAGCACCGATATAGATGATGCCGCTGAAGTCGTAAAACATGCCCGCCAGGTGAATCCGGATTTGAAGATTCTGGTGCGCTGCGCCCATCTGCGGGAAGCGGGCTCGCTTCGAAAGGCGGGCGCAACGGTAGTCGTCGCCGGAGAAGCTGAAGTCGGCGTCGCCCTGGCGGAAGTGGTGACGGCAGGCGATGAAATGGCCTGCAACTTGGCGGCCGATCATCGTGAAACCATCCGGCGCATGCTTTACGATACGCCGATGCATCTCGAGGAAAAATCCCGTTCCAAAAGTTAAAAAAACTATATGGTGGGGGATGAACAATTACCGGCGATCAGCGGTGATCGACAAATATCAATTTTCCGGTGTCAAAACCTAATTTTGCCGCTTTCGCCGTGAGGACCGCCAATGTATCCCTGTTTATTTCCGGGGCTCTGGCCAGAATCCACAAATATGATTTATCCGGGCCACAGACAAGGGCATATTGATAATGCTCATGGTCGAGTTCAAATACGATGTACGAGCCATAAAAAGGACAAAAAAAAGATACTTTCAGGTATCCTTGATCTGACCGTTCAACGAAATAGGCCTTACCTTCAATTTCTTTCCAGGTTTTATCCTTGATAGAATAACCGCGGTTTATAACTCTGACCCCGCCGTTGGCTAGCAGGCTGTAGTCCGCAGCGACCCTGGTCAAACCGCGCTCAAAAGAATGATCCAGCCTGGCGATTTCGTACCATCGCCCCAAATATTTCTCCGACTTGAAATTCTCGACGGGTTTTACATTTTCAGGGATTCCGACACATCCCATCAAAAGAAACGCCATGATTATCGATATGTACTTCATCTCTCCCGTTGATCGTCCCTTGGCGATGACATTGTTTATGTCGTACGGCTATTCTGCTCCGGGTAGCTTGAATCTTGTCTACCCATTTAATGATGGGCTTGTAAAAAACCCGCATGCCCTGTGGAGCGCCACGAAGCATAACAATATGTATTTGTTTATATTATTGCGTTATTTGCTCTATTTTCATAGTAATTCATCATTTTGATGACGAAGTAAAAATATCCAGAGGCAAGGCGCGCGAATCCCGAGGAATGAGAAGTACTTGGGGGTGCGTCGTGGTGACGAAGGATGAAGCGCTTTCGCCGCATAATGAACAGCTACGGAGTAGAATGCCATTTAACCCTTTCCTTTTCTTAGCAACCGAGGTGATCGCGTCACCATGCTTAACTGTTTGATATAATTTTAATATATCCGATAAAATGGGCCGGAGCGGCTTTTCAAACCTTAGGTTCAATATCCAACAGTTACACGGTACGCGTTCCGGCATGTGCATGTCGCCGACCCCGCCGGAGAAAAGGTGCCGAGATGTCGTTTCTTCTTACTTTACCTTCAGGAGAGGTTCATGCCGCTGGCGGAAGGTTTCTCTTCCTCCTCCTCCTCGCGGTTCCATTCCATTTCGGCCAGCAGCTCGTCGGCTTTGCGGCGGATTCCCGCCAAGGCGCTGGCCAGATCGTTCCGGTCATCCTCCGCCCATTCCCGCCAAGGCAAACCGTCCAGCTCCCCCGTCAGATTGTCCGTCTTCGTAATCAGGATGCGCTCCTTGGACAACCGCTGCTTCCGAGCGGAGGTCTGTCCGGCCTTGGCCGCCTGGGTCATGTAGCTCAGGAACTTACGGCGCATGCTCTTCTCCGTGCTCATCCGGGCCGCATCCAAAAGGACGCTCTTGGGGATGTTTGGATTCGTCCGAGCAGCGCTGCGGATGTCCTCGGGGAGCTTGTTGATGCTTAGGGTCTTGGTGACGGTGGTCCGATCCTTGCCTAAGGCGTCGGCAAGTTGATACTGATTGAACGCATATTCCTTCATCATCAGTTTCATCTGCTCCGCTTCATCGACGGGGGTCAACCCTTCCCGCTGGAGGTTATCGACAAATCCCTGGAGGCGTATATCGCCTTCGGTGAAGGTGCCGTGAATCTCCGTCAGTCCAGCTTTGGCCGCCGCCTTTACGCGGCGGTGGCCGGAGACGATCATCAGCCCCCCCTCCTCATTCAAACAAAACTGAATGGGAACCAGGATGCCGTATTTCTCGATTGAGGCGGCCAACTCATTCAAGGCCACGGTGTCCATGAATGTCCTTGCCTGCTGCGGGTCCGGCTGGAGATCGGCGATCTTCAGTTTATAGAGCTTTCCTTTGATATATTTTGTGGCCATGGACACCTCCTTTTCGAGGATAATAGCATAATTATTAAAGCATGTTTACTAAATGTCAAGGACATTTCAGGATTATATACGTAATATAACGGCTGTCTGGTTAAGGATTTAAGAACACCATTTAGTTCCACAACGATACATAAGCTATTTATAAGTTGACACCACATTCCGACTATGCTACATTTTTATAAAAGCATTGGGAGGTGTCAGAAAATGGTACCGGAAAACCGCATTCAGGATGGGACCTTTCCCATCCCCAAATTGTTCGTTGGCAAAGAGGACATTGACCAGTTCACTGAGGAGTTCAGAGGTTTTCATGCCCAGTTTGCGGATTGTTTTGCTCGGGAGGAACCTCGAGAAAACTTTGTTCAGTATATGGCGGGCCAGATGAGTCAATTGGAGTGGAGAACTGCCAGGTTGGGGTTTTTGCCGCCTATGGTGGGTATTCCGCTGATTCCGCCACTCGCTTCCGAAGGAAGCCGCCACCCTGTTCCGATGCAAAGCGCCAGGGGATTCCGATTTATTCCGCCACCCCTGGTCGGAGCGTAGCGACGCGGACCGGGAGAAGGTCAAGGCCACGGACCGGGAGTTGCTGGCCGCGCTGAAGGCGGGAAAGCTGGTGCTCGATTGGCGCAAACGGCAACAGGCCCGGGCCGAGGTGCGCGTCACCATCGAAAAGCTCCTGGACAAAGGCTTGCCGCGGGCCTACACGCCGGAGCTCTTCGAGCAGAAAACCGCGGCCGTCTTCCAGCACGTCTATGACGCCTACTACGGCGCCGGCCGCAGCATCTATGCAGCGGCATAAGGGACCTGTTTGCCTATGGTGAATGGGGTTATCAAATTCAATGAAAGCACTTCCAGAATTACAGGAATGAGTACATAAACACTTATGATTCTTCGACTCACGGCAAAATTGGCGCAAAAGATCGGGCTCGATCCCCTGCCCGCCCTCCCTTACGATAAAGGCAGAAATCCCCTGCTGGATTGGCACGCCCATCTCTTCACTGTACAGCGAACGCATTACATCTTAGCGACCAACACCGCATCTCTCTACTCCCTGGTCATGCTCGGACGGGGGATCACAATGGGCAGGCAGTTCGCTCAGGCGCTCAGCGACGGCCTGCAAGACTTTCTGACCGGGCAGGGATATCAGCCCAATGCGGTCATGACCTTGCTTTCGCCGGTCCAGGATGCCATCTTTGCCAAGACTACCGATCGGCGAGTACTGGGCTCCATGAACGATCTCATTTTCCAGTCCAAGATCCGCCTGGGCGAGGGACAACAGACACCCTTCGCTGTTTCTTATTACCTGAACGAAACGCCGATGTCCTATCTGAAATACCGTTCTCCGAAAGACCTTTTCCAGGAACTGTTTCGGCAAGGAGGGAAGCCCTCCGACCAGGGTCAGAAGCCAAATAACGTGATCTATCTCGAAAAATTCAAGCCCGTTGCCCAAGACAATGGTCCTGTCCTTGCAGACTACGACAGGCTTCAATCCGAGCTCATCCGCGATAAGGTAAGGGAGATCTTTCGCGCCCATCCCCGCGATCCCGTCGCCGAAATGGAGAAGCTCGGGTTTACATACTGTGAAGACGATACCGAGGACGAAGCAAAGGAAGAACGGAACGCCCGGCCGGAAAACCGACGCCAGCGGGATCTCGTCGCCTATTTTGAAGGCCGGAAGCCCCTCTCCGAGGAGATCTTTGCCGGCTACTCCGAGGAAAAGGCCGCAGAGAAGCCCAATTATCCCTTGATCAGGAGATACTACAAGGCATCCAACAAGCATCTCAAAGCCCTGCTGCTGTATGGCCTGGAGCACCATCCCGGAAGGATCGATCTCCTTTCCGATCTGGCCTTCTTTCACGAGTTCGAAAACTGCCTGAGGCTGCTCATCGACCATTACACCCAGGCCTGTATGGAGCAGTGCAACCTGGACACCTTTACCGGACTGGCCAAAGATTTTTACTATTCCACGAGTCCCAACGGCTACGAGGCCTATGAAGCCTTGCGGGAATTGTTCGGACCGGAGACTGCCAAGCGCAAGATCATCGATTCCCTGATTGCCGAGGAAGAAGGAGGCGCTGAGGATTCTTCCCGACCCCTCGACTCATAGTGCGGCCGATCACTAGCTGAGCGCTGGCCGAGGGCGTCCGTCCGCTCAGCATAGCTTCTTTTAAGATACGATACGGCCAAGAAAAAACCCAAACCCGATGATGAACGGGACGAGCGCATCGCCATGGTGATCATCGTCGATGCCTACGGACCCGAAGAACAAGCAATGTCATGGTATTACTACCTTGAAGAGCAACTGCGGTTTCCCTTTGCCGCCCTTTGAAGGACAAAGCGCGCGACCTCGCCCCTCCGGCTTCAAGAAGAGGTCAAAGTCCTCAAGATGGCACCCGAAGAGGCATGCGAAACAGAGATGTTCGTCATGATCCGCCGAGGCAAAGGCAGGATGGCGGTACCACTATCCCAACTTGCCGTGGGCGCTGCGGTCGACGAGCAAACCAGACAGGCTGTCGAAGACTGGCTCTATTGGGTGCAGATGGGCTACCAGTTCGGTTGATCCCTGCTATACACCTGAAAAAGAATCTGGTAACGTCAAGAGGACCGGGGATCAAACCCAATCATGTTTGACAGTCAGACGGTGAGGCATGATAGACAAAGTGCGTAAGCTCCTGGTCCAAAGTAGCTTTATGAAAAGAGGCAGGGATGGAAAAGTACCTGTGAGGCCGGTATGACGAAATCCAGCTATCAGACGCCCCACACCATTACCCCGGAGATCCTGAACCGGGTTGCCGCAATCAGCGAAGGGCATGGGGCGGCTGACCGTGCTCACCGATCAGGCCAGGGCCCTGCGTCTGCGGCGCATCAACCGCATCCGGACCATTCGCGGCTCGCTGGCCATCGAGGGCAACACCCTGAACGAGGCGCAGATCACCGCGCTCTTGGAAGGCAAGCGGGTTATCGCCCCGCCCCGCGAGGTGCAGGAGGTGAAAAACGCCCTGGCCGCCTACGACCGGTTCGGCGTCTGGAAGCCCGAGACGGAAAAGCACCTGCTGGAGGCGCACCGGCTGATGATGTCCGGCCTGCTCGACGAGGCGGGCCGCTATCGCCCCCCAAGTCACCCCCCAAGTCGGCGAACTGCTGGGGGCCATCCAGGGCGAGATGGGCCGGGAGGCGCTGCAATCCGCTCTGCACCTTTCCGACCGCAAATCGTTCCGTGAGCGCTACCTCAAACCGGCCTTGGACGACGGCCTGATTGAAATGACCATCCCCGACAGGCCCAGCAGCCGCCTACAGAAATATCGTTTGACCGACAAGGGTCGCCAGTGGCTGGCGCAACAGGGGTGATCGGTCACCCCAAATGCCCTAACAATATTCAGAATGAGTTTGTGCCCCCCCTAACCCCCCAAGAAAGATCGATCGGGCAGGATAGTAGTTGGCTTGATCAGGAGGACTTGGGACTGGTGCGATTTCTCTTGATTCCACGTCGCTTCCCTATACCCCCAGGGCTCGGCAGGCGGCAGCACGGGCACCCTCGACAGCGGAGGAAGAAATCACGGCACGGTTCAGCCAGGCATCGCATTCCGATGGATCTTGCAGATAGGGATTCGTCTTGATCAGGGGAAGGTCTTTTCTTTTCATGATTCTCCGATATTCCAATAATTATTCCTTTAAGTTATATCCTGAGTTCCCGGAGATATGTAACGATGGAAGGAGGTAAGTCTTTAAAAGCGTAGAAGCAAGTACGATTTCTCTTGCAATTGTCATCGTTACAATGTATTATATTGTAACGAGAGAGGGGGATCGTATATGCCGGCGA
>JAKQIZ010000020.1 GCA_029561465.1 Deltaproteobacteria bacterium | reverse complement strand
ATCGCCCCGTGGATGCAGTTCTATCTCCAGTCTTCCGTGGTGGACAAGGGCCTGAAGGCGGAGGATTACGCCTATACCAGGGTCGATATCATCGTCGGTTCCCTGACGGTCAATATCGTGGCTTTTTTCATCATCATGCTCTGCGCCGTCACGCTCTTTCAACAGGGGATCCGGATCGAGACCGCCAAGGATGCGGCCCAGGCCCTGGCCCCCCTGGCCGGCGCCTACTGTACTTATCTTTTTGCCTTCGGCCTCCTGAACGCCTCCCTGTTTGCCGCCTCGATCCTGCCGCTGTCCACGGCCTACACGATCTGCGAGGCCTTCGGATGGGAGTCCAGTCTTAATCACAAGTTTACCGAGGCCCCGCAGTTCTATGGCCTCTATTCCCTCATGATCGTCCTCGGCGCCGCCATCATCCTTCTCCCCAACATGCCCCTGATCGGGATCATGTACTATTCCCAGGTCATCAACGGCCTGCTGTTGCCTTTTGTCCTGATCTTCATGCTGCTCCTCGTCAACGACCGCCGGATCATGGGTGAGTATGTAAACGGCCGGACGATGAATTTAATCACCTGGCTCACCGTGGGCATCTTGATCCTTCTCTCCCTGGCCATCGTCATCACCTCCCTGCTGCCGGCCTGAACCATCGAGGGAGGGCGAAGCAAATAATTCTTGACAGCATGGGCAAACTTCTATATCTTTTGGTGACCGACGGTCAGTATGTGACTTACGTTCAGAGTGTTGCGGGGTTTTCATTACACAATAAACGACACCGGAGAAGCATGCCTTTCCCCCCGGCCTTTTCTGAAGTGCTTCCGCCGGTAACCTGATTGGACCAGATTCGGAAAAGGCGAAAAAAAGGAGGCAACGATGGGTAACGGATTGGTGAGTTTGCGGGATCAACAGTTTGTCCTTTTCGAACAAATCGGGATCGAGAATCTCTTTACGAAAGATCTGTATGCCGACTATTCCCGGGATGTAGTGCTGATGATGCAGGGCGAGGCGGAGAAAATGGCGGTGAACGTCATCCTGCCCACTTACGCCGAAGCAGATCGGGAGGGGTGCCATATTGACAAGAATGGCCAGGTGCGGGTCCCGAAGTGCTTTCTTGAAGTCTTCAAGAAGTATTGCGCAGGCGGGTGGCTGGCCCCGATGAAGTCGCCGGAGGTGGGCGGTCAGAACATGCCCGTTGCGGTCTCCACGTGCTTCACGGAGATGTTTGCTTCCGCCAACGTCGCCTTCCTGCTCTATGCCGGGCTTACCCTGGGGGCCGGCGGCCTCGTGGAGAACTTCGGCACGGAGGAACAGAAGAAAAAATATATGTACAAACTCTACGCCGGGGAGTGGGCCGGGACGATGTGCCTTACCGAGCCGGGCGCGGGGAGCGACGTAGGCGCCCTGAAGACCACGGCGAAGCGCCTGCCCGACGGCAAGTTCCTCATCACGGGGACGAAGTGCTTCATCTCCTCCGGTGATCATGATCTGACCCCGAACATCATCCATCCCGTCCTGGCACGGATCGAAGGCGATCCTCCGGGGACGGGCGGCATCTCCATCTTCATCGTCCCCAAATACCGGGTCAACGACGACGGCGGCCTCGGCGAGTTCAACGATGTAAGGACCGGCAACGTGGAGCACAAGATGGGGATCAAGGGTTCCGCCACCTGCACCCTGAACTTCGGCGACGAGGGCAAGTGCATCGGCGAACTTCTGGGTCAGGAACGCCAAGGCATGCGGATCATGTTCCACATGATGAACGAGGCCCGCCTGGAAGTGGGCATCCAGGGCTTGGGCCACGCCTCCGCGGCCCTGGAGCACGCCGTGCAGTACGCCAAGGAGCGGATCCAGAGCACCCCGGTCTGGGAGATGAAGAATCCCGACGCCAAGGCGGTGCCCATCATCATGCACCCCGACGTACGCCGGGACCTCCTGTGGATGAAGGCCTATGTGGAAGGGATCCGGGCCTTGAACCTGTTTACGGCTTATTGTATCGACATGTCCAGGGTGGGGGAGACCCCCGAAGAGCGGGCCAAGTATCAGGGCTTCGTAGAACTCCTCACCCCGGTATGCAAGGCCTACTCATCCGACATGGCCTGCCTGGTCACCTCCAAGGCCATCGACGTGTACGGCGGCTACGGCTACTGCCAGGAATATCCGGTGGAGCAGTACCTGCGGGACTGCAAGATCGCCTGCCTGTACGAGGGGACCAACGGCATCCAGTCCCTGGACCTCGTGGGCCGGAAGCTTGGGATGAACAAGGGCATGAACGTCATGAACATGATGGTGGAGATCGACGCCACGATCAAAAAGGCAAAGGGTAGCGAAGAATTAGCCAAGTACGCCGCCAAGCTCGAAGAGGCCTACAACGCCCTTGTGGATCTCACCATGACCTTCGCGGCCCTGGGGAAGAGCTCCAGCTTCCTTATCCCCATCCTCTACGCCTCGCCGTATCTCGATCTTTTCGGCGATGTCCTCCTTGGCCATTTTCTCTTCCAGGGCGCGTCCATCGCCCGGGAAAAGCTCGACGGGATCTTCGCGGCCAAGGGCGCCGACAGCATCGGGAAGAAGCGGGCCCTGGTCCATACCGATCCGGATGTGGCCTTCTACGAGGGCAAGATCGCCTCGGCCAAGTTCTTCGCCCTGGAAGTTCTGGCCTCGGTCAAGGCCAAATGTGAAGCGATCAAGGCGGGGGACAAGACAGCCATAGAAATGGCCATCGAGTCCTTCCCATCCTGAAAGACGTCATAGGCCGAAATAAGTTTCCGGGCGGCAGTTTATAGACGAGCACTCCTTAAAGGCCCTCTCCGGTAATGGTTGGGGAGGGCCTTCCCTCCCCGGAGGGGCCGTACCAGCCTTTAAACGCCATAAACCAGGAAGGGTCTGGTCGGCTAACGGATCAGACTGCCCAGGCGGTTCCAGCGCAACGATCTTTCCTCTTTGTCCCAGGACCAGTAGATGACATAGGCCTTCCCCATGACGTCCTTGAGATCGACGAAGCCCCAGAAACGGCTGTCATAGCTCTGGTCGCGGTTGTCACCCATGGTAAAGACCGACCCCTTGGGAACGGTGACGGGGCCGAAATTGTCCCGGGGCTGGATGGCGCCCGGAATGACGAACCCGTCCACATAGACGCCGTACTTGTCCTCGTAGGGCATGCCGTTGAGAAAGATCTTTTTGTTTCTGATCTCGATTGTGTCGCCACCGACGCCGATCACCCGTTTGATGAAATCCTTGGAGCGGTCCTCGGGATAGATGAACACGATGATCTCGCCCCGTTTGGGATCTCGGACGGGGATCAGGGTCTTGCGGAAATAGGGGATCTTCACCCCATAGATGAATTTACTCACCAGGATATGATCACCGATCAACAGTGTGGGCTTCATGGATCCGGAGGGGATCTTGAAGGCCTGGACCACGAAGGTGCGGATAAAAAAGGCGATGAGAATGGCGATGATGATCGCCTCGGCGTACTCCTGAACTTTTGATTTCGGTTTTTTCGTCATGTAGGCTACAGGTCCTTTATCAAGAATATACGGCATTCAGGGCCAGGATCACCATGACAAAGGCGAGACAGCCCTTTACACAGATACCAGCGACACGCCCCAGCACCATGCCGAGGCTGGCCCGAAAGGCCATTTTCAGGCGCTTCCTGTGCACCATCTCCATCATCAACAGTCCGGCCATGCCACCGAGGAAAATCCCGGCAATCGCCCCGAATCCGAGGAAAAAAGGGGTCAGGGCCGCGGCCCCGATCATGCTTCCGATCAGTGAAGCCCAGAATCCCTTCATGGAAAGTCCGAACTGTGATGCCACATGCATGCCGATGATGAATTCCAGTGTTTCCGCCAGGACCGCGAGGGCAACGATGACCAGGAGCAGTTTCCAGCCGATGACGGTAAACCCCGTGACGGCCGCGTAAGCAAGTACGACCACCGCGATGATCACGGCTCCCGGTAGGCCGAAGATAATGGAGAAGAGCCCCAGCAGTAAAAAGATCACAAAGAGGGACAGACCGATAATTTCCAGAGTCGGCAAGTTATTTCTTCCTTCTGAACTTGGAGGGCATCCATTTATCCCAGACCAGAACAAAGGGACTGGCGATAAAAACGGTGGAATAGGCACCAACGATTACCCCGACAATCAGGGCAAAGGCAAAGTCATGGATTACCGGGCCGCCGAAGAAAAAGAGGGACAGGAGGACTAAGAAGACGGTAAAGGCGGTCAGAATCGTCCGGCTCAGGGTTTGGTTGATGCTGTCGTTGATTGTTTCCGCCAGGGGTTTCTTGATATTCTTCCGGGCATTTTCCCGAATCCGGTCGAAGATGACGACGGTGTCGTTGATGGAATAACCGATGATGGTCAGGAGGGCGGCAACGATGGTTAGATCGAATTCCTTGTTCAGTAAGGAAAAGGCGCCGATGGTGATGATCGTGTCATGGATCAGGGCCAGGATCCCCCCGGCGGCATAACGGAACTCGAAACGGAAACCGACATAGATGAGGATGCCGATCCAGGAGAAAAAGATGGCCAGGAGGGCCTTTTTCGTCAGATCCTTGCCCACCTTGGGCCCCACCATTTCCACCCGCCGCATCTCGACGGCGTTCTGTCCGAAGGTATTATTCAGCTTTTCTTCCACTTTTCCCGACAGGCTCTTGAGATCCGTAGTGCCTTCCCCTACGCGGACGACGATCTCCTGGGGACCGAACTGCTGGATGATGCTGTTTTCTATGCCGAGGGGCTGGAAGGCCTCTCTTATCTTGTCGATGGTGAAGGGGACGTTGAATTTGACCTGGATGAGGGTGCCCCCGGCGAAGTCGATGCCGTAATTGAGTCCCCCATGCCAGGCAATAGAGGCAAAGGTGATGATGATCATGGCCATGGAGATGCTGAAGGCCAGTTTCATTTTACCGACAAAGTCGATGTTGATGTCCGGTTTGATAAATTCCACGAATGCCATGAATGAACTCCTTACACGCTGATCGTCTGGATCTTGCGATTCCAGATGAAATAGTCATAAATAATCCGGGTCACGAAGACGGCAGTGAACATATTGGCGATCAGGCCGATGGTCAGGGTGACGGCAAACCCCTTCACGGGTCCGGTGCCGAATCCGAAGAGAAAGAGAGCAGCGATGAGAGTGGTTAGATTGGAGTCAAAAATGGCGAGAAAGGCCTTGGTGTAGCCGGCTTCAACCGATGCCCGTGGCGATTTACCGCCCCTTATCTCTTCACGAATCCTCTCTAAAATCAGGATGTTGGCATCGACGGCCATACCTATGCCCAGGACGATGCCGGCGATGCCGGGCAGGGTCAGGGTGGCCCGGAAGGCCGCCAGGGTGCCGAAGATTATGATGATGTTGAGGATCAGGGCTAAATTGGCCACCAGCCCGGAAATCTTGTAGTAGATCATCATGAACAGGATGACGAGCATCAGGCCGGCGATGGTTGACCAGATCCCCTTGTCAATGGAGTCCTGTCCCAGGGACGGTCCGACGGTTCTTTCCTCCAGGATGGTGACCGGGGCGGGCAGGGCGCCGGCCCGGAGGACGATGGCGAGATCCTTGGCCTCGTCCATGGTGAAGGTGCCGGTGATCTGGGCGTTGCCGCCGGAGATCCGTTCCTGGATCACCGGCGCGGAATGGATGACCCCGTCAAGGACGATGGCCAGGCGTTTCTTGACGTTTTCCGCCGTGATCCGGTCAAAATCCTGGGCCCCCTGGGCGTTGAACTTCAGGGAGACGTAGGGTTCCCCGAACCGGTCGGCGATGGACACCTTGGCCGTTTCCAGGGAGGCGCCGGTCATGAGGGTCTTGTTCTTGACGAGATAGGGGACCTGGGTCCGCCGTCCCGATTCCCGGTCTAAATGGGTTCCGTACGCGATGATGCTCCCTTCGGGGATGTTTCCCCTCATAGCCTCTTCCAGGCTGTGTTCCTCATCTAAGAGCTTGAACTCCAGGAGGGCCGTCTTGCCGATGAGGTTCTTGGCCCGGCCCGGATCCCTGATGCCGGGGAGTTGGACGATGATCCGGTCCTCGCCCTGGGGGATGATCTCC
>JAKQIZ010000011.1 GCA_029561465.1 Deltaproteobacteria bacterium | reverse complement strand
AGACGCCGGCGCAAGTTTTCGTGGGCCCGCCGGTCGTTTGTCAGGGAGAATATTCTTCTGTCCCTACGGTCTTTCTTCTCCGTGTTTTCCGAAACTGCAAGAATCCCCTCCTCCTGCAGGGCGATCAAGGCATTCCCGTAGTTGGCCTCGGATAGCGCTTCCGCCCGGCGGATCTCACCCTTACGGAACATAATCGCCCCCAGTTTGTGGATGCCTTTCAGCCACTCCCGCTCGGAGCGGGGTCCTTTTCGGAGGTAGGCGCACGCCCGGACGACGATCCAGTAGGACTGGATGTAATTTTCGATCAGTCCCGCAAAGGGACGGAGGTTGGTCCGCCCTTTCCCCTTCACCTCGAAGCAGGCCTCAGCGCCCTCTTCCGGTCCCCGGATTGCGATCATTTCCCGATCCAGGAGATACGCCAGGGCGTTGTTGACCTCGCCGCCGTCCTCCTGCTCCGTGTCGAAGATAAACTCGTTCCAGAACAAACGTTTTAAGAATCTGTAATCATCCAGGATCAGTCCCAGGGGGATATGGTCCTGGGGATAAGCCAGCATGGAGCTGGCGACGAAGCTGATGGGGAGGAAGAAATGCAAGATGTTGTTTTTGTAGTATTCCAGGTTGAGACGTTTGTCGTCGTCGAGGCTGTAAACAATTTCTTCCAGTTCCGGTTCCTCTCCCTCCTCTTCCCCAAGTCGCGAAATCAGTCCTGATTGATCGAACAACAGGAGGGCGTCGTTGATGGCCTTGTCGCGGCGGACGAAGGTGGCCGCTAGGCTGACCTTCATATGGATCAGATATTCGTAAAACTCCTTGAGGATCGCCATCAATTCGTCGTGGCTGATCCCGCGGCGGTCATGGGACAGTAGCCCCGCCGAGATCAGAGCGAAGGGCGTGACCACGGAAACCTTGTTTATGGCCAGGGCGATTTCATACCCCATCTTCCGATAGAGGCTCTGACGCTCCTCCACGTCCATCTCGGCAAAGCTCTTGTCCTGAGCCGCAAGGAAAGCCTGCAGATATATTGGCGCGCCGATATTCACATAGACGCTGCCATACCGTTTACGAAGGATTCGTGAACTCTTGATGACATCCGTGGTCTTTTCCCGCTCCTTGGGCACCCCGCTCAGCTCCTTGAGGTATGATTTCTCTTCGATCACCCGGTCATAGCCAATATAGACGGGAATGGCTGCCAGATCCTCCGCCGCATGCCTCTGGAAGGCCTGAATGATCATGGACAGCAGCCCGTATTTCGGCATCACCATCTTGCCGGTGCGGCTCCGCCCTCCCTCGATGAAAAATTCAATGGGCAGTCCTTCCCGGATGAGCACCTCCAGATATTTTGCGAAGACCTCCCCGTACAGGGCGTTGCCACGAAAGCTCCGCCTAAGAAAGAACGCCCCGGACTTGCGGAAGAGATAACCGAAAGGGCCGAAGGCCATATTGGTGCCGGCGGCAATTAAGGGCAGTTGGATGCGATGCTGGTAAAAGACATAAGATAAAAGTAAATAATCGATGTGACTTCGGTGGCAGGGAATGATGACGAAGGGCATCTTTTTCGAAACATTGCGGATCCTGGCCATGCCCTCCAGGTCCACAACCACGCCGTCATAGATGTTGTTCCATAGCCATGAAAGTACCCGGTCCCACACCTCGATATACGCCTCCTGGTAATCCGCGGCGATCTCGTTGAGGTATTTTTTGGCTTCCTTCACGACGGTGGCATAGTCCTTCTTGCCAGCAGCGGCCTCTCTTTCCATGAAGCCGATGAGATCCGATTCCTTTAGCACCATGCCGATATGCTCCTGGCGGGACTTGAGAAAAGGTCCAATCAGCGCCGACTTCTCCTCATCGATGCGGCTGAGCAGTTCACTGCGCAGACTATAGACCGCTTCCCCCCGGAGCTGCTCGGTGTTTTCCCGGCAAAATCTTGCTATCTCCACCGGCTCCGTGGGCATGACGTATATCTTGCCGGCAAAGCGGAGAAATGAGACCAGTCGCTGGAGGAACATTGTGTTGTCCGTCTGGCCGAAGAGGATGTTGAGGATGCTCTCCTTTTCTTTCTCCCGTCTCCGTCCGTAGGTAACCAGCACTGGTATGATATACAGCGGCCGATCGAGAGCTTCCTGTGCCTCCCGGAGACCGTTCAGGACATCGTTGACTCTTTTATTCTCGAAGAATTCCGATCCCCCTAAATGAATGATCAGGGCCCGACCAGCAGCCAGATGATTCCTTACGGCCAGGAAGCCGTTGCCGTCTCCCTCACCCCGACGGCGGAAGAAAATACGACTCCAAGCCGAGGCGATAACGCGCAGGGAGGCGGAAAAGGGCTGCCATAACGTCATGTTTACGTCATGGCTGTGTACCGGCATGGGTATCCCTTTCCGCCGGGCCAGATCCCAGAGGATGAGGCTGTTGAGCTGGCTCCGGTCCTTCAGGGCATAAACCACCAGACCTTCATTGCCGAGTTTTCTCAGATTCTCGGCAACCTCCGTATCAAAAGAGATCTTCCACAGGGCCTTCCGGACCAGCCAGTCCAAAAGGAAATTGGTTTCTTCGTACAGACTTTCCGGCCGGTAATGGCGGCTGTCCCGGAACCAGCCGGTTATCTTGCCTATCAAAGTCGTCATGGATGGCCACCTGTGCTCCTAAGATCCGTTACCGGCCAAAAGACCGGAAAATTTTTCCCGCATGGTCTTTTCCACATGTTCCCGAATTTCCACCGCCGAGGCCATTTTCATTACCCTTCTCATGAGCTGTCGCGCTTCTTTCAGGGTCGTTTCCCTGATGATTTCCTTTACCTTGGGAATGGCCAGGGGATTCATGCTCAGTTCGTCTATTTCCATGGCCAGCAGGATCATCGCATATGTGGGGTCTCCGGCCATTTCCCCACACATGGCCACATGAATGCCGGCCCGGTGGCCTATTTCCACCACTTTTCTGATCATCCTGAGGACGGCGGGGTGGAGGGGTTCATAGAGATAGGTAACCCGGTCGTTGATCCGGTCGATGGCCAGGACGTACTGAATCAGATCGTTGGTGCCGATACTGAAAAAATCGACTTCCTTGGCCAGTTCCTCGGCGATGATGACCGCCGATGGCACCTCGATCATGACACCGATCTCGATATCCTCGCCCACCGAGATTCCTTGTTGTTTCAGATCATCACGGACCTCTCCGAGGATCTTCTTCGCGGCACGTATTTCTTCGATGCCCGAAATCATGGGGAAGAGGATCTTTGCCTTCCCGAAGGCGCTGGCCCGGAGGATCGCCCGGAGCTGCACCTTGAACAGATTGATTTCCTTTAGGCAGAAACGAATGGCCCGGAGCCCCATCTGGGGATTCATTTCCTTGGCCAGTTTCGGGTCGGAAAAGAACTTGTCGCCACCCAGATCGAAGGTGCGGATGGTTGCCCATTCCAGCCCCTCTACACCGATGACCCGGCGATAATTGAGGAAGTGGTCCTCCTCCGTCGGCAGCTCTTCCCGGTTGATGTATATGAACTCGGTACGATACAGTCCGATTCCCTCGGCTCCGTGGGCGACGGCGGAGGGAATTTCTTCGATGAACTCTATATTGCCGGCGATCTGGATCCGGCAACGGTCTCTGGTAACAGCCGGAAATTTTGCATATTTAAGCGCTTCTTCCCGAACCGTCTGGTAATGGTGCTTTTTCTCCTCGTAGCGGTGCAGGAGCTCCGGATCGGGATTGACGATGACCAGACCGGCGGTGCCGTCGATGATGATGAGATCGTTCGTCCGGACCTGTCTGGTTACCCTCTCCAGTCCCACAACCGCCGGGATGGCTATGGATCGGGCCACAATGGCCGTATGGGAGGTCTTACTTCCCATGTCGGTAGCAAAAGCCAGCACCTTGTCGATCATCATCTGGGCGGTATCTGCAGGTGACAAATCCGTGGCGATAACGATCACCCCTTCACCTAGGGGGGAGATCGTTTCCTGGCGCCGTCCGGCAAGATTGCGGAGGATCATCTGCCCGACATAACGGATATCGTTGAAGCGGTCCCGCAGGTATTCATCGTCCATTTTCTCAAATATGTCGCGGTATTTATCAATGGTCAAACGAACGGCCCATTCCGCGTTTACAGACATTTCACGAATTCGCTGGACCACGTTGGCGACAAATGATCTGTCTTTGAGGATCATAATATGGACATCCATAATATAGATCGGTTCCAGGCCCGCTACCTCTGTCAGTTTACTCTTGATTTCCTTCAACTGCCGCTCCGAGGCCCGCAATGCTTCCCGGAAACGCCTGATTTCCTTTGTTATCAGGCCTGCCTTGTTGAGTTTGTAAAAGGAAATCTGGGCATCGAGGCGATCGAAAAGGTAAGCCCGTCCCGTCACCACCCCAGGTGATACACCGATTCCTTTGAGCACCATAGTTTTTTTGTTCTTTTCTACAGGCATAACTATTGTTACCTTTTGCTAATCCTCTCCGAATTTATCGGCAAACAGTCGCTCCAGAGCAGACAGCGCCTTGGCGGCATCGCTGCCCTCTACCTTGACCGTCATTCTGCCTCCCGATCCACACGCCAAAGTCAGAATGCCGAGGAGGCTCTTGCCGTTGACCTCTTGTCCTTCATATTCAAAGAATATTCTCGCCTTGTATCTTCTGGCCTCCTCTACCAGCTTTGCCGCCACCCGGGCATGGATTCCCAGCTTGTTCTTTACCTCGAAGGTCCTTATCTCCTGCATATCAAATCATCACCACCAAACAAACGGCGGTCAGCACGTAAAAGATCAGTAGCGGCGACAATCCCCGGCGTACGGCAATATAAAACAGCAGTACCGCTGCCAGCACGGCAATATTCAGTCCCTGCCGCAGCCAAAACTGTCCCGGAAAAAGGTGTATGTCCGCGGTAAGCAACCCGGTCATCACCCCAAGGATGATCAGGGAAACCCAGCGCAGGTAATGAGCCAGCAGCGGCAGTTTCCAGGACTGGATATAAGCGATCCCCCGCCATCCTTGGCGGTAGCCTTCAAGAAATCCTTGCCAACGGATCCATAAATGCAGGGGATCGAAGATCAGAAGAAAAACGAACGGCGCCCAGATAAACCCCTCATAAGCGAGAATCGCCGCGATGATTCCGGCCAGGGGTCGGAGACTCCCCCAGAAGAAATTGTCGCCGATGGCGGCATAGGGACCCATAAGGGATTTTTTCAGTTTCGTTGTCGCGGTTTGATCGGTGGGGGCAACGGCGTCTTCTTCTTCCGCCAGTCTTATCGTTGCGCCAAGGACGGCGCCGGATAGATAGGGATGGGTGTTGAAGTATTCGAGCTGGCGCTGAAGAAAGGCCACGATCCTTTCCTTGTTTTCATCCATGTTGCGGGTCAGGGGTAAAATGGCATAGGCAAAACCCAGATTCTGCATTCTCCTGAAATTCAGGGACGACATCACGAAGAGGGACCGCAAAAAAAACCGGGCAGATCCGATGTCTTCATCCTCAACCTTTTCTCCCCAGCCGCCATGGCAGTAGATAGCGGTTCTTCTAGCACGACGGACCTTTTAAGTCAATTCATTCCCCATGTTTTGACCCCTTTATCCTTGACAGAACCATGGTTATTTGTTAGAAATACCAACTTTTTTTTGAGGTGAAAAAGATGATTTGTCAGACGATCAGAACGGGCGCCGATTGTGTGTTCATGAAGAGCAATGGCTGCGCCTTCAAGGATGGGGCTTGTAAAACGATTGTGGAAAAATGCGAAGGCTGCGGCAAGATAGTCGAGCTGGCGACCGGTCGCTTCTGCCAGGTATACATGGATCCGGCCAGCAGATGGCTTATGGGCAATTGCCCCCGGGCCACCCACGTTAAGCTGGTAATCAAGGAAAACACCCAGAAGATCAACCCCTTGAAGGCCTCCAAGCGGGCGAGTCGCGCGAAGAAAAAGAAATAACCTGCCCTCGCGTCCCGCAGGGATGGAAGACAACTCCGGCGATTTGTAAAAAGAGACCGTCAATACCGGCGGGCCTCGGCTGAGATGTCGGCAAGGATCAGGAATTTAAAGGAACACCGGGGGGAAGGCGGAAATGATCTATCCGTTTGGATCACCGCCGGTGGAGGGAAGATGGCTGTCGTATTAGCCTTGGCGGATCTTCCCCGAGCGGCTCTGGCGGTCTCAGGAAAGAAGCTCCCTGATTTTAGACAATTCCGCTTTTACTTCTCTGAGGAGCCGTCGATCCTCATTTGGCAGCCCGTCACGGCTCGGATCCGGATTTTTTCTGGAAAGCTGTTTTTTTGCACCCCGAATAGTAAAGTTGTCTCTATACAGGAGGTTCCTGATGAGTAGCAGTTGCTCGAGATCCTTACGGCGGTAAAGCCGCTGATCGGACCCGGTGCGGACAGGTCGTACCGATTTGAACTCCGACTCCCAGTAGCGGACCACATAAGGTTCCACACCGAGGATGCTGCTCACTTCTCCAATGCGGAAGTAAGTCTTGTCAGGAATCGATTCATCCATAATCAGACTCCCGTCATTGTTGGTTTACGATCCCGGATCAGCCGTTGAGCGCCTTTCGCAGGACTTGGCTCGACTTGAAGGTAAGGACGCGACGGGCCGAAATCTCTATTTCTTTGCCCGTCTGTGGATTACGGCCCCGCCGCGACTTCTTCTCCTTGACGACGAAGTTGCCGAATCCCGATATCTTTATCTTTTCTCCCCGACCCAGGCATTCTTTCATGATTTCAAATACCGATTCGACAATCCGTGCAGAATCCTTCTTGGAAAAGCCGAGTTTCTCGTATACGTCCTGAATAATATCAATCTTCGTCATTGTTTCTCCTCCTGTCATCTCGCCGTTTTATTCACCACGGACCTTTGCCCCTGTCGCCCCAACCATGGTTTTTACGATCCGGCCATGGGCACTGTTGATTTCTTCCTCCCGTAAGGTCCTGTCACCGGATCGATACGAAAACCGCAGACCGACGCTCTTCATTCCTTCCGGAAGATTTTTGCCCGTATATACATCAAAAATCGAGACACTTTCAAGTAATACTTCATGTTGGTTATAAGCAGCCCGGCACAGTGCCTCTCCTTCCATAACCGCCGGTACTAGAAACGCCACATCCCGGGAACTGGCGGGATACTTCGATATTTCCCGGAATGATCTTCCCGCCGCGGCAGGAACTGCAAGGCTGTCCAGCTCCAGTTGTAACACCAGGGCGCGACTGCGCAAATCCAGCCTTTCCTGCACCTGGGGATGAATCTCCCCGAGGAAACCCGCGACCTTTTCCCCGATCATGACGCGGCAGGACCGTCCGGGATGAAGAAAAGACCATTCAGCCGCCGGCGCAATAAATTTTGCCCCGGTTATTTTCAGGACAGCAAAAAGTGATTCCAGCACGCCCTTCAGATCGTAAAAATCCGCCCCGATCCCATGGTGGTGCCAGGAGGAATCATAACGGCTGCCGGTGACCAGGGCGGCCAGGCAAGCCTTTTCTTCCGGCAATTCCTCCTTGCCCCGGGCAAAGAAAACCCGGCCGAGTTCGAATATTTTCAGGTCTGCACATCCGTTCCGGGCATTCCGGTTCATGACCTCCAGCAGACCATAGACCAGGGTGGTCCTCATGACGGCCTGTTCTTCCGTCAGGGGATTGCGGATCTTTACAAACGAACGCAGTGGATCTCCTTCCGGCAGACCGAGTTGTTCCGCCATCGCCGGGTTGATGAAGCTGTAATTGATCGCCTCCGTATAGCCCAGTCCGTTCATCACCGTGCGGAGAAGCTCCTCGCGCCGACGGCTGGAATTCTCCCGTCCCGGAGCGACCCCTGATGCGGGCATGGTGACGGGAATATTATGGAAACCATGGATCCGGGCAATCTCTTCGATCAGATCGATCTCCCGGGCGATATCCACCCGGCAGGTGGGAGGGGTAACCAGATAGTCGTCACCACCCGCGGGAACAATGGTCATCTCCAATCGCTCCAGAATTCCGGCTGCCTCACGGGCGGAAATGTTCGTTCCCAATATCTCGCTCACCCGCCGCCCCCGCAGGGGTATGTCTTTTGAGACACTGATTTGCCGCGGGTAAACATCGATGTATCCCCTGCAGATTTCTCCATCTCCAAGTTCCGCCATAAGTTGTGCCGCCCGGTTCAATGCCCGCACCACCCCTTCGGGGTCAATGCCTCGTTCGAAGCGGAAGGCTGCATCGGTACCCATGCCCAGCCAGCGGGAAGAACGGTGGATGGAGGCCGGATGGAAATAGGCGCTCTCCAGAAGAATGGTGGAGGTGTCGTCTTTAACCTCCGAATTCAATCCGCCCATGATGCCCGCAATGGCCACGGGTTTGACACCATCACAAATCATCAGAGTATCGGCCCTCAGCACCCGGTCTTTTTCGTCGAGGGAGACGAAATGCTCCCCGTTGCGGGAACGTCGGACGACGATGCGTCCTTCCTCAAGGAACCGGTAATCGAAGGCATGGAGGGGTTGGCCCAGCTCCATCATGACAAAATTGGTGACATCCACGATATTGTTTATGGCCCGCAGACCGACGGCCTCCAGGCGTTCCCGCATCCACGCCGGCGAAGGCTTTATCGTGATGTTCTTGATGATTCGGGCGGTATAACGGGGGCAAAGATCTGGATCCTCTATAGTAACCGAGGTGATCCCGTCGATGTCCTCTTCATTTTCCCGGACGGCTGTCTCCGGATACCTCAGGGTATTTCCCGTAATCGCCGCCACCTCCCGGGCGATGCCGATGATGGACAGGCAATCGGCGCGATTGGGCGTAATGCCGATATCCAGGACTGTATCCAACAGCCCCAGAGCCTCCTTAAGGTCCATTCCCAAGGGCAGTTCCGGAGGGAGGATCATGATCCCCGTATTATCTTCGCCAATTCCCAATTCCTCTTCTGAACAGAGCATCCCCTCGGAGAGTTCGCCGCGGAGGCGTGAACTCTTGATGGTATAGCCTCCCGGAATTGTGGCGCCGACCCGGGCTAAGGCAACGTTGGTGCCGGCCTTGGTGTTGGGGGCACCGCATACAATGGGCAGTGTCTCCGAGCCGATGGTGACTTCACACAGGTGCAGCTTATACGATTGGGGATGGGGGCGCACGGTAAGAATTCTGGCCACCACGATCCCGTCGAAATCGGGTCCCGCCTCCTCGACTGCCTCCACTTCCAGACCCGCCATGGTAAGGCTTTCCGCCAGAACCGCCGGTTCCATATCGACATCGACATAGTCCCGGAGCCATTTAAGACTTACCTTCATAGGTTAAAATTGCTCCAAAAAGCGCACGTCGTTATCGAAGAAAAGGCGGATATCGGATATACCGTACTTCAGCATGGCAATCCGTTCCACCCCCAGCCCAAAGGCAAACCCTGAATATCCTTCAGGATCATAGCCGACATTTGCGAATACCGCCGGATCCACCATGCCGGAACCCAAGATTTCTAACCAGCCGCTCTGGCCGCATACCCGGCAACCTTCGCCCCCACACATAACGCAGCGGATGTCCACCTCGGCGCTGGGTTCGGTGAAGGGAAAGAAACTTGGCCGAAATCTCAACAGGATATCCGCGCCGAATACCTCCTGGAGAAAGAAAGTCAGGGTACCCTTGAGGTCCCCGAAGGTGATGCCCCGGTCAACCAGGAGCCCTTCTATCTGATGGAACATTGGGGTATGGGAAACATCGGAATCGGGACGATAGACCTTGCCGGGAGATAATATCCGCACCGGCGGCTGCATCTTTTCCATGGTCCGGATTTGTACGGGCGAGGTGTGGGTCCTCAGGACGATGTTGTCTTCTACATAGAAGGTGTCCTGCATATCCCGGGCCGGATGATCCTTGGGAATGTTCAACGCCTCGAAATTATAATAATCCGTCTCGATCTCCGGCCCTTCCTCGACGGTAAATCCCAAACGGGAAAAGATCCCGCATATCTCCTCCATAACTTGGGTTACCGGATGCCGGTGACCGATCCGGACAGCCCGACCGGGAAGGGTTATATCGATGGCCTCCCGGCACAGCAGTTCATTCCGGCGAGAATCCTTGATTCTCTCCAGGGCGGCATCCAGGGAGGCGGAGATTTTTTCCTTGATCTCGTTGCTTAATCTTCCAAACAGAGGCCGCTCGGTAGTGGAGACGCTTCCCAATTGGCGCAGCATCTGAGTAAGCAAACCCTTGCGACCCAGATATTTTGTTCGCAGTACATTGAGTGCCTCCTCGGTGTGGGCTCCCTGCAACTCCGTTTCGGCCCGCTGCGCAAGTTCCTTTAGTTCCTGGATCATGAAGCGATTTGTCCTTTGGCCATGGTCACGATCTCTTTGAAGGCCTGCGGATCATGGACGGCCAGATCGGCGAGAATCTTGCGGTCGATGGATACCTCCGCCTTTTTCATGCCATCGATCAAACGGCTGTAGCTGATCTCGTTCAGACGGGCGGCAGCGCTGATCCTGGTGATCCAGAGTTTTCGGAAGTCTCTTTTTCTCATCCGGCGGTCGCGGAAGGCGTATTTCATCGCCCTGTTGACTGCTTCCGTCGCCGTCCGCAGTAGGCGCCGGCGCGCACCAAAAAACCCCTTCGCAAACTTCAATATCTTTCTACGTTTCTTCTTAGCCGTTATGGCTCTTTTTACCCTGGGCATTTATTCTTTTCTCCTTCATTGGTTTGGAACCGGATGCATTCGGATCGTTACCGCCTCGAAGTTACAGATAGGGCAGTAATTTTTTGAGGGCGGCCTCATTGGTCTTGTCCGCCACCGCCGATCTCCGGAGATTTCTTTTCCGCTTCGGCGATTTCGTCGACAGAATATGGTTGGAAAACGCCTTGGCCCTCTTCACCCTTCCCGTGCCGGTAAGGGAAAAACGCTTGGCGGCGCCCCGATGAGTCTTTAATTTTGGCATGGTTGCTCGTCTCCTCGCTATAAAATGTTTATTTCTTTGGAACCACGATCATGATCATGTTCCTGCCTTCCAGCTTCGGCTGCATCTCCATTGCTCCCACCTCGTCCAGGGCGTCGCGTATCGTTTCCATAATCTTCCGCCCCAGATCCGAATAAGCTATCTCCCGGCCCCGGAACATCATGGTAATCTTCACCTTGTCGTTCTGTTGCAGAAACTTTTTGATATGACGGATCTTCACCTCCAAATCATGCTCTTCCGTCTTCGGTCGCAGGCGTATTTCCTTGATCTGTATCGTCGTCTGGCTTTTTCTCGCATCCTGGAGTTTTTTACTCTGCTGGTATCGATACTTGCCGTAATCCATGACCCGGCAGACCGGTGGATCCGCATTGGGCGCAATCTCCACCAGATCGAGACCGGCTTTGGCAGCGATGGCCAAGGCTTCGTTGAGGGGCAGAATACCCAACTGCCTGCCCTCTTCAATGAGCCTTACCTGCACTGCCTTGATTTCTTCGTTGATATTCAACTCCTTAGCGATACGTCACCTCCTAAAATTAGCATAGCTTAGCGATAATTGCTAACCTCTTCCCGGACATGGGCGATAAAATCCGTCACCGTCATGGCCCCCATGTTTTTCCCGTCGCGTCGTCGGGGGGAAATGGTCCGTTCCGCCACTTCCCGGTCACCGATGACCAGCATATAAGGCATCTTCTGCATCTGGGCCTCTCTGATCTTGTAGCCCAGTTTATCGTTGGTAAAACTCTTCTCGACACGGATACCGGCATCTACAAGCGCCTGATGGACCTGATCTCCGTAAGGAATTTGCTTTTCCGTAACCGTCAGGATCGACGCCTGCACCGGTGAGAGCCAAACCGGAAAAGCTCCGGCATAATGTTCGATCAGGACCCCCATGAAGCGCTCAATGGCACCGAGAATTACCCGGTGCAGCATGACGGGGCGATGCTTTTCCCCATCAGAGCCTACATAGGACAGGTCGAAACGTTCCGGAAGGGTAAAGTCGCACTGGATGGTGGCGCACTGCCATTTCCTTTTTAGGGCGTCTTTGAGCTTGAAGTCGATCTTTGGTCCATAAAACGCCCCGTCACCCTCGTTGATCTCGTAACCCATGCGGCCGTCTTTCAAGGCCCCTTCCAGAGCCGAAGTCGCCAGTTCCCAGTCCGCGTCGGAGCCGATGGATTTTTCCGGCCTGGTGCTCAGTTCTACTTCATATTCAAAACCGAAGATCTTCATGGCATAGGCGACGAAATCGGCAATCGCCCGAATCTCCTCGTTGAGTTGTTCGGGGGTGCAGAGGATATGGGCGTCATCCTGGGTGAACTGCCGAGCCCGCATGAGTCCATGCAACACCCCGGTTTTTTCATGACGGTGCACCGTTCCCAGCTCGAAGTAACGTAACGGCAGATCTCGATAACTGCGGATCTTCGCTTTGTAGATAAGCATGTGGGACAGGCAGTTCATGGGCTTGATGCCGTATCCCTGACCCTCCACCTCGGTGAAATACATGTTTTCCCGATAATGGTCGAAATGTCCCGACCTTTTCCAGAGGTCGTCTTTGAGGATCTGGGGACCCATGACCATATCGTAGCCCCGCTTCAGGTGCTCCTGCCGTTCCCATTCCTCGATGAGATAGCGGAGCATCATCCCCTTGGGATGAAAGATGATCAACCCCGGCCCCGCTTCGTCGTTCATCTGGAATAGATCCAGCTCCCGGCCCAGACGGCGGTGATCCCGCTTTTTGGCTTCCCCCATCATCCGCAGGTATTCGTCCAGCGCCTCCTGGGTGGCAAAGCAGGTCCCGTAAATCCTCTGGAGCATCCTGTTGCGCTCGTCGCCCCGCCAATAGGCGCCGGCCACATTAAGGAGACGGAAGGCCTTGACCATGATCGTCGAGGGCAGATGAGGACCCCGGCAGAGGTCTTCATATCCCGCCTGGGTGTAAACACTCACGGTCCGGACATCGGGTGGGAGATCGTTGATCAGTTCGACCTTGTAGGTCTCTCCCTTGTCTTGGAACAAGGCCACAGCCTCCTCCCGGGAAAGCTCCCGGCGGGAGAAGGGGGCATCGGTGGCGGCGATCTCCTTCATCCGCTGTTCGATTTTCTGTAGATCTTCGGGCGTGAAGGTGGTTTCATACTCGAAATCGTAGTAAAAACCATCCTCTATGGAAGGACCGATGCTTACCTTGGCCCCGGGAAAGATATCCTGTACCGCCTGGGCCATGATATGAGAGGCGCTGTGGCGAAGGATGCTCAGGCCCTCCTTGGACGCCACATCGATGAGTTCCACCAGGGCGTCTTCCGAAACCTGAGCTGACAGATCAACGGCTTTACCGTTGATTTTCACCGCCACAGTCGTCGTCAGCAGTTCCGGCTTCCAGACGGCAATGGCGTCTTTTACGGCAACCCCGTTCGGCAAAGTGCTCTGCTGTCGATCAGGCCAGGTAATTGTTATCTCCCTCATCATTCTCACCCTGATACGAATTAAAGAGAGGGCACCACGCTCAGATTTCGCTGATGCCCTCTCTCGATGTCATGGTAGGCACGCAGGGATTTGAACCCTGGACATCCACCGCGTCAGGATGGCGCTCTCCCCCTGAGCTACGTGCCTAAACTTATTTATCTGCGAACGGTCCATGCGCTTAACAGGAAAAACCTTTTATGTCAAGGCAAATCTATATATTTTACGATGCCGAATTGATGAAACGTATCCCCTTGAAGATGTAGTTCAGCCCCGAAAGAACAGTCAATGCTGATGTAACAATATATAATCCAAGTAAAACCATCCTAAAATCCACTACTATCGCCAAGGTATGGACCAGCAGGACGACGAAAATCGTTAAAAGTTGAAATACCGTGGTCAATTTACTGATCATCGTAGGTCGGATCTGAAAGGATACGGACATGATGGCCAGCATTGCGATGCCGATGAGAATGATGCAGTCTCTGCTCACGACGATAACGCTCAACCAGCCAGGAATGACATGCTTGATGGACAGCGTTACGAAGCAACTCACCATCAGGGCCTTATCGGCAATCGGATCGAGGTAAGCCCCCAGTTCCGTCTGCTGATGGAGAACCCGGGCCAGGAAGCCATCCAGACCGTCGGTGATCCCGGACAGGGTAAAAAGGATCAGTGCCATGAAAAAATCACCCTGCATGAGGAGAATGACGATCGCGGGCACGAGAATGATCCGCAAAACCGTCAGGGTGTTGGGGATGTTGATCCGCCCCGCATCCATCAAAGCACCCTGTCCCTGCTTCGGTTCCAGTCCACCCAGGCATCGCGGTCTTCTTCCGCGGAAAACGCCTGTGGCTTATCCGCCGATCCGTCCGCACGGATATACACCTGTTGCATGGAACGGATGATCATCGTCCACTCTTCCCGGGAAACCTTGTGGGGACCAGTGATCTTGTGCGGTCCGGTAATCTTGCTGGGAGGGCCGAGGGTCGTCTCGGTCTCCATCGCCTTCGTCGCGCCGGTAACGGAGATTTCACCCTCATATACCCGCACCAGCGCCGAGGCATCCCGGTGCACGTTCAGCCGGTAGATCGTCCCCCGCACCCCTGTAACAGCGTTGTCGCAGGATATCTCGAATTTTCTCTTTAGCCCCATCGTCTTACTCACCTTTACCCAGGTCCGGCCCACGACAAGGTGAACCTTGACATCCGCCGACTTGCCGGCCCCAGCCCGTTCTAGATGTAAGTGGGTCTCCTCGGCGAAACGGAGCCGCGAATCGCCGGCAAGGGTGATCTCCAGTCTCGAATTGCTCCCGACAACAATCTCATCGCCCCCCCAAAGGTTGGCCTTTTCCCTTAGAATCCGCCAAGTCTCTTTGCCCTGGGGAAGGACCTGGACCTCGCCTTCGAGATGGCTGACAACGGCCTCGCCCTTATCCACCTTAACCGTCAGGGGCCGTCCGGCCAACAAATCCCCCGGTATCAACCAGGTCAGCATGGCTATGAAAAAGAAAGATAAAATCAGCTTGTACTTCATGAAGCTTCACCTTTTCTTCATGCATCCGGTCCCAGGGGGAGGGTTTCCATAGCCTTGGTAATTATCTCCTCCATTGCCGGCTCGAAGACTTGACAACTCTTCATGCGGAGGCGATCCCTGGTGATCTCAAAATTCCTCTCCGTAAGAGAATACTTGGTATTCCAGATGCTTTCGTTGGTCTTGGTGCTCCGCAAATCGAAAGTGGCCGTGACTTCGGTGGCGGCATAAAGGAGAAGAAAGGAGGTATCGCACTCGTTGAGGGTAACATAGAGGACAGCGTCCACGCCCAGCAGTTCACCTACCTGCCGGGGCGGCATGGTTTCCGGAGTGGGACGCCGATAGTCGTTAAAAAAAGGTGATAATTTCTCGTCGATCGCGTTCAGAGGGATTTTGGGATATCCCTGGAAATATACCGCCTCCAGTACCTTGTCCCGAAACAGCGCCGCCGCTTCTGCATTTTTCGATTGATTCGCCACCGGCAATATGGCAATGAGTCTCACGCCCCGTTTGTCATATTCCGGGGTCAGAAAATGGGGGATCTTCTTTGCGCATCCAGTTATCAGGCTGATCGCAAGCATGGCGATCAGCAGACAGCGACGGAGATTCCGTCCGCGTTCATTTTTCTTCATTTATTCTCTTCGCTTGTCCGGCGCTTTTTATGGATGTCGGGGGTCTCACTGCTTGAGTTTCTCGATCTCTTCCCTAATGATCCGTTCAGCAATAACCGGAAACAATTCGCGAACCAGCCTTTCCGTGGTTTCCTCCACCTTCTTGAGCATTTCTTCCTGAAGATTGGGATTCACCAGGGCGATCTTCGGTTTTCGCACCGACATGTCGCCAAGATCCGGATTCCCCTCTTCGACGACATCGACCAGATCATAGATCATGTCCTCCGGTCCCCTAACCCGTTCGCTCATCCTGTCTCCTCCCAGGTTTTCGTCTCTGCTACCATACCCGCGATCACAGTTCAAGAAAATTTCCCTGTCAAAGCAATTTGGTAGATATTTTTCCGGGGAAGCCCCGTCATCTCCGTGACTCTCGCCACCCGGTCCCGTAAGCTGAGAGAAGCCTCCCGGCCCAACTCCCGGAGCATATCCATGAGTTCTTCATCGCTGTATCCCCGCTCCTTTTCTTGCCGGCCTCCAATAATCAGGGTGATCTCTCCTTTGAGGCTCCTCCCGGAAAGCGTCTCGAGAATCTCCTCGGCGTTGCCCCGGATGAACTCCTCGTGTAATTTCGTCAGCTCCCGGGCGACGACGATGGGTCGCGTTCCCATGAGCTTCCCGATGTCTTCCAGACACGACCGGAGCCGCCGCGGGGATTCATAAAAGACCATGGTCCGCTTCTCGGTACGGCAGTCGTTCAGCATTCGCCGGCGCTGTCCGGGCTTCGCGGGCAAAAAACCCTGGAATACGAAGGCATGCATGGGCAGCCCCGAGGCGCTAAGCGCTGCGACGACCGCCGAAACGCCAGGGACGGGAACCACCGGCATCCCGGCCTGCAGGGCCTCGCTGATCAGGAGATAACCGGGATCGGATATCCCGGGAGTCCCCGCATCGGAGACATAGGCGATGCTGCTTCCCGCCGCCAGTCGGTCGATAACGGTCCGCGACCGTTTCTTTTCCACGGCATCGTAGAGGCTGTAAATCGGGGTGTCAATCTGGTAAGCCTGGAGCAGCTTTCTTGTCCGGCGGGTGTCTTCCGCGTAGATCTCATCCACTTCCCGGAGGATGCGGATCGCTCGCAGGGTGATATCCTCGAGGTTGCCTATGGGCGTGGCCGTAACGTAAAGTTTTCCCAGGGATCTCTTTTCAAGGTTGTCAGTCATTTTTCCGGGCCGGCGGCCGTAAAGGGCTTTACAGCCGCTGCATTATCTTCTCCTTTCCGTGCCCTGCCCGCGTCGTGAGAGGCCTGAAACAAGGATTGATGTTCTTAATTGTCTTGACACTGCCAAGATGACCCTTTATATAACCGAAAATTTTCTGTTTTACCATCTGGAAACGCGACTTGGCTTGGCCGCTGTTTTCTCCCCTCCGCGGATAGGGGAGAAAACAGGTGGCATATGTATTTTAACAAGGTCTTTCCGCCATGAAGATGAAACGAATATTGATCACCGGCGGCGCGGGTTTTTTGGGCTCCCACCTCTGCGACCGGCTCCTTGCCCAGGGTCACGACGTTCTGTGTCTGGACAATCTCTTTACCGGCAACAAGAACAATATCCGCCATCTGATCGGCCATTCCAACTTCGAGTTCGTCCGCCACGACATTACCCAGCCGATCTATTTGGAGGTGGACGAGATCTACAACCTCGCTTGTCCCGCCTCGCCGGTCCATTATCAGTACAATCCCATCAAGACCATAAAAACTAGTGTCATGGGCGCGATTAATACACTGGGGCTGGCAAAGAGGGTAAAGGCCAAAATCCTTCAGGCCTCGACTTCAGAGGTCTATGGCGACCCGGAAATTCATCCCCAGCACGAGGAATACTGGGGACGAGTCAATCCCATCGGTATCCGCAGCTGCTACGACGAGGGTAAACGGGCCGCGGAATGTCTCATGATGGATTACCGCCGCCAGAATGGATTGCGAATAAAAATAGTTAGGATATTCAATACATATGGTCCACGCATGGCCATAGACGATGGACGGGTGGTCAGCAACTTCATCGTTCAGGCCCTGAGGGGACAAGACATATCCGTTTACGGCGACGGATCCCAAACCCGCTCCTTCTGCTATTGCGACGACCTAATCGACGGTATCATCAGGATGATGGACACTCCCGATGAGGTCGTCGGACCCGTGAATCTCGGCAATCCGTCGGAATTCACCATTTTCGAACTGGCGGAGAATGTGATCCGCCTCACCGGATCGACTTCCCGAATCGTCTTTCGGCCCCTGCCCCAGGACGATCCCGCACAGCGCCGCCCCGACATTGCCCGGGCGGAACGTCTCCTGTCGTGGCAACCTCGGGTGCCGCTGGCCGAAGGTCTCGCCAAGACGGTCGCATACTTCCGGGAAGTGTTGTTTTCACAATGAACGCCACCCCGGAGATGATGTTCGATGTGCTCATCATCGGCGCCGGCGTTGTCGGCCTCGCCCTGGCTAGGCAACTGGCCAACCGGGACAGAAAACTGGTGGTCCTGGAAAGAAACGAGCGTTTTGGACAGGAAACGAGTTCCCGGAACAGCGAGGTGATTCATGCCGGGATCTACTATCCCCGAGAATTTCTGAAGAGTCGCCTGTGCGTGGAAGGAAACGGGCTTCTCTATGCCTGGTGCCGCCGCCATGACATCCCTCACGCCCGGATCGGCAAACTCATCGTCGCCGTCAATGAAGACGAGGAGGCGGAGCTTGCCCGCATCAAGGCTATGGCCGCCGGCAATGGTGTCTCGGACCTGGAAATTCTGGGGAAAAGGCGGCTCCGGTCTCTGGAGCCGGCGGTTGCGGCCCAGGCCGCCCTGATCTCGCCTACCTCGGGGATTGTGGACAGTCATCGCCTTATGCAGTCCCTGCTTGCCGCCGCGGAGACTCAAGGGGCGATCCTTTCCTGCCGCGCTGGCGTCACGGCTATCCACCGCATCGCCGGAGGCTACGAACTGGAAATAAACCACGGGGCGTACCGAGTGGCAACGAAGATCTTGATCAACAGTGCGGGACTCCACGCCGATGCCGTAGCCTACCGGGCCGGAATCGACATCGACGCCGCGGGCTACCGTCTGCGGCCCTGCAAGGGCAATTATCTCCGTCCTTCCCCCTCCCCGTCGCTCCGGCATCTCGTCTATCCCATTCCCCTGAAGAACAATGTCGGGCTGGGCATTCATGCCACCGTTGATCTGTCGGGTCGTATCCGTTTCGGACCGGATAGCCGTTACCTGAACGGCGAGGAAATCCGCATGCTGCAAGACGGCGAAATAGCCAAAACCAATCCCACCGCCGAGAAAGCCAATCTTTACGCCATCGACAAAGGCCGGGAAAAGGACTTCGCCGCCGCCGCCGGTAAGTATCTTCCAGGGATTACTGAGGCTATCCTCTTCCCGGACATGAGCGGCATCCGTCCCAAGCTGCAGGGTCCCGGCGAACCGGCAGCGGATTTCCTCATCCGGGAGGAGAGCGACCGGGGCTTTCCCGGGCTCATCGATCTCATCGGTATCGAATCCCCAGGATTGACGGCCTGTCTGGCTATTGCCGCCTACGTGGAAAAGAATTTTTTTTGATCCGGGAGAGAAAACCATGAAAACAAATCGTGATGTAGTGAATAAAAAGAACATCCTCTGCATCGGAGCGGGCTATGTCGGCGGACCCACCATGGCCATGATTGCCGCCAAGTGTCCCGACTACCGGGTGACGGTGGTGGACATAAATACCCAGCGGATCGCCGCCTGGAATTCCGCTAATCTGCCGATCTACGAGCCTGGACTGGATGAACTCGTCCGGACCGCGCGGGGGAGGAATCTCTTTTTCAGCACCGACATCGACGGGGGGATTCGCGACAACGACATCATCTTTGTCAGCGTCAACACCCCCACGAAGACCTTTGGCGCCGGTGCCGGCATGGCAGCGGATCTCCAGTACTGGGAAAAGACAGCACGTCAAATCCTGGAAAATTCCATCTCGAACAAGGTTGTAATCGAAAAGAGCACCCTACCGGTCAAGACGGCCCTGGCCATGGAGAGGATCCTCAATAGCCAGCCCAACGGCATTTCCTTCGATGTCCTGTCCAACCCAGAATTTCTCGCCGAAGGATCAGCGATTCATGATCTGGAAAATCCGGACCGCATCCTCATCGGCTCCCGGGAAACGGAGCGGGGAAGATCGGCCCGGAACTCCATTGTGGAAATCTACGCCCGCTGGATCCCCCGGGACCGGATCATCACCACCAATATCTGGAGCAGTGAACTGTCCAAACTGGTGTCCAACGCCTTCCTGGCCCAGCGGATCTCTTCCATCAACGCCATCTCCGCCCTGTGCGAAAAAACCGAAGCGGATGTAACGGAGGTGGCCCGCGCCGTGGGCATGGACAGCCGGATCGGCGCAAAGTTCCTCAACGCAAGCGTTGGCTTCGGCGGCTCCTGCTTCAAGAAGGACATCCTCAATCTCGTCTATCTCTGCCGGTTCTACGGTCTGGAAGAGGTGGCCGACTACTGGGATAGCGTAGTTAATATAAACGCTTACCAGCAGGAACGATTCATCATGAACATGATGACGGCCATGTTCAATACCCTGGCGGGTAAGAGGATCTGTATTTTCGGTTTCGCCTTCAAGGCCAACACGGGCGACACCCGAGAAAGCCCGGCGATCTTCATAGCCAAACGACTTCTGGAAGAGCATGCGGAAGTCGTGATCTCCGACCCGAAGGCCCTGGACAACGCCCGCATCGATCTGTCCGGACGGGCCGGCGTCCTGGATTACCGGGAGGACCCCTATGAGGCCGCCGCCGGCTGCCACGCTATCGCCGTCATGACGGAATGGGACATCTACCGCACCCTCGATTACGAGCGTATATATCGGGAAATGGCAAAGCCGGCCTTTATCTTCGACGGCAGAAACATCCTCGACCACGCGGCATGCTTTCGGATCGGCTTCAATGTATATCCCATCGGCAAGCCGTCGCTCACTCACTTCGAATCCTGAGGCACCGGGCTGACCGGACATAAGATTCGACGCTCACTGCCAACGCTTTCCAACGGTCCTACAGCGGCGGGAACAGGCGGGACATCCAAGGGGATTGCCAGCCTTCGCCGCCGCCTCGCGAAGGGGCTACCAACGGTAGAGGGAAACATCAGGGTCTCAGGGGTCACAGCCTATGTCATCGTCCACGTTTTCACCACGCGCCGCCGCCTGTCGGGAAAGCTCATCGCAGCGCTCATTCTCAGGATTACCCGCATGACCCCGAACCCAGACGAATCTCACCTCGTGGCAGCGGCATAAATCCAGCAGCTTTGCCCAGAGATCCGGATTGAGGGCCTTTTCCGACTTGTTACGCATCCAGCCGTTTTGCTGCCACCGTCGCGCCCAGCCTTTGGTCATGGCATTGGCCAGATACTGGGAATCGGTAAATAATGTCACCCGGCAGGGAACGGTCAGCGCCTTGAGGCCCACAATGGCGGCGGTTAGTTCCATCCGATTGTTCGTAGTCAGGCGACAGCCGCCCGACAATTCTTTCCTTGTCCGCCCATAGATCAAAACTACGCCATAGCCCCCGGGACCAGGATTCCCCAGGCAGGCCCCGTCGGTATAAATTGTTACCTCCTTACAGCGGGTGTTCTTCTCTACAACCATAACTTCTCCTCGGTACGGTCCATGACCCGTCGGGGTCGATACTGCAGGAACCATCCCCGGCTTATATTGGAGATCACCAGCCGGATAAGGATTGGCTCTCCCTGGCCCGGATACCCATGACCGGCACCACTATCATCCTCGACTTCTCCCTGTCGGGGAGGGGAGACTGGGTATTCCCATGAAAAATAACGACGTTTTCCGCCAAAATATCCCTATGGAAGCTCCGGATCACAGCAATATACAAGCTATTGATATTTAATATATTTTACCATAAAAATCCGGAAAGGCGCTTGTACCCGCAACTTCCGTTATTTCCCAATGATATCAATCAGTTTATATGTATGTAATTTACATAATTCATGGTCGAATGTCGTTATGAGAATGGAATGCCACTGAAGATCGGATGCCATTCCGACAAGTGGGCGGACATGACCGTGCGGCGACCATGACGATGACGAGTCCTATCATCGCCGAAATAAGCACTTAATGATCATAATATGATTTAATCCGTCCATATTTCTTTATTAGCCACGGGACGAGAAACAAAAAAAGGGGCTTCCGGCTATCTACCTGAATCCCCTTGATTTTCTGGTGGGCCTTGGGAGACTCGAACTCCCGACCAATTGATTAAGAGTCAACTGCTCTACCAACTGAGCTAAAGGCCCGGTATTGCTGAAGAGAACCTATTTTTTTATATCTGGCGCGCCTGGTACGACTCGAACGTACGACCAACAGATTCGAAGTCTGCGACTCTATCCAACTGAGCTACAGGCGCCTTTTTAATGCAATCAATGGGGTGAGTGAAGGGATTTGAACCCTCGACCTCCGGGGCCACAACCCGGCACTCTAACCAACTGAGCTACACCCACCATATTCGCCTGGTACGCCTGGAGGGATTCGAACTCTCGACCCACGGATTAGAAGTCCGTTGCTCTATCCAGCTGAGCTACAGGCGCATGCTGTGTAAAAGAGGGAGCGTAATAGCTTTTTTGACGGCTTTTGTCAAGCATGAATCATGTCCTTGGCAAAAATTAACGATCAGCGCACATAGCCGGCGATCCCGTCGTATCGGAAGCCTTTCTTGTTGTAGCCCTCGCTCCTGGCATCCGTGGTGAAAAAAAACTGCCCCGTGCCGACATGGCGCCAGCGATGCAAAGGACGGGTGTTGGGCAGGCGGCTGGTGGCGATGTTACCTATGGTCCCCTCCAGGATGAAGTCTCGGGACAGCTTCCCCCCCCCGCCGGCCTCATAGGAATAAAAGTGACATTGCTGACGGGGATTGTACCAGCGATAAAATTCCGTCGTCCCCGGTGTTCCCGGGCTGAAGAGGCGGAAGGCGATGCCGTCTTTCCGGTAATTACGCGATGAGAGCATCCCGGCCTCTCCCTGGGGATTGGTCGTGAAGAGAAAGTCGTCCCCATGACGGTACCGATAAACGTCCAGAATCTTCGCCCCCGCTTCCGACGCTACTTCCGTATGGATCTCCACCACCGCGCTGCCGCCGTTGGAATCTATTCGGAAACAGCGTCCATGGGCCCCCGGTTTCAGATTTGCCGTATCCACAGCGATATGAAGATAATCGACCTCACGGGTCGTCACCCCCACATCCGGAAAGATCCGGACCCATTTCCCCTGGTCTTTCACCATTTCCCTCCCCAGGATCTTTACCCCCTCAACGATAGTTCTCCCTTGTTGATTGACCAGGGTCAGGGTATGGGAACCCGGCGCCGGTGATTCGGGCAGGAGGTATTCGGCAGCGGCGATCTGCTCGCTGAAAGCCTCCAGATTGCCGATGGGACGGTTGTCCAGATACACCTTCATGGACCGGGCCAGCGGTGATTTCCAGAAATGGACGATGATCCCCGTTCCGGAATAATTGTACTTCAACACCGCCTTGTCCTGCGCCTCGGGATAGCCTTCGTTTTCCGTCCAGTTTCCTTTGAACTCCGCCGCTCCGCTCCGGGTCGGATCCGGGCGATAGACGCCCGTTCCCGTTAGCTCCGGACGGTGAAAGGAGTGATATTGACCCACGGCGGCTTCGCCGTTCTCTCCGTCGGTGGGCCAGCGGGTCGGCTCGATTTTCCATTTCAGGGGCTGACGCCCCCGGTTGGTGATTTCGATCTTTCCCTCCACCTGCCGGCCCGGTTCCAGAAGACCGAAATCGAGGCGCTGGGGACGGATGGCAAGCAATGGCTCCAGGGGATATTCCCGGACGTGAAATGATAGTTCGATGACCTTCAGCGCTCCGGCAATATTGAAGGCTATTCCTTCTCTATGAGGTCCGGCGGCAATGAGCCGCTGATAGACGACCTGCTTGTTTTCGAATTCCAGTTGCAATTGCACATTATAAAGATGTTGGTGCCTACCGTTTTCACCCACCGGCGCCAGAGAAGACTTCATGGCAATATTGATCTTGGCGGGATGGCGGTGCGCGATGGTCCCCGTCAGGGGCTGCCCGGATTTGCAAGTCCATCCATCCGGCGCCGCAATCGCCCAATCTTTCCGTTCCGAATCCACGAAGGTCATGATCGCCTGTCCTTTTTTGAATACACCGGCGCCTACGTCCCCCAGTTCGATCGCCTCGGGATGGAGCAGGACCTCGCCACTCCAGACCGGCTCCAAAGGATGGATAACCACCACCGCCAGCAACACTGACCAGAGTATCCAGCTTGATTTTTTTATCATCGGTAAGGGTTGAATGACAAACCTCCTCAAGGATTTTCGGCGCCCCATACGCTCCAGTTTCCGGAGTCTCCCGACACCTTCGGTCCGGGCAGCCGCGGGAAGTGAAAAAAGAAACATTTCCGGCTTAAGGTTTTTCCTCACCCCGGAGTCGCCTCCGGCGCTCCTTTATCGGAAATGCCCCTCATTGACAACAGATATTTCCCGGCGGCGTTTATATGATTGAAAAAAATCCATATTATCGACTCTAATGAAATACCTTGACAGCGTTTGGAGATGAGATATATCGTGCGGCGGTTTCTTCGGCAACAATGTTCCGGCCGGCTATGCCCTCCTGATTGACCCGATGAGACGACTTCATTTTATTCCGGTATGTTCAACCTTCATTAACGCCGAAGCGGCAGGATTGGAATGTGACGCAACAACGTGAAAACATGAAATACTGGATAGCCCTCCGGTACGTGGAAGGATTAGGCAACATCGGCGTGCGGAATCTCCTCCAGAGTTTCGGCGCCCCCGAACGGATCTTCCGGGCGCCGTTGAACATGCTGGCGGCCGTACCTGGCATCGGCGCCAAAACAGCAAGAAACATCAATGATTTCATTCTCTGGGAAAGAGTTGACGCAGAGTTGGACCGGGCGGCGGAATTGCCGGCAACCATCATGACCTGCCAGGATCCCCGCTTTCCGAGACGGCTCCTCTACATCTACGACTCTCCCTTTCTCCTCTACGTGCAGGGAGAGCTTCGGCCCAACGATATAAACATTGCCATGGTCGGTTCGCGCACGGCCAGCGCCTACGGCAAATTCACCACTGAACGTCTCAGCCGCGAGCTGTCCCTGCACGGCGTCACCGTGGTGAGCGGCATGGCACGGGGGATCGACACGGCCGCCCATCGGGGCGCCCTGTCGGTGCAGGGCAGAACCATTGCCGTTTTGGGCTCGGGAATCGACGTGATCTATCCCCCGGAAAACGAGGGGCTGGCCCGAGAGATCGCCCGGAGCGGCGCCGTAGTATCGGAGTTCCCCCTGGGAACTCCCCCCAATGCCCCGAACTTTCCCGCCCGGAACCGTATCATCAGCGGCATGTCCCTGGGGGTGGTGGTGGTCGAGGCCACGGAAAAGAGCGGTTCCCTGATCACCGCCCGGATCGCCCTGGAACAGGGACGCGAGGTGCTCGCCGTTCCCGGGGGTATCGACGCGGCCGGTTCCCGTGGGACGAATCGCCTCATCAAGGAGGGGGCGAAGCTCGTCGAAAACGTCAATGATATCCTTGATGAAATCAAACCACAGACATCTTTTTCGGAGGACCTGCAGGAGGAGGTAGAACCACTGCCACCGGCCGCCGTCGTTGTGACCCCAGATTGCTCACCGCGGCCAAGGCCCGCGGTGAGCGGCAAGGAAGGACTTCTTATCAAACATCTCTCCTCCCACCCCCGCACCGTCGATGATCTCATCGCCGCCACGGGTCTTGCCGCATCGGAAGTTCTGCCAGCCCTGCTGCAGCTCGAATTGCGGGGATTGATCCGGCAGACGCCGGGAAACAAGTATATTCTTCAGGAGTAAACACATGTCTTCTTCATTAGTTATAGTGGAATCGCCAACCAAGGTGAAGACCATCAAGAAATTTCTTGGCCCGGATTTTGATGTGCGGGCAACGCTGGGACACGTCAAAGATCTGCCCAAGAGTTCCCTGGGGATAGATCTGGAACGCGACTTTACCCCAAGCTACAGTGTAATAGAAAGCAAGAAAAAGGTCATTGCCGAGATCAAAAAGGCTGCGCAAAAAGCAGAGCGAATCTTTCTCGCCCCCGACCCGGATCGGGAAGGAGAGGCGATCGCCTGGCATGTAGCCGAAGAAATCGGTGGTAAAAAAAGGCAGCTTCACCGCGCCCTCTTTAACGATCTGACCAAGAAGACTGTTCTGGACGCCATCGCCAACCCCCTCGCCCTCGACCGCTCGAAATTCGAGGCCCAGCAAACCCGCCGGATCCTCGATCGCCTCGTGGGCTACAAGATCAGCCCGCTTCTCTGGGACAAGGTCAAAAGGGGCCTCAGCGCGGGACGGGTGCAATCGGTGGCGGTGCGCCTGATCTGTGATCGGGAGAAGGAAATCGGCTCCTTTGTCTCCGAAGAGTACTGGAACATCACGGCGTCCCTGGCCGCCCATATGCCGCCACCGTTTGACGCCCGGCTCGTCAAGATCTCCGGCAAGAAGGCCAGGATCGGCGGCAGTGAAGAGGCAAACCGGGTTTTGCGGGAACTGGGGGAACAGGATTTCACGGTCGCCGGGGTGGAGAAGAAAGAACTCAAGCGAAATCCCCTGCCCCCGTTCACAACCAGCAAGCTCCAGCAGGAGGCTTCCCGGTGGCTTCGCTTCTCCGCGAAGAAGACCATGAGCGTGGCCCAGCAGCTCTATGAAGGGGTCGAACTTGGTCCGGAAGGTTCGATTGGCCTCATCACCTATATGCGCACCGATTCGGTGCGTATCTCCGAGGAGGCCATGCAGGAGGTGAGAAATTACATCCGGACTTCTTATGATCCGGACTTCCTGCCGCCAAAACCAAGGCACTTCAAGAACAGCGCCTCGGCCCAGGACGCCCACGAGGCGATCCGTCCTTCTTCGTTGCGATACCGGCCAGGTGAAATCAAGGCACACATGACCCCGGATCAGTACAAGCTCTATCTCCTCATCTGGAACCGTTTTGTCGCCAGCCAGATGTCCCCGGCCCGTTACGATCAAACTGTTATCGACATCACGGCGGGGGTCTATGAACTCCGCGTCCAGGGCTCCATCTTGAGATTTTCCGGTTTTTCCGAGGTTTATCGAGAAGGTAAAGACGATAACGGCGGCGAAGGAGAGGAAGAAATGGGCAGACTCCTTCCCGAAGTTGCCGCCGGCGAAGTCCTGAAACTAACGGCCCTCACCCCGGAACAGAAATTCACCCAGCCCCCGCCCCGGTTTTCCGAAGCCACCCTCGTCCGGGAATTGGAAGAAAAGGGGATCGGCAGGCCCAGCACTTACGCCGCGATCCTCGCTACCATCCAGGACCGGGAGTATGTCCGCATGGAGAAAGGGAGATTCCATCCCACCGACCTGGGGATGCTGGTTACCGAACTGTTGGTGGAAAACTTCCCGAAGATCCTCGATGTATCTTTTACCGCCTCCCTGGAAGACCGGCTCGACCGCATCGAGGAGGGCAAAAACGACCGTATCGAAACACTGAAGGATTTTTACGCCGAGTTTGCCCGGGAGCTACAGGCGGCGGCGGGAAAGATGAAGAGTCTCAAAGGCAAGGGCATCCCCACGGACATGGTCTGCGAAAAATGCGGGAGCCCCATGTCAATCAAATGGGGGAGGAACGGTCGTTTCATCGCCTGCACGAACTACCCGGATTGCAAAAACACCATGAATCTCCCCGAAGCGGGAAACGGTTCGGCGGAAAAAAATGGCGAAGGTGTCCCGGAACTTACATGCGAAAAATGCGGTCGGCCCATGGTGCTGAAGCAGGGAAGATTCGGCAAGTTCATGGCCTGCTCCGGCTATCCCGAATGCAAGACGACGGTAAAAATCACCGCGGCGGGCAGTGAACCCGCTTCACCGAAAGAGGAGGTCCTCACCGACAAGATCTGTGAGCAATGCGGAAAACCGCTGGCCATAAAATCTGGGCGGTATGGAAAATTCCTTGGCTGCACTGGTTATCCCGCCTGCAAAGTCATCCATCCCATACCCTTGGACATCCATTGCCCGGAGCCGGGCTGTAACGGATTCCTTTCGGAACGGCGATCGAAAACGGGAAAAATCTTTTACGGCTGCACCCGCTATCCTGATTGTAAATTCGTTTCCTGGAATCGGCCCCTCCCTGAGGCCTGTCCGTTGTGCAAAGCCCCCTTCCTGGTAGAAAAGCATACAAAGACTGGTACCTATATACAATGCCATCGTAAAGAATGCAAATACAGGAGTGATCAGGTCGGCCATGAACCATAACGGACAGGCGATGGTAATCGGCGGTGGCCTGGCGGGATGCGAAGCGGCTTGGCAGTTGCTCTGCCGTGGCTGTCGCGTTACCCTCTGGGAAATGAAGCCGGAGCGATATTCTCCAGCTCATTCCTCCCCCGGCCTGGCCGAGCTGGTGTGCAGCAATTCCCTGCGGTCGGGAGATCCGGCCAGCGCCGCCGGACTTCTCAAGGAGGAGATGCGGCGTCTGGGTTCGCTGTTAATGGCTGCCGCTGACCGGACGTCCCTGCCTGCCGGGAAGTCTCTTGCCGTGGACCGGCAGCTTTTCTCCTCCCACATACAGGAGCATCTATTGGCCTGGGGGGAACGATTTCAGCTCGTCCGCCGGGAGATTGCAGAACTACCCACCGCCGCCCCCACCATTGTCGCCACCGGTCCGCTCACCTCCGATGCCTTGACCGCGGCGATCCAACGCCTTACGGGTCGGGAATGCCTGTATTTCTATGACGCCGTCGCCCCGATCGTCGCCGCCGATTCCGTCGATCCGACCAGGAGTTTCTGGGCCTCCCGCTATGATCCTTCCAGCGAGGAAGGAGCCGGCGACTACCTGAACTGCCCCCTAAGTGAGGAGACCTACCATGCCTTCCGGGAGGAGATCCTTGCCGCCGAAAAGTTCCCCCTACGCAGCTTCGAAAGTCCTCGTTATTTCGAAGGTTGTCTCCCCGTAGAGATCCTTGCGCAGCGGGGTCCCCGGACCTTGCTTTTCGGACCCATGAAACCCGTGGGGCTCACGGATCCCCGGACCGGCAGACAACCCTGGGCCGTGGTGCAGTTGCGGCGGGAAAACGCAAGCGGCACCCTGCTCAACATGGTGGGCTTCCAGACCAAACTCACCCGGCCCGAACAGGAGCGGATCTTTCGGATGATCCCCGGCCTCTCCCAGGCGGAATTTGCCCGGTATGGCAGCATCCACCGCAACACCTTCCTCCGTTCCCCGGGTTTGATCAACAACCGTCTGCAGCTCATCTCCTACCCCCATCTCCTTTTCGCCGGGCAGTTGACGGGGGTCGAGGGATACATCGAGTCGGCGGCCATGGGTCTTTACGCCGGCCTCAGCCTCGCGCGAATGTTGACGGGGGTCGAACTGTCGCCGCCTCCGGATACGACGGCCCTGGGGAGCCTGATCCGACATATCACCACAGCGGGGAAAAAAGAGTTTCAGCCGATGAACATCAACCACGGTCTGCTGCGACCCCTGTCTCTGAGGATAAAAAAAAGTGAGCGGGGGCGTGAATACGCCCGCCGCTCACTTGACGATCTTTCCGCTTGGATGACCCAGCAGGGGATCGAGGTTCTCCCCGGCTGATGGCCCCGTCGCCGTCGCTATCGGCCCTTGAAATTGGCCGGACGGCGCTCGATCAGGGACATGACCCCTTCAGCCGCGTCCTCCGTCTTCATGATCTTCAGGAGCTTCGGCATGATCTCCCGGACGCCTGCCGCAAATCCCTCGTAGGTTGCCGTCTTGGCCAAAGCGAGGGTGGCCTGGACCGCCAGAGGCGCCTGGGCGGCGATCTTTTCCGCGATCTCCAATGCCTTTTCTAACTGCTGTCCCGGGGGGACGACCTCCTGCACCAGACCGAAGCGGTGGGCATCCTGGACGTTGAACTCGTCGCCCGTGAGTAGGTAGCGCATGGCATTGCCCCAGCCGGCCGTCTTGGCCAGTCGGATCGTCCCTCCCCCGAAGGGGAAAATGCCCCGCTTCACCTCAAGTTGGGCGAAACGGGTATCGGCGGCGGCGACGACGATATCGGCCGCCATAGAGAGTTCCGTCCCCAGGGTATAGCATCGTCCCTGCACGGCGATCACCAGCGGCTTGGAGAGCATGCGTCCATGGACCGCCCACGGATCGACGGCTCCTTCGGGGATGAAGGGTTCCCCCTTGGCTACATGGGGCGCCACATCGCCCAGATCGAGACCCGCCGTGAAATGGTCACCTTCAGCGTACATGACGGCGCATCGCATCTCCCGATCCTCCTCGTATTGCCCAAACGCCCGGGATAAATCCACCAGCATATCCCAGGTAAAAGCATTCATCTTTGTGGCTCGATGGACGCCGATCAAAAAAATATGGCCCTTCTTTTCCCGGCTGATGGTTCCTTCTTTTATTTCACTCATGAATTCGCTCCTTGTTTTATTAGCTGCGCCGTGACGGCATTATCATTGGTCGGGGCGGAGGGATTTGAACCCCCGACATCCTGCTCCCAAAGCAGGCGCGCTACCAGGCTGCGCTACGCCCCGCACATCCATGTAATGGCGAGTCCCGATGCCTCCCACTCAACGACGTAATTCGGGAAAGACATGGTCCTGTAAATATTTTTTCAAGGCCAGGACGGCTTGCGACCGGTGGCTGGCAAGGTTTTTTTCTTCCGGTGTCAGTTCCGCCACCGTCTTTCCCAAAGCGGGCACATAAAAGATCGGATCGTAGCCGAAACCGCGGCGGCCCCGCAATGTCTCCCCGATTTGCCCAGGCCAGCGGCCGGTAAATTTCTCGTAAGTACCATCCGGCCGGTAAAGGACCAGAACACAGCAAAAAGCGGCACCCCGTTCGTCCCCGGGAACCCCCTGCATCTCGGCTAGGAGTTTCCGGTTGTTTTCGTCATCCGTCGCGTCCTCCCCGGCGTACCGCGACGAATATATCCCTGGGGCGCCGTTTAGCCGGTCCACCTCCAGGCCCGAGTCGTCAGCCAGGACCGTCTTGCCGGTATAGGCAGCCAGGCTGCGGGCCTTTTTCAAAGCATTGGCCAGGAAACTGTCGCCATCTTCAAAAACCGCCGGTGCCTCCGGATAATCACTCAGGGAAAGGATATCCAGGGGCAGATCGGCGAGCATCGCCCTGAGCTCCTCGACCTTGCCCCGATTCTTAGAGGCGATGACCAAATGATATGGGGCCGCCATTTAAATGCCTTCCCGAATCCCCCGGGCGATGGCCTGGGCAATGCCCTGGCGGCTTTTTTCATCGTCAAGCTTTTTACGGTTCTCCTTGTTGGTAATAAACCCGATCTCGATGATAACCGCCGGGACATTTATCCCCTCCAGCAGCGGCAGGGGAGCCTCCCGAAGCCCCCGGTTCTCCTTAGGAAAGATCTCCGCAAGCTGCTTCTGAATATGCTGGGCTACCCGGACGCTGTCGTTTAGATGCTTGTTTTTGGTCATATCACCGATAATCGCCGCCGGATCGTTGCGGTCCTCTTTCCCGGTTTTAAAACCCGGAAAATACAGTTCATATCCCCGGGCCTTACCGCTGAAACCGGCATTGGCATGAAGACTGATCACCAGGGCGGGATTCGTTTTCCGGATCAATTCGCTTCGCTCTTTCACCGACACATCCTTGTCGGCGGATCTCGTCAGCAACACCCGGCGATAGCCCGACGTGGCCAATTCCTTCTGCAGGGCCAGGGCGAGGCGCAGATTCAGATCTTTCTCGTAGGTCTTGTCCGCGATCCTGACGCCCAAGTCCGATCCGCCATGCCCGGCGTCAATGACAATCGCCCGGTCGCCGCGTCCCGGCTGCGATCGGGACAAACCCGGCATCCCGTAGAGGACGACGGCGCAGATTATTGTTAACACAGCGACAATCCTGAATCTATACATGGGTTCCACCTTTAAGCGTGGGCGGTACATACTTCATATTATCCCCGGCTGTCAACATGGAAGACTCCCTCATGACTTCTTCGTCCGTTCTATGGACAGCACACACTTCACCTTCTTGACTGCCGCCGCCACCCGGTTGAATTCTTGGAGATCGTGGACTTCGATGCGGAAATTGCAGATCGCCCGTAGATCCTGGGTGGTTTCCACCTCGGCATGACTGATGTTTATATCCAGGGCGGAGATAACGGAACTGACCTCGGCGATCACCCCCTTTTTGTCCTGGCAGATGACGAGGATATCCACGGGATAGGTCTGTTTGTCCTTTATATTCCAAGACACCTCAACAAAACGTTCGGGGTCCAGTTCCTGAAGGTTCGCGCATTGGCTGGTATGAATCGTAATCCCCCGCCCCCGGGAAATATATCCCACGATCTCGTCGCCGGGGATGGGATCGCAACAATGGGCGAACTTCACTAGGACGTCCTCGATCCCCGTAAGGGAGATGCCCAGCGAGGCGACGCTTTTCGCCTTCTTTCGGATCTTGTCCGCGGCCGGTTCTTCGGTCTTGACGGCCGCTTCCGGGACAAAGCGGTTGACGAGGTGTTTGGCGGAAATGCGACCGTAGCCGATGAGGGCCATCAAGTCATCTGGCGTGGAGATGCTCTGCTCCTCATAGATGCCCTTGAGATCGTCGGATTTCAGGAACTGCGATAATTTTAGGTTCTGCTTCTTGAATTCCCGCTCCAGGATCTCCCGGCCGATCTCAATACTCCGCTTCCGTTCTTCTGTCTTGATCCAGTTCTTAATTTTGGACCGGGCCCGGGAGGTCACCGCCCATTTCAGCCAGTCCTTCCCGGGATGATGACCCGCCTGGGTGATGATCTCCACGGTGTCACCGTTTTGCAGTTCATACTTCAACGGCACAATGCTTCGGTTCACCCGGGCGCCGATGCACTGATTGCCCACATCGGTATGGATGCTGTAGGCGAAATCGAGGGGTGTGGCGCCTTTGGGGAAAGACTTCACGTCGCCACCCGGTGTAAAGACGTAAACCTCGTCGGGAAAGAGGGCCAGTTTGAGATTGGCCATGAATTCACGGGGGTTTTCCACCTCCTGTTGAACCTCCAGAAGTTCCCGGAGTTTCATGATCTGTTGATCATCTGAACCCAGATCCGCGCGACGCTCCTTGTAGCGCCAGTGGGCCGCTATTCCCTCTTCCGCCCATTCGTGCATCTGGCGGGTCCGGATCTGAATCTCCACGCGCTCCCCGTAGGGACCGATGACCGTCGTATGTAGCGACCGGTAGCCATTGGCCTTGGGCATGGCGATACGGTCCTTGAAACGGCCGGGAACTGGTTTCCAGAGGGCATGGACGATGCTCAGGGCCTCGTAGCACTCCTTGTCCTTGTCGGTGTCCAGGATGATCCGGAAAGCGATAAGGTCATAAACCTCGTCGAAATCGATCCGCTGGTTCTTCATCTTGGCGTAGATGCTGTAAAAGTGCTTGGCCCTTCCCTCCACATC
>JAKQIZ010000173.1 GCA_029561465.1 Deltaproteobacteria bacterium | reverse complement strand
TTCCACCCGGATCATGGACCTCTTTACCCCCATCGGCAAGGGACAGCGGGGCCTGATCGTCTCGCCGCCCCGGGCGGGAAAGACGATGCTCCTCCAGGATATCGCCCGGAGCATCGCCGCCAATCACAAGGAAGTGACGCTCATGGTCCTCCTCATCGACGAACGACCGGAGGAAGTTACGGATATGCAGCGGAGCGTCCAGGGCGAGGTCGTTTCCTCCACCTTTGACGAACCGGCGACCAGGCATGTCCAGGTAGCTGAAATGGTTATCGAAAAGGCGAAACGGCTGGTGGAGCACAAAAAGGACGTAGTGATTCTCCTCGACAGCATTACCCGCTTGGCCCGGGCCTACAACACCGTCGTGCCACCCAGCGGTAAGGTCCTCTCCGGCGGCGTGGATTCCAATGCCCTGCACAAACCCAAACGCTTTTTCGGCGCCGCGCGGAATATCGAAAACGGCGGCAGCCTGACCATCATTTCCACGGCACTTATCGACACCGGGAGCCGTATGGACGAGGTCATCTTCGAGGAATTCAAGGGGACCGGCAACATGGAACTGCATTTGGACCGCCGTATCGCCGACCGGCGGATCTTCCCCGCCTTTGACCTGATCCGTTCCGGGACGAGGAAAGAGGAACTCCTCATCCCGAAAAACAACCTCAACCGGATCTGGATCCTGCGGCGGCTCCTTCAGGAGATGAACCCGGTGGACGCCATGGATTTCATCATCGACAAGATCCGGAAGGCGGAGAACAACCAACTCTTCCTCGATTCCATGAATCAGTGACAGTCCCGATGAAAAATTTTCCTTGAATTTATTTGTGCCGTGATTATAATGCGACCCCATTTTCATCGGGAGAAAGGTTAAGACAAAATGAAAGAAGGCATCCATCCCCCCTATTATGAGACGACCATCACTTGCGTCTGCGGGAACGTGATCTCTACCCGCTCGACGAAAAAGGACATCAAGGTGGAAATCTGTTCCCAGTGTCATCCCTTCATGACTGGGAAACAGAAGATCATCGATACGGCCGGCCGGGTTGAACGTTTCCACAAGAAATATGCCGGTGTCGGCAAAAAGGTAGGCAAATAGAGACGGGGGTCATTTCCGTTTTCCCCTGTCGAGAGGATTTCCCGTGCCGGCGATGACTGCAAAAACAGCGTGGATTCGGGCGTTTGTTAGGCATCGAAGGCATTGGATTCCAGGGCGGCGCAAGATACCCTTTGTGTCGTTCGCGCACCATCCCGTCATGCAAAGGCAAACAGACTGCCCCAGTTTCCCCGCCGAGGTCGACGCCGCTGCACCATTTGGTTTCCGCCCAACAGGCAGGGGTGTGGTGGTTCCTTCCTAATGTTTCCTGTCTTCACCGCACCGTAAGCGCGGCTTAATGTTCATCCAATCAGGTTTCTATTCGACCGGAGCGGGGTAGTATTCCGAAAACACGGTTTAATACTTGTAAATCCTCAAAGGGGTAGTCTCGGTGTCAATTTTTGGGAATATCATTGGAAATGTACAGTAGATTAAAAGAAATCGTCAGGAGATACGAAGAGTTACAGGGACTTTTGAGTGACGGCGAGATTGTCGCAAAGCCTTCACTCTATCAGAAATACGCCAAAGAGCATGCCGATCTTCATGATCTCGTCGAGGTTTACCGGGCCTATGAAGAGGTGCGGGGGCGAATTGAAGAAGGCCAATTCCTCCTGAAGGAAAACGATGAGGAACTCAAAGAGATCGTTCGGGAGGAAATGCCGCTTCTCAAGGCGCAACTGGAAGAACTGGACGGCCACTTGAAGGTCCTTCTCCTTCCCCGGGACCCCAACGACGACAAGAACGTCCTGCTCGAAATCCGGGCGGGGACCGGCGGCGATGAAGCGGGACTTTTTGCCGCCGACCTCTATCGGATGTACGGACGCTACGCGGAGCGGAGCGGCTGGAAGATGGAGGTAATCAGCAATTCCCCGGCGGGAGGGGTCGGGGGGTTCAAGGAAATCATCGCCCTCATCGAAGGCCGAGGGGCATACAGCCGCCTGAAGTACGAAAGCGGCGTCCATCGAGTCCAGCGGGTCCCCGTAACGGAAACCCAGGGTCGCATCCACACCTCGGCGGTGACGGTGGCCATCCTTCCCGAGGCGGAAGAGGTGGATGTTACCATTGATCCCAACGACCTGCGCATCGACGTCTTCCATTCCAGCGGCCATGGGGGCCAATCGGTCAATACCACTGATTCCGCCGTTCGGATCACCCACCTGCCCACGGGCATCGTGGTTTCCTGCCAGGACGAGAAATCGCAGTTGAAAAACAAAAACAAGGCCATGAAGGTGTTGCGGGCGCGACTGCTGGACGGCATCACCCAGCGCCAGAACGCGGAGATCTCCCAGACGCGGAAGAATCAGGTGGGCAGCGGGGACCGCAGCGAGCGGATCCGGACCTACAATTATCCCCAGGGACGGGTGACGGATCACCGCATCGGCCTCACCGTTTACAGTATCGAGAATTTTCTGGACGGCGACATCCAGATGTTTATCGATGCCCTGATTGCCCATTTCCAGGCGGCCGCGCTACAGGGAGGAAATCAAGGTTGATGATGATGGCCCCAGGACGGCATGCCGGCCTCCGAAGATGGTGACCGGCCCCGCAACCATGACAGTCCGGGATCACCTGGCCCAGGGGACCGCCGCCCTGGCCGCGTCTGGGAGCGCTAGTCCCCGCCTGGACGCCGAGGTCCTGCTGGGGCATGTCCTGCAATGGGAGCGGTCCCGGCTTTTTCTCCATCCCGACTGGGAACTGACGGCAGAGGAAGTGGAGCGATACCGCCGATTGCTGGCCCGGCGCCGGGAGGGCGAGCCGGTGGCCTACATCACCGGGGAAAAGGAGTTCTGGTCGATCTCCCTCCGTGTCGATCGTCATGTCCTTATCCCCCGTCCGGATACGGAGATCCTGGTGGAGGAAGTTCTGAACCTCCTGCCGTTCCCCGGCGACCGGACGCCCCGGCTCCTGGAGATCGGCGTCGGCAGTGGCGCCGTCAGCATCGCCCTGGCGGCGGCCCGGGGAGATGTCCGACTGATTGCCACGGACGTCTCCGCCGCCGCAGTGGCCCTGGCCAAGGGCAACGCCGTCCGGGCGGGCGTGTCGGGAAGAATCGCCTTCCTCGTCTGCTCCCTTTTTGCCGGTCTGGACGGACTTTTCGACGGCATCGTCTCCAATCCCCCCTACATCGCCGCCGACGAATTTGCCGACCTGCCGCCGGAGGTGCGGCGCTACGAACCCCCAGGCGCCCTTCGGGGCGGGCCGGACGGAACCGCCTTCCATCGAGAAATAATCGGCGGCGCCGAACGTCTGCTCCGCCCCGGCGGTTTTCTGGCGCTGGAGATAGGGGCGGGCCAGCGACGTATTCTTGAGGAACTATTGCGGAGGTCGCCGGCTTATGATAGTGTTTCTTTCCGCCGGGACTATGCCGGCTGCGACCGGGTGCTCCGGGCAAGGAGAATTCAGCGATGGACAAGATAATCATTCAGGGCGGCCGGCGGCTGCACGGAGAGATAGAGAACAGCGGCGCCAAGAACGCCGCGTTGCCCGTAATCACGGCGGCGCTCCTGACGAAGGGCTGGAACTCCTTTGCCAACATCCCCAACCTCGTCGATATCAAGACCATAAAGAAACTCCTGAAAAGTTTCGGAGTCGTTTTTGCCGAAGAAGGATCAACCCTCCGGGTCAATGCCGGAGACATCGCCTCGTGCCTGGCGGCCTATGATCTGGTCCGGACGATGCGGGCTTCGGTACTGGTCCTGGGACCACTGGTGGCGAGAATGGGGGAGGCGCGGGTCTCCCTGCCCGGCGGCTGTGCTATCGGCGCCCGGCCGGTCAATCTCCATATCCGGGCCCTCCAGGACATGGGAGCGGAGGTGGAGCTGCAAGACGGCTATGTTGTCGCCAAGGCCCGGCGGCTGAAGGGGGCGGAAATATACTTCGACATGGTTACCGTTACGGGGACGGAGAATATTATGATGGCGGCCGCCCTCGCGGATGGAACGACCATTTTGAAAAACGCCGCCCGGGAACCGGAGGTGGTGAATCTGGCGGAAATCCTCACCGGCATGGGGGCCAGGATTGCCGGAGCCGGTACGGATGTCATTCGCATCGACGGCGTTTCCTCCCTGCACCCGGTGGAGGGAACGGTCATCGCCGACCGGATCGAGGCGGGGACCTTCATGATTGCCGCCGGGATCGCCGGCGGGGATGTCCGGATCAACGGCTGCCGTCCGGGGTACCACGGTGCCCTCATCGCCAAGCTCCGGGATGCGGGCCTGGAGATCGAGACGGGAGACGATTTCGTCCGCGCCATCGGTAAGGGCCGCCTGCGGAGCGTGGACGTCAAGACCCTGGCCTATCCGGGTTTTCCCACGGATCTCCAGGCCCAATTCATGTCCCTCATGACCGTGGCCGGCGGTCTCAGCGTCATTACGGAGACGATCTTCGAGAACCGTTTTATGCACGTCAGTGAATTGATGCGTCTGGGGGCGGATATTGTCATCCAGGGCAGCAGCGCCATCGTCAAGGGGGTGCCGGCCCTGCGGGGTGCCCCGGTCATGGCCACGGACCTCCGGGCCTCGGCCTCGCTGATCCTGGCCGGCCTGGCGGCGGAAGGAACAACGGAATTGTCGCGGGTTTATCATCTCGATCGCGGTTACGAGCGCATCGAAGAAAAATTCTCCCGGCTCGGGGCAGCCATCGAGCGGGTCAAGGCGTAACAGAGATTGTTCCCATGAGACTGATCGGTACGGACGAAGTGGGATTTGCGGAGTATTTCCGGGGCATCATGAACCGCGGCGGCGGAGACGAGATGCTGCGGATGGCGGTGGAAAACATCGTCCGGGAGGTGGCGCTTCGGGGGGATGAAGCGGTTTTTGAATATACTTTGAGATTCGACGGTTATGATCTGAATGCAGCATCGGTACAGTTGACCCGGGAGGAAATAAGGGCTGCGGCCGCCCTGGTGGCCCCGGCGGACCGGGAGGTATTGGCGCTGGCCGCGGCCCGGGTGGAGAGGTTTCACCGCCGGCAGTTGCCGACGGACTGGATGGACGAAGAGGAAAACGGGGTGAGGATCGGTCAGCGGTTCACCCCCCTGGAACGGGTGGGTATTTACGTCCCCGGCGGCCTGGCCGCTTACCCGTCCACCGTGATTATGGCCGCCGTTCCGGCCCGGATCGCCGGGGTGGAGGAGATCGTTGCGGTGACGCCCCTCCGGCGGGGGTCCCTCGACCCCCTGGTGGCCCTGGCCATGGAATTGGGCGGCGTGAACCGGGTCTTCAAGATCGGGGGCGCCCAGGCCGTGGCCGCCCTTGCCTACGGAACCGAGTCGGTGCCCCGGGTCGACAAGATTGTTGGGCCGGGAAACGCCTATGTGGCGACGGCCAAACAACTGGTCTTCGGACGGGTGGACATCGATATGATCGCCGGTCCCAGCGAGGTTCTCGTCATCTGCGACCATACGGCGCCGGTTCCCTTTGTCGCCGCCGACCTCCTTGCCCAGGCGGAGCATGACGAAATGGCCAGCGCGGTGGTGTTGACCCCCGACGGGGAACTCGCCCGCCGCATCATCACGGAGTTGTCGTCTCAATTGACCGGACTGCCGCGGGAAGCGATAGCCCGCAGATCCCTGAACAGTTACGGCGCCGCCGTGGTCACGAAGGATCTCGAGGAAGCGGTGGTACTGGCCAATATCTTTGCCCCGGAGCATCTGGAACTGATGGTGGCCAACCCCGGGGAGATCGTTCCCCGCCTCCGCCACGCCGGTGCTATCTTCATCGGTCCCTATACCCCGGAGGCCCTGGGAGACTACATGGCCGGTCCCAATCACATCCTGCCCACGGGGGGGACGGCAAGGTTCTCCTCCCCCCTGGGGGTCTATGATTTCGTCAAGCGGACGAGCATCCTTTCTTTTACCGGGCCCGCCTTTCGTCGTTACGGCCCCCAGACGGAGCGTTATGCCTCCCTGGAAGGCCTCCATGCCCACGGCCGTTCCGTCGCCGTCCGCATGAACCATCGGGAGGATTGAACGGCGGCGCTGCAAATATGGCTTGACAAAATGGCGGCTTTAATTATTATTGTCGTGCATTCCAGCACCGGCGGGCGTAATTCAGCGGTAGAATGTCAGCTTCCCAAGCTGAAAGTCGAGGGTTCGATTCCCTTCGCCCGCTCCATTAGAAACGTCAAGGGGGCACGGATATGGATCCGGCCCCTTTTTATTTGTCCGGGGGAGGCGGAGAATGGGTGATGGGGGCGGAAACCGCCGTAGGGTCGAGGAGATAGTTGCGGCCGTCACGCTCTGTATGGCCCTGCTGTTTATCTGCACCCCCCTGGCCAGGGATCATCTCCAACGAGCGCGGGCCCAGGAGTGCCTGGCCCAGCGTTATGAGATTGAGCGGGCGGAGGCGGCCTACCGGCTGGAAAAGCGGGCCGCGAGCAAGAACTTCGCCGCTTTGGCCGAGGCGAAGCTTATTGCCCGGGAACCGGCATGTCCCGCGGGAGGCGTTTACGTCTGGCTGCGGCGGCAACCCCGGCCGCTGCTCGGCTGTTCCATCCACGATGCCCCCGCCCCGGTTCGGGACGACGCCCCACCGCTTTATGCCGCTGATTTCGATGACCTGAGCGGCCTTACGATCCTCTCCGGTGGATGGCATACGGTAAACGGCGTCCTGGCCTCCCGCCCTGGTGGGGATAATCGCTTAAAATTCGGTGAAACTTCCTGGAAGGACTACGAAATTCGGGTGAATGCCCTCCTCCTAGAGGGTGACGGCTACAGCATCTATTACCGTGCCGACGGTCGCCCGGACATTTCGGGTTATTGTTTTCAGTACCATCCCGGCAGGGGCAATAAATTCCTCGTCCGCAGGGTTTCCGGCGGTGTCGACCAGCATCCCCTCCAATTCGCCGACATGCCGGCGGGATTTGCCATATATAATCAGGGCCATGAAATCAGTATCGCCGTCCGGGGTGACCATCATACCATCAAGATCGACGACCGGACCGTTCTCGATTTCAACGATGCCGCCTTTGCTTCCGGCGCCGGCGGTTTTCAGACCCGGGGGAGGTCCGAGGCTAATTTCGACGCGCTGAGCGTACGGCAGCGGTGAGAGATGACGATGGACGATGAACGGCGGGAATTTTTGTGCCGGGGTTGCGGCAAGCCCATTTTGGGCCTTCAAGGCGAGCAACTTGAGAAGGAGGGGCATTACTACTGTCCGCGCTGTCTTATTGCCCTGGCGGAGAGTTATATCGAGGAACCGCCCCCGGAGAAATCGTGGTGGCGGCTGCTGCGGGAGACCAGGGCCTGGAGGCTCTCCATGTACCTGGTGACGGCGGTTTCCCTGGGTGCCGTCGTCTATCAGTCCCCCCGCTTCCTGGGGTCGTGGCGGGAACTGCCGCCCATTCGCGCCGGGGGGATCTATGCCACCGGCGCCAAAACCGATAAATGTATCCATAATCTCTGGCGGGCCGTCCAGGAGCGGCAGCAAGGGAAGATGTCCTCCGAGGCGCCCCTGGTCTGTCCCGCCAGCGGCAGGACCTATGTAGTCGTTCCCGGAGCGGATCCGGAGATTCACTGTCCCGATCCGGGGCGTCACGGTTTTCGGGATATCGTGGTTTCGCCCGGCCGGCCCGTTCCGGAGTTGAAAAGGTAGGCGCGATCCTATCATCGGACCTCAGGAGACATTCCGCCAGGAAACGCGCCGGAGCCGCTGCAAGTTGTCGAGATTGCCGATATTGCTTATGGCCTGACGGCTGAATCTAAAGTCCGTGCCGCTGAAATCGAGGGTCCGGTTCGTATGGCCGATCGTCACGAGGGTCCCGTAGAGGATCGAGGCGCCGCCCAGGCTGATGGTGCTGTTGTTGCCCATCAGGACGACCACCCCTTCGAAAAGCTTGGTGCCGGTGAGGATGAAACTGCCGCCGTCCTGGACTATCACCAAGCCGGAGCCGTTGGTACTTACGGTAAGGCTCGAACCGCTTCCCACCACGGTGATGCCGGGCTGGGCCCGGGTGCCCGTGCCGGTGGTTTGATAGTTGTTGGGGTTGGCCAGGACCTGATTCACGAAGTCCGTCCATTCCTGTTCCGTCTGGATGCCGCCGCCGACCCGCAGGGGCGGGTTCCCGGCGAGGAAGGAGAGATTGCCCGTCACGGTCGGCGCGACCGCTGGCGCGTAGAGGCCGGGCATCGCCCCGGTCGGGGAGGACGCAGTCCGGCAGGCATTGCCGGTGCAGTTGGGATTGGCGGGGAGGGGGTAATTGTTGCCGTCGATATTATAGCCGCTGCCGCCTCCGCTCTTAAGATTGACCGTTGTTCCGGCACCGAATGTGGTTACGGCGCCGTCCACGCTGAGGGGCAGGATCCCCGCCTGCTTGAAAAAGACCTCGATGGTCTTGGAGGCATTGCTCTCTGCCGTACCCGTCATTTCGAACTTATACAGCCGCTGGGCGCTGTCCATGCAGATGATGTCCACGGAGGAACTGAAGGAAAACCCTGGCGGCGGGGTTATGTCCACGGTGACCGTCCCGCCGTTGCTGGCGGGATAGGTGACGGTCTTGACGGCGGCATTGGCGTCGGTGCGCAGATAATCTATGAAGAACTCCACTCCTGCTTCGGCATTGTAGGCCGCTTTGGCATACTCCCGGTAATTGCCGGCGATCTTGAGATCCGTGGAGGTCATCATCAGGGCCGTGGTTCCCAGGAGAAACAGCACGGTGATTATGGCCAGAGCCACCGGCAGGGCGATGCCGTTTTTCCCTCTCCATATTCCCTGCCGCCGGTTCTCTTCTCTCGTCCGTTGATGCGATAATGGGTTCATAATCTTGAAAAGCCTCATATTTTTACGGGGGCATCATGTTTAGCCGTGCCCGCGCCGGGCGCGGGGTTGTTCCCTCATGCCCCCTATTATGTGGACACGACGCCGGTCGCCCCTGTATTGGCCGCCGTGGTGTTGTAGGCGCCCAGATTTCTCGGTACCACAAAGGATTCCAACTGGTAGCGCCGATAGTGATCGCCGGCGGTCGGGTGGGTGAAATAGGGATCCGGCTGGGCGGTACGGGTGGTGATGCTTATCCTTATCTTCCGGATGGCGGTCAGATCGGTCGTGATATTACCCTCTCCGTCGTAGTAGGCGAAGGACAGGGCGTCCACGTATTCCACCACGGGCAGCTTGACACCGTTGCTGGTGCGGTTGAGGGCCGGCACGCCGCTGGAGGAATCGACGTTGAAGGCGATGTTTTCGTCCTTGTTGGCCGTTCCAGCCGTGGTATCGCAGTTGGCGTTGAGATCCGCCACAAAACGGATTTCGTTGCCGCCGGCATAGGTGATCCCGGTGCAGGGGGTATTGGCTGCCGTGGTCGTTCCTGTGCAGCGCCGGACAGCCGTCACCGGATTCGGGCAGGCGGCGGAGGTCTGATTGAAACCGGCCATGCTGATCTCCCGGATCATCATCGCCATGGCCATCCGGGCGTTCTGCTGCATCTCGGTGATCTGTCCCTGGTTGCGGTACTGCCGGTTCTGCATGATGAACAGGGAATAGACCGCGCCTACGACCACCAGGCCGATGAGCATGGCGATGAGCAACTCCGGCACGGAAAAACCATCGTTTCTTTTCAACATCCCTCAGTCCCTCGTCCGGATGGTCTTCAATTCCACGGTGCTGGGTTTCCCCTGCCAGGTCCAGTTGACTGTAACCGTGATGATTTTGTAGTCGTGGGGGGAAGGCGCGTATTCAAGACTCCAACTCCTGGCATAGATGCCGCTGGTGTCCGCCCCGCCGGTGAGACCGGCATAGCTCTTCCCTTTCAGCTCTTCGATCTTGTCTCTGGCCAGCGTCGTTGCCGAGGTCATGGTCTTGCTGAAATCGCTGGTTTGGGTGTTCGTGGAGGTCATGGTTGCCAGCCCGATTATCGCCACGGCCACCAGCAGGATGGCGATGATGATCTCGATGATGGAAAACCCCCGCTGCCTTTTCTGCGCTTGGGTAGGTAAACCCTTCATGGATCCGTCTCGTTTCCTAAAGAAATTAATGTATATATTCGTTAGGTTAAAGAATATCTCTCCGGAAGCAGGAGTATAAAACATCTCGCCTAAGGGCAACTGGCGGTTTCCTCGGTCCTTACCCGCCCGCTGCTGTTGAGGCTCAGCCGGTTCGGCTTCAGCCCCGGGGCCCCATGGATACAGATCTTTCCCGTACTTGCGGTCCCATCGGGGTAGAAGGTCAAGACCGCACCTGTGGTACTGGTAAATGTTACATCATAATATGTGGGGTGGATATCCTTGACGGAGACCGCCTCCACGGAATCCAACACCCCGTTTTTGTTTACGTCCCGGAAGATGGTGAACTGATGATTGCTCCCGATGTTCATGGCAATCCACCGGTTCTCCGTCACCGCTTGCATCCGCATGGCCATGAGACTGTTTTGCAGTTCCCTGACCGCCCCGTTGAGTCGTCGCTGGGCCAGGTAATGGCGGAAGGTGGGAATGGAAATCGCCCCCAAAATCGCGAGGATGGCAATGGCAATAAGCAATTCCACCAGGCTGAAGCCCCGGCTGTTGGATCTTTCGATGATCAAAATTCCCCTTTTCCCTTCCGCCCCGCGGGCACCTTGAACAGCCGTTGCGGGAAGCCGGAACCTCTGTCCCGGACTTATTGTTTATATAAAAATATCATAATGTCCATGACAAGACAAGGAAATCAAAGGCGTTGATTTTTGCTTGCATTTGCCTCTCATTTATGTTAGCGAGCTTTCAACATCATCGTTGCGTTGCTGATGAGTGGGCGGTTGCCCACTTTTTTTTTCCCACGGGATTATGAGTTTGATCAGAAAAGAGATGGAAGAGCGGATCTGGACAATTACCGAGCCGGCGATCGTCGGAGAGGAAATGGAGCTTGTGTGCGTGGAATGCCTCCGGATGAAATCCCGCTGGCTCGTCAGGCTCTATATCGACAAAGAGGGTGGTGTCACCATCGACGATTGCGCCCTGATCAGCGAGGAGGTGGGAGATCTCCTGGCGGTCCACGATGTGCCGCACGAGGCCTACACCCTGGAGATCTCTTCTCCCGGCCTGGATCGCCCCCTGGTAAAGGACCGGGATTTCCTCCGTTTTCAGGGAAGCAAGGTGGCGGTGCAGACGGAGCATAAAATTGACGGAGCGAGGAATTTCAAGGGTATTCTGCAAGAGTACCGCATAGGCGAGGACGGGGGGAAGACCCTCGTTATCGAGAGAGAAGGGAAACTCATTGCCATCCCCAGAGAAGCGGTGGCCAGGGCCCGTCTCGAATCTGTTTGGAATGATTGAGTAAGTTAGAAAAATCATCATCACCGATGATCACATGGAGGAAGATGGCATGTTGTCGGAGCTGAAACGGCTGATCGAACAGATGTGCAAGGACCGGGGACTCGACAGGACAATCATTATCGAAGCCCTCGAGGCGGCGATGCTGAATGCGGCCCGCAAAAAGATGGGCCCCCAAGTGGAGATCGAAGCCCATTACAACGAAGAAGCGGGTGAAATAGAGGTCTTTCAGTTTAAACGGGTCGAGGAGCGGGTCACGGATCCCGACATGGAGATATCCCTTGCCGAAGCGCGGGAGATGGACGAGGAGGTGGAACTGGGGGACAGCCTGGGCATGAAGGTGGATACTTCCACTTTTGGCCGGATTGCCGTCCAGACCGCCAAGCAGATCATCATCCAGCGCGTCAAGGATGCGGAACGGGACAACATTTACGAGGAATTCAAGGACCGCAAGCTGCAGCTCATCAACGGTTTTGTCCAGAGGTTTGAAGGGGGCAGCATCATCGTCAATCTGGGCCGGGCGGAGGGTGTGATCCCGGTTTCGGAACAGATCTACCGGGAGGTGTACAAGCGCGGGGAAAGGATCAGATCGTTCATCTGCGATGTGAAAAGGATTACCAAGGGGCCGCAGATCATCCTCTCCCGCACTCATCCGGGTTTCTTGAAGGCCCTGTTCGAGGTGGAGGTGCCGGAGATCTCCGAAGGGCTCATTGAGATCGTCAGCGTGGCAAGGGAACCGGGAAAACGGGCGAAGATTGCCGTCAGGAGCAAGGATAAGGACATCGATCCGGTGGGGGCCTGCGTCGGCATGCGGGGTTCCCGGGTTCAGAGCGTCGTCCAGGAATTGCGGGGAGAGAAGATCGATATCGTCCCCTACTCCGAGGATCCGGCCAAATACGTATATGCCGCCCTGGCCCCCGCCAAGGTGGATCGGGTTCTGATCGATGGGGAGAACCGGAGCATGGAAGTCATCGTTCCCGACGACCAGCTTTCTCTGGCCATCGGGAAGAATGGTCAGAACGTCCGTCTGGCCGTAAAGTTGACGGGTTGGAAGATCGATGTCAAGAGCGAGTCTTCCTCCGCCCAACAGGAAGAGGACAGCCGCCAGGAGCTCAAAGCCCTTCCCGACATTACGGAACAGCAAATAGACGGCCTCATCAAGGAAGGGATAAAGAGTCTGGCCCTGGTTGCCGCCGTGGATGCCGACGCCATTATGGTCGTCCCCGGAGTGATCAGAGAACAGGCGGAGGGGTGGATCAAGGCAGCGACGGAGATGACCGAGGAAGCGGCGGCGGCGGAGGTTAGGAAATAGATCATCGCCGCCACGTTATCAGGAGCATGAACAGGCTCGGAATATGAGGACGCAGTAGCGGGAGAACCACTATGTCGAAGAAAAGAGTCTACGAACTGGCCAAGGAATTGGGCGTGGAGAATAAGGAACTTATTGCCCGTCTGGAAAAAATGGGGATATCCGTCAAAACCCACTCCAGCACCCTCGAGGACAGCGAGGTAGAGCGGGTTAAAAAGGAGTATCTGGCGGCCGAAACTCACGAGATGGTCGAGAAAAGGGTCAAGGCCACGGTCATCAGACGCCGGGCGGTTCGCCCCGTTGTCGAGGAGGAGGCCTCGGAGGCGGAACCGTCGGCCGGAGAAGCGGCGCCGCCCGCGGAACCGCCGGTCGCGGCGGGTGAGGAAAAGCCGGGGGAAAGTGAAGCCCTCCCGGCGGCGGAATCCCCGGCTGCCCCGGTTGCGCCCCCTCCCGCGCCGCCTGTGGCGGCGGAAATACCCCCCGTGAAGGCTGAACCTCCCGAAACGGCCCCGGTTGCCCCACCCATTTCGGAGGCCCCGGCGGTCGCAGCTCCCGTTTCGCCCATGGCCCCTCCCCCGTCGGCACCCCGGCCCCCCAAAACGGAAAAGAAGGACGGGAAGCTTTTGATCATGCCCCGCAAGCCTCAGAATACGGCTGAAATCATTAGAAAACCGCTGGTTAAGAAGATCGAGGCCGAGCCGGGCAAGGCGCCGGCGGCCCCCGGCGCCTTGAAGAAGCCCGTGAAGTGGGAGCCGGAAAAGGACAAGAAAAAAGGGAAAAAACCCGTAGAGGTAGTCATCGGCGACCAGTTCCCCGCCCGCAAGAAGGTCTTGATCAAAAAGGTCGTGGACAAAAAGGTACGGATCGAAGATCTGGAGCGGGATGACCGGCCGGTCCGGTGGCGGGAGGAGAAAAAAGCCGGAGCGGCGAAGCTCAAGAAGACGGAGATAACGACGCCCAAGGCCATCAAGCGGCGCATCAAGATCGCCGAGACCATCACCGTCGGAGACCTGGCCAAGAAGATGGGGGTCAAAGCGGGAGAAGTGATCAACAAACTCATGGGACTGGGTTTGATGGTGACGATCAACCAGTCCCTCGATTTCGACACGGCGACGCTTATCGCCGGTGAGTTCGGTTATCAGGTGGAATCCGCCGGCATGGATTTTGAGGAAACCTTCGGAACGACCGACACGGGAGAACGGAACCTCAAGCCCCGGGCGCCGGTCGTAACGATCATGGGGCATGTGGATCACGGCAAGACGTCACTCCTCGACGCCATCCGGGAAACGAATGTCATCGCCGGGGAGGCGGGGGGGATAACCCAGGCCATCGGCGCCTATCATGTCCAACTCAAGGACCGGGACATCGTCTTCCTCGACACGCCCGGCCATGAGGCCTTCACGGCCATGCGGGCCCGGGGTGCTCAGGTGACGGACGTGGTTGTCCTGGTCGTGGCGGCGGATGACGGGGTGATGGGCCAGACCATCGAAGCCATCAACCATTCCCGGGTTGCCGGCGTCCCGATCATTGTGGCCGTCAACAAGATGGACAAGCCGGGGGCGGATCCCCAACGGATCAAACAGGCCCTGACGGAATACGGCCTCGTCTCCGAGGAGTGGGGGGGCGAGACGATCTTTTGCGAGGTGTCCGCCAAGCAGCGGACGGGGATCGAGTCCCTCCTGGAGATGATCCTCCTCCAGGCCGACATCCTG
>JAKQIZ010000048.1 GCA_029561465.1 Deltaproteobacteria bacterium | reverse complement strand
CCGTGAGTGAAAATTCCGGCGGGATAGGGCCGGAATTTTTCTTTTAAAGGTAAAAAACATGATTGGGGCTTTACTGAAAAAGATCATCGGGACCAAAAACGATCGGATCATAAAGGAAATATCCGTTGTCCTCGATGAGATAAACCGTCTCGAGCCCGCCATGGCGTCCCGGACCGACGCCGAACTCCGGGCCAAGACCCCGGAGTTTAAAGAGCGGTTGCTGAAGGGTTCTTCTCTGGATGATTTACTCCCCGAGGCCTTCGCCGTGGTTCGGGAGGCCGCCCGGCGAACCGTGCAGATGCGACCCTTCGACGTCCAGATCATCGGCGGAATCGTCCTCCATCAGGGCAAGATCGCCGAGATGAAAACCGGTGAGGGCAAGACCCTGGCGGCGACACTGCCGCTTTATCTCAACGCCCTGACGGGCAAAGGCTGTCATCTGGTCACGGTCAACGACTACCTGGCCCGCCGGGACGCCGGCTGGATGGGTCCGATATATAATTTTCTCGGTCTATCCGTCGGGGTGATCGTTCACGGCATGGAAGACGAAGAACGGCGCCAGGCTTATGCCGCCGACATCACCTACGGGACCAACAACGAGTTCGGCTTCGACTATCTACGGGACAACATGAAATTCTCCCTGGAGGATTATGTACAGCGTGATTTTAACTATGCCATCGTGGACGAAGTGGACAGCATCCTCATCGACGAGGCCCGGACCCCGCTCATCATTTCCGGCCCCTCCGAGGAATCCACCGACAAATACTACCGAATCAACCAGGTCATTCCCAGGCTTCGCAAGGACACGGACTATACCATCGAAGAGAAAACCAGGACGGTGGTCCTAACCGAAGAGGGGATCGCCCGGGTGGAGAAGTACTTGAAGGTGCAAAACCTTTACGAGCCCAAAAACATCGAGCTTCTCCATCATGTTAATCAGGCCCTGAAGGCCCATACGATCTTCAAACGGGATGTGGATTATGTCGTCAAGGACGGCCAGGTCATTATTGTCGACGAGTTCACGGGGCGGATCATGCCCGGCCGGCGCTATAGCGACGGTCTCCACCAGGCCCTGGAGGCCAAGGAGCACGTGAAGATCGAGCGGGAAAACCAGACCCTCGCCTCGGTCACCTTCCAGAATTATTTCCGGATGTACGATAAACTGGCTGGGATGACCGGTACGGCGGATACCGAGGCGGAGGAGTTCAAAAAGATCTACAAACTGGATGTCGTCGTTATCCCCACCAACATGCCCATGATCCGTACCGATCACAACGACGTGATCTACAAGACAGAAAAGGAGAAATTCCACGCCGTCATCGAGGAGATCAAGGAGATGCACCGTCAGGGCAGGCCGGTGCTTGTGGGAACGATTTCCATAGTCAAATCGGAGCTCTTGAGCGCTATGCTCACCAGGACGGGGATCAAACACCATGTCCTCAATGCCAAACATCATGAGCGGGAGGCAGAGATAGTTGCCCAGGCCGGACAACGGAGCGCGGTGACCATCTCCACGAACATGGCGGGACGCGGTACGGATATCAAGCTTGGAGAAGGCGTCGCCGATCTGGGGGGACTTCATATCCTTGGCACGGAGCGTCACGAGAGCCGCCGAATCGACAATCAGCTCCGGGGCCGGTCGGGGCGCCAGGGGGATATGGGTTCATCCCGTTTTTATCTGTCTCTGGAGGACGACCTCCTCCGGATCTTCGGGGCGGAAAAGATCTCCGCCATCATGGACCGCATCGGCATCGAGGAGAACGAGCCCATTGAAAACCGCTTGGTTTCCAAGGCCATCGAGAACGCCCAGAAACGCGTGGAAGGCCAGAACTTCGACATCAGGAAGCATCTTCTGGAATTCGACGACGTGATGAACAAGCAGCGCCAGGTTATCTATGAGCAACGCCGTAAGGTCTTGAGCGGTCAGGATCTCTGGACGGACATCGAGGGGATGGTCGAGGAGACGGTCGCCGACATCGTGCCGGATTATGTAGACGAAAAGGGCCATCCCGAGGATTGGGACCTCATGTCTCTGGATGACCGCATATACCAGCGGTTCTCCCTGCGCCTCAATCTCCACGAGAAGAAGGGGGAGATGAGCGCCCCGGAGATCGAAGGGGCGATCACCGCCGCCGTCAACTCCCATCTCCGCCGCAAGGAGGAAAACTTCGGCGTTCCGTTGATGCAGTACATCATGACCATGATCATGCTGCAGAGCATTGACGCCCAGTGGAAGGATCACCTCCTCGGCATGGATCATCTTAAAGAGGGCATCGGCCTTCGGGGGTACGGGCAGAAGGATCCTGTCCGGGAGTACCAGAAAGAGGGCTATGATATGTTTATGGCCATGATCCAGCGGATCAAGGAGGATACCCTGGAAAAGCTCTGTCTGGTCCAGATCCGCCGGGAGGAAGATATCGAAGAGATACAGCGACAGGCGGAAGATGATTACATCCTCAGCCGGGGCGAAGACGTGAGTGCGACGCCGGTGAAAAGGGAGAAGGAGAAGGTGGGCCGCAATGATCCCTGCCCCTGCGGCAGCGGCAAGAAATACAAGAAGTGTTGCGGCAGATAGACGGTGCAAGGATAAGATCATGAAGGAACATGCAATGGCAGTGCCCGGCTTTCTCGCCAGTGGCGTCAGCGCCGGGATCAAGGAAACGGGGGCGAAGGACCTGTCGCTGATCTATTCGGAAACGCCCGCCCGGGCCGCCGGGGTTTTTACCACCAACGCCTTTCCGGCGGCGCCGGTGGTCTTATCGCGGCAGCGGATCCGCTGCGGATACGCCCAGGCCATCCTCACCAACAGCGGCAATGCCAATGCCGCCACGGGAGAGGATGGGTATCGCGATGCCCTGGCCATGGGCGGCGCTCTTGCACGGCGCTTGAAAATCGATAAAGATTTCGTTCTGGTATCCTCCACCGGGGTGATCGGCCACCGCCTGCCCCTGGACAAGATCCGAAAAGGCATACCGAAGCTTGTCGCGGGATTGCATCCCGAGGGGATAAAGAATGCCGAGGAGGCCATCATGACCACGGACCGTTTTCCCAAGCTGTCCTTCCGGAAACGGATGATCGGCGGCCGGGAAATTTCCGTCTGCGGCATGGCCAAGGGAGCCGGGATGATTCAGCCCCACATGGCCACCATGCTCGCCTATGTCATGACTGATGCCGATATTGACGCCAAGGCCCTGGACCGGGCGTTTCGATACGGTGTGGAGCGCAGTTTCAATGCCATCTCCGTGGACGGCTGCATGAGCACCAACGATACGGCGCTGGTTTTGGCCAACGGCGTGGCGGGAAACCGGCGGATAGAAGAGCGGGGCCGTGGCTTCATTGCCTTCCGTACGATGCTGGCCGAGGTCATGACTGAACTTGCCAGGGATATGGTTCGGGATGGCGAGGGGGCTACCAAGCTGCTGGAAATCACTGTGGAAGGGGCGCGAACGGCGGGGGAGGCCAGGAAGATGGCTTATGCCATCGCCAATTCCAATCTGGTCAAGACGGCCTTTTACGGCGGCGATCCCAACTGGGGGCGTATCATCGCCGCGGCCGGGGCGATGGGCGTGCCGCTGCCCCTGGAACGCGTGGAGCTGCTTTTCGACGGCGTTTCCCTGTTTAGCCGGGGGCTGAAAACAGCCGGAAACGAAGAGCTGTTAAAAGAAGTAATGAGCCGGGCGGAGATAAAGGTTATTTTCCGGGCGGGAATGGGGAACAAGTCCTTCCGGGTTTTCGCTTCCGATCTGGGCTTCGAGTACATCAAGATCAACGCCCATTACCATACCTGAGCGTCCTCATCGCAGGTCAAGATAAATATATTGAATGGGTGGGAAAATGGGCTTGCGCCTTAACCGGTAATATGATAATGCTACCCGAATTTCACACATTCCCGGATGGGCTTTTTGTTGCTTCGTCATCCAAGGAGAAGTCCTAAGCCTGCGGGAAGGGAATGGCGGAAAAAAACAACGAAGGAGTATTTGTATGGCACACATTTCCATGAAGCTGCTGCTGGAGGCGGGGGTCCATTTTGGTCATCAGACCAACAAATGGAATCCCAAAATGAAGCCCTATATCTTTGGGGCAAGAAACGGTATTTACATCATCGATCTGCAACAGACCGTCGTCCTCTTCCATAAGGCCTACGAATTCGTGGTGGACATGGTGGCGAACGGTGATGAGCTGCTGTTCGTGGGTACTAAAAAGCAGTCCCAGGAGTCCATCCGGGAGGAGGCGGGCCGTTGCAGCATGCCCTATGTGAACCAGCGCTGGCTGGGAGGAATGCTCACCAATTTCATTACCATCAAAAAAAGCATCGACCGACTGAACACCCTGGATAAAATGATCGAAGACGACTCGATCCGGGCCTTTCCGAAAAAAGAGATCCTCTCCTTGCAGAAGGAAAAGGCAAAACTCGAAAAGATCCTCGGCGGTATCCGCAAGATCAAAGGGCGTCCCGGCGGCCTTTTCATCGTGGACCCCAAGCGGGAGAGCATCACGGTCAAGGAGGCGAGGAAACTAGGGATCCCCATCGTGGCCATGGTGGACACCAACTGCAATCCCGATGATATCGATTATATAATCCCGGGTAACGACGACGCCATCCGGGCGATCAAGCTCTTTTCAGCCAAGATCGCCGATGCCGTGCTGGAAGGGAAGAAGAAGTTCGAGGAACGGATCCAGGCCGAAAGCGACAAGGAGGGACCGGTCCGGGAGGTGGCTATCGACAATGAGGAAGAAAACGATGTCCCCGAAAGCATCGAGACCAAGGATAGTGTCTCCGTAGCCGCTCATGCTGAGGAATGATGACGGACGTGCGGGATTTCCTGAAGAATAACGAGGAGGTAAAAAGTGAATATTACTGTGGAAATGGTTAAAACCTTGAGAAATAAAACCAACGCCGGGATGATGGAGTGTAAAGAGGCGCTGAAGGCGGCGGACGGCGATTTTGAAAAGGCTGTCGATTATCTGCGAAAAAAGGGGATGTCGGCGGCGACCAAGCGGTCTTCCAAGGCCGCCAAGGACGGCACAATCGCCCATTACATCCACATGGGCGGAAAGATCGGCGTCCTGGTGGAGTTGAACTGCGAGACCGACTTTGTCGCTAAGACAGAGGCCTTTCAAACTATGGCCCGGGATCTGGCCATGCATGTGGCCGCCTCGAATCCCCTCTACGTCCGGCCGCAGGAAATTTCCGCCGACGCCCTGGAGCGGGAGAAGGAGATCTACAAAAGCCAGCTTCTGACGGAGAAAAAGCCGGAAAAGATCTGGGACAAGATCATCGAGGGCAAACTGAGAAAATACTACGAGGAGGTTTGTCTCCTCCAGCAAAAATTCATCAAAAATACCGATATTACTGTCGAAACCCTGGTCAACGAAATGATTGCCAAGACCGGCGAAAACATCATCGTGCGGCGTTTTGCCCGGTTCCAGCTCGGGGAAGAAATCAAATCCTGATGGTGAAAAAGGCCGTTTATCGACGGGTGTTGCTGAAACTCAGTGGCGAGGCCCTGGAGGGGGAGCGATCCTTCGGCATCGATTTCGATGTCGTCAACGAGATAGCCCAAGAGATCCGGGCGGTGGTGGAACTCGGCGTTCAGTTGGGGGTTGTCATCGGCGGCGGTAACATCTGGCGGGGCGGAGAGGCCGCAAAGCGGGGGATGGAGAGGTCGGCGGCAGACTACACGGGGATGTTGGCCACCTTGATCAACTGCTTGGCCATGCAGCATGCCCTCGAACATCTTGGCGTCGCCACACGCCTCCAATCCGCCCTGGAGGTTCGCGAGATAGCCGAACCCTATATCCACCGCCGGGCGATTCGCCATCTGGAAAAAGGCCGGGTGGTCATCTTCGCCGGTGGGACGGGGAATCCGTTCTTTACCACCGATACGGCGGCGTCGCTCCGGGCCGTGGAGATCCGGGCGGAAGTGATCATGAAGGCCACCAAGGTGGATGGCGTCTATGACCGCGATCCGGTGGGTAATCCCGATGCGGTAATGTATAAAATAATAACATATAACGAAGTCTTGGCAAAAAACCTTAAAGTAATGGATGCAACTGCGATTTCCCTGTGTCGGGAAAACGGCCTGCCCATTATCGTCTTTAACCTGAGAAAAAAGGGGAACATCGCCGCCGCAATCTGCGGAGGAAAGCTTGGCACGCTCGTGGAGGGTTAGATTCATGAAAGAAGTCGTATACGAGGAACTGAAAGATAATATGGAGAAGATCCTGGGGTCCCTGGAGAAGGGCTTCAGTAAGGTGCGAACGGGAAGGGCGTCACTGGCGCTTCTCGACGGCATCAAAGTTGATTATTACGGCGTCCCCACGCCGCTGAATCAGGTGGCAAGCCTCTCGGTTCCCGAAAGCCGCCTGATCGTCATTTCGCCCTGGGATACCGGGGTCATCGGGGCGATCGAGAAGGCCATCCAGAAGTCGGAACTGGGGCTTATGCCCTCCAACGACGGCAAGATCATCCGCCTGCCCATTCCTCCCCTGACGGAGGAACGGCGCAAGGATCTGGTCAAGATCGTCAAGAAGCTGGCGGAAGAGGGCAAGGTGAAGATGCGGAATGCCCGGCGGGATGCCAACGAACAGTTCAAGTCCCTGAAGAAGGAAAACAAGATTTCGGAAGACGAGATGTTTACCGCCCAGGATGAAGTCCAAAAACGAATGGACAAGTATATCGAGAAGCTCGAAGCCGTACTGGCGGTCAAGGAAAGCGAAATTATGGAGATTTGATGAATCGCTGACCTGACGGCTGATGGGAAGATCTTTTGGGGAGTCGGCAAACTCCCCATTTTTTTAAAGTCTACTTGCCAAGAGCCCGGCGATATGTTACGCGAAAACATGTCCATCACGTCCATTTCACACCATCAGCGCGCCGCATTAACTACCGGCGCCGGCGTGAATCTCCGCCGCCGATCCCGATTCATCGTAAGTCCCAGCTCCGGCGTGTCTCCGGCGAAGATGCCAGGGGAGCGGTAATGGCGGATATCGACTTGCAGAAACTTCCCCGGCACATTGCCATCATCATGGATGGAAACGGCCGCTGGGCGAAACAACATGCCCTGGGAAGGATCATGGGCCATCAGAAGGGGGTGGAGGCCGTCCGGAAAACCGTCCGGTTATGCAGGGAAATAGGCATTCAATATCTGACCCTGTATGCATTTTCCGTGGAAAACTGGTTGCGTCCGGATCAGGAAGTGGCGGCGCTGATGCAGATCCTCAGGCAGTATCTTCGTTCCGAATTGGCGGAGATGATGGAGAATGACATCCGCCTGCACGCCATCGGCGACATCGACGGTCTCCAGGCGCCGGTACGTAAACTGCTGGCCGAAACCATGGCCCGGACGGCGGGGAACCGGGGCATGGTCCTGAACCTGGCTCTCAGTTATGGTGGACAGGATGAAATTATCCGGGCGGTCCGGCGGATCGCCGAAGACGTTCGGGAGGGAACGCTGGCCGCCGAAGACATCACCCGGGAATCCTTTGCTGCCTATCTATATACCGCCGGCATCCCCGATCCCGATCTGCTTATCCGGACCAGCGGCGAGTTTCGGATCTCCAATTTTCTCCTCTGGCAGTCGGCTTATACGGAGTTCTATTTTACCGAAGTCCTCTGGCCGGATTTCGACAAGAAGGATCTCTTCGCGGCCATTGCGGATTATCAGCGCCGGGAGAGGAGATACGGCCTGACCAGCGAACAGCTCCAGAAGGGAGCTTCCTCGTGAATTCCCATATAAAACGGTGGCTTACAGCCATAGTCGTGGTCCCCGTCCTGTTTGCGGTAATCGCCTGGGGTGGTGAAACGGGTTTTTTTGCCCTCATCGTGGCGGTAATCCTTCTGGGCATTCATGAATACAGCAACATGGTCCTGGATGCGTCCCAGGTAAACGAAAAGATTCAAGCCCTGGTTATCTCGGCGCTGATTCCCGTTGTATTCTTCCTGGGCTCGCCGGAGATGCTGACAGGTCTTCTATGCGCGGCCATGCTCACTGTATTCATCCTGTATCTTGCCCGGATCAAAAAGGAAAACTTCGACCTGACGCCGGTGATGAAGATAATCTTCGGCGTCTTTTATGTTTCCTTCCTCCTTTCTCATCTGATCTGGCTGCGCCGGGGGGAGTCAGGGGTGCTGTGGATCTTCTTCGTCATCGTCCTGGCCTTTTCCGGGGATGTGGCCGCCTATTACGTGGGACGCACCTGGGGGCGACGGAAACTGATGCCCCTGGTCAGCGCCGGAAAGACCGTCGAGGGGGTGTTGGGTCTTGTCGCCGGAAGCGCGCTGGGATGCCTGATCTTCAGTTGGTTCTTCCTGCCCCAGCTCTTTCCCTGGCATGCCATCGTCCTGGGGGTCTTCGCGAGCGTCCTGGGGCAGCTTGGCGACCTGTGCGAATCGGTGCTGAAACGCGCCGCGGGGGTCAAGGATTCGGGGAGCCTGCTGCCCGGTCACGGCGGTATCCTGGACCGCCTCGATTGCCTCCTTTTTATCGTCCCCTGCGTGCATTACTATCGCTATTATTTTATCTCATGAAGAATATCGCCATTTTAGGCTCCACCGGTTCTATAGGCACGCAGGCGCTGGCGGTCATCGACTGCAATCGCGACCGCTTCCGTGTAACCGCCCTGGCGGCAGGGAGGAATGTCGTCCTGCTACGGGAGCAGATCGCTAAGTTCCGGCCCCGGATCGTCGCCGTTTTCGACGAGGAATGCGCCCGGCGGCTCGGAAGCGAGCCGGGACTACCCCGGGAATTGAAGATTCTGTCCGGACCCGATGGATATAACGAAATTGCCGCCCTGCCGGAAAACGATCTGGTGCTCTCGGCCATGGTGGGGGCGGCCGGACTTGTCCCTACCGTGACCGCCGTGGAGGCGGGCAAGGATGTAGCATTGGCCAATAAGGAGACACTGGTTATGGCCGGGGCGCTGGTCATGGAAAAAGCGGCGGCGAAAGGGGTGCATATCCTGCCCGTGGACAGCGAACACAGTGCGATTTTCCAGTGCCTCCAGGGAGGCCGCGCCGGGGAGGTCCGAAGGATTATCCTCACCGCTTCCGGAGGCCCCTTTCGTACCTGGATCAGGGAAGAATTACGACGCGTGCGGCCAGAACAGGCCCTCCGGCACCCCAACTGGACGATGGGCAGGAAGATCACCATCGATTCGGCCACCATGATGAACAAAGGGCTGGAAATAATTGAGGCCCGGTGGCTCTTCGCAGTGAAAGTGGAACAAATCGATGTGGTCGTCCACCCCCAGAGCGTTGTTCACTCCCTGGTGGAATTTTGCGACGGATCGGTGCTTGCCCAGTTGGGGCAGCCGGATATGCGCCTGCCCATCGCCTATGCCTTTTCCTGGCCCGAGAGACTGGCCGGTACCGGCGCGTTTCTCGATTTCCGGAGCATTCCGGCCCTAGAGTTCCACCCCCCTGACGCCGACCGGTTTCCTTGCCTGTCATTGGCCGGCGACGCCCTCCGGATCGGCGGAACCATGCCGGCCGTGCTCAATGGGGCCAATGAAATCGCGGTTCAGGCCTTCCTGGAAGAAAGGATCCTCTTTACCGATATCCCCGAAGTTATCGCCGGTGTCATGAAATCGCACCGAGTCGTCTTCGCGCCCACGCTTCGGGACATCATGGCCGCCGACAGCGAGGCTAGGAAACGGGCCGTCAAAATGATCGAGGAGAAAAAAGATTGGTTGGCATAAGTATCTTATCGGTTATCGTGCTTTTGGGGATATTGATCTTTGTCCATGAACTGGGACATTTCCTCATGGCGAAATATTTCGACGTCGGGGTCCAGAAATTTTCCCTGGGCTTCGGCCGAAAGCTCATTGGCAAAAAGATCGGGGAAACGGAATACCTCCTGTCCCTGGTACCTCTGGGCGGTTATGTGAAGCTCCTTGGGGAAGGGGAGGGGGAAGAGCTGTCGGCGGAGGAGGAACGGCGCTCTTTCAGTCGTCAATCGGTGTGGAAGCGGATCACCATTGTCTTCGCCGGTCCGCTATTCAATTTCATGCTGGCGATTCTCATCTTTACCGGGGTTTACATGCTCGGGGTGCCCGTTCTGACCACCACCGTCGGCGGCGTCCAGGAGGGATCGGCGGCTTATGAGGCGGGGATGAAGCCCGGCGATGTCGTTCAGGCCATTGATGGGGATGCGGTCGGGCGCTGGGACAGGATGGCGGTGAAGATAACCGAGAGCGCCGGAAAGGAGATGAGGTTCACCGTCCTCCGGCAGGGAGTGCCACTGGAGTTGCAGATCGTTCCTCGTGAAATGAAAGGGAAGAACATTTTCGGGGAGGAAACGACCTCTTTCAAGATCGGGGTATCCCCGGCCAGCCTGACGGTCATCGAGCGCCAAAATCCAGCTCTGGCAATGTGGACCGCCCTGAAGCAGACCTGGTTCATTACCAAGCTCACCTTGATCAGCATCGTCAAGATCCTGGAGGGGGTAATCTCCCCCCGGACCCTGGGCGGTCCGATCCTCATCGCCCAGATGGCCGGCGCCCAGGTCAAGGAAGGCCTCATACCTTTCGTCCTGTTCATGGCCCTCCTGAGCATCAATCTCGGGGTGCTCAATCTCCTCCCCATTCCCGTTCTCGACGGGGGCCATTTGCTTTTTTACTTCGTCGAGGCGGTCAGGGGCAAGCCGGTCGGCATGAAGACCCGGGAACGGGCGCAACAGATCGGTTTCGTTCTCCTTGTAATGCTGATGATCTTTGTCATTATGATTGATATCGACCGGTTGGATATCAAGATTATAAACGATTTCACGAAGATATTTACTAACGAACCATGAAATTGCTCGCCCTGGACACTTCGGGAAAGACGGTCTCCGTTGCCTTCGTGAGCGATGATGTGACGGTGGGGGAGATATTTTTTGATGTGGAACGTCATCATTCCGAAATCCTCCTTCCCGCCATCGATCATCTCCTGAAGGGGGCTGGCGTCCGGATCGGTGATCTGGATCTCTTCGCCTGCACTGTCGGTCCCGGTTCCTTCACCGGCGTCCGGATCGGGGTAAGCACGGTGAAAGGCCTGGCCCTCGCCTACGACCGGCCCATCGCCGGCGTATCCACCCTGGAGGCCCTGGCGGTCAACGCGGCGGGCTTTCCGACTCTTGTCTGTCCCTTGATCGATGCGAAACGTGGACAGGTGTATGCCGGTTTTTACCGGAGCGACACCGCAGGTTCTCTAACATGCCTCAGCCCCGACTGCCTGCTTGCCGCCGAGGAAATACCGAACCGGATCGAAGGGGACGCGGTCTTCGTCGGCAGCGGCGCCGGTGTTTATAAAGAGCTTATTAGCGCCCGGTCCGAAGGCCGGAGTCTGTTCGCCCCCCTACATTTTCACCGGATCAGCGCCGCTGCCGTAGGGATTGTCGCCCGCCGCAAGGCTGAGGCCGGTGATCTCCATTCCGCCGTTCAACTGGCGCCGGTGTATCTCCGGCGGGAAATGTGAACGGTCCCGGAACACCGGCGCAACGCCGACGGAGTCCGCATGGGACGGGATGTGGAGATCGGGTCCCAGGAGTCCCACCGTGGTCCCCGGGAAGCAATTTTTAATGAAACGCACCCCGTTATCGGAAATAGATGACCGCCGATGTTGACAGAGAGGTTGAATTCCCTTAAAATTGAAGAGTGATCAATTAAACTGAAGAGAGAAAGACACCATGACTCATGACAGCCCCATCGCCCCGGAGGGCGTGCCCTTCATCATCTCAGCGGTCCTCATCACTTCGGTCTGCCTTTATTTCCAGTGGACTTGGGCGGCGGTCGTTTTCGGCCTGACCACCCTCTGGGTGGTATGGTTCTTCCGCAATCCCCGGCGTACCCCTCCCGCTGATCCCCGGGCCATCATCTCCCCGGCGGACGGCAAGGTCATCCGCATCGAAACGGTGGACGGCCATGAGCTGCTGCCGGGGCCACTGAACAAAGTCAGCATCTTCATGAACGTCTTCAGCGTCCATGTCAATCGCATTCCCTTCGGTGGCGTAATCGATGAGATTCGCTATTATCCGGGAAAATTTCTTACGGCGAATCTGGACAAAGCTTCGGAGGATAACGAGCGCAATGCCCTACGCATCGATATCGGGGGAGGGGAGAAGATCCTCGTCATTCAGATCGCCGGTCTGGTGGCCCGGAGAATCGTCTGCTGGACGGCCAAGGGTATGAAGGTGAACAAGGGGGAGAGGTTCGGCCTGATTCGATTCGGATCCCGGCTCGAGGTCTTCATGCCCCCCCGTGCCCAACTCCGTGTCCAGGTAGGAGAAAAGGTGCGGGCCGGGGAAACGCCCATAGGAGAATTGCCATGAAAGAACATTCCCGTTTTCAGAAAGAAAAGATGAAGAAGGGGATTTATGTGCTCCCGAATCTCTTCACCACGGCCAGTCTCTTTGCCGGTTTCTACTCCATGATCGCTTCTATGAAGGGGCTGTTCGAGGTTGCCGCCGTCGCCATCCTGGTTGCCGCCGTTCTCGACGCCCTGGACGGAAGGATTGCCAGGATGACCAACACGACGAGCAAGTTCGGCGCCGAATACGATTCCCTGGCGGATCTCGTCTCCTTCGGCGTTGCCCCGGCCCTTCTGGCCTATACCTGGTCGTTGCAGGATTTCGGACGCTGGGGTTGGGTCGTATCATTTCTTTTTGTTACCTGCGGTGCCTTGCGTCTGGCCCGCTTCAACATCCAAATCGGCATTATTGACAGCCGGGTCTTCAATGGCCTGCCCATACCCGGCGCCGCTGCGGTAGTTGCCACGGGCGTGCTGATCTACTACAAATTGGGAGGGGTTGGGCATTTCCATCATCCCCTAGTACTGATCTCGGTTTTTATCCTGGCCCTCTTCATGGTGAGCAACATAAAGTATTACAGTTTCAAGGACTTGAATTTCTTCGCTAAAAAGCCATTCATGTCCTTTGTCGTCATTGTCTGCATCCTGGTAGTGGTAATCGCCGAGCCCCAGATCATGATTTTCACCTTTGTAGCGGGATACAGCCTCTCGGGACCCATCTGGCTGATAGTCAAGCTATACCGGAAAGGAACGTCGGCGGCGACAGAGAAAAAGAGTGCGGCGGTGAAAACGGGGCCGCAAAGTAGCCATTAAACTTCCGTAAGGAGAAGACACAGATATGAAAGCCTTTAATGTTGCAGTAGTCGGCGCCACAGGCGCCGTGGGTAACGAAATGGTCAAGATTCTCGAGGAAAGAAATTTTCCCGTCGCCAAGCTGCTCCTGCTCGCTTCCGAACGCTCCCTGGGCAAATCCCTGGAATACAAGGGGCAGAGTCTTCCCGTGGAAGTCCTCAAGGAGGATTCTTTCACGGATGTCCGGATCGGCCTTTTCTCAGCCGGAGGCAGCGTTTCCGAGAAGTATGCTCCTCTGGCCGCCCGGGCGGGATGCGTGGTGGTGGATAACACCAGCGCCTTCCGGATGGCGCCTGATATCCCCCTGGTGGTTCCCGAGGTGAATCCCGAAGCGATCGCCCAGTACAAGCAGAGGGGCATCATCGCCAACCCCAATTGCTCCACCGTCCAGATGGTGGTGGCCCTGAAACCTATCCATGATGCCGTCCGTATTAAGCGGATCGTCGTTTCCACTTATCAGGCCGTCTCCGGGACCGGAAAGAAGGCCATCGAGGAATTGAGCAACCAGACCCGCGCCCTGCTGGGGATGCGGGAACCGGCCGTTAAGGTATATCCCCATCGCATCGCCTTCAACTGCCTGCCCCAGATCGATGTTTTTCTGGACAACGGCTACACCAAGGAAGAGATGAAGATGGTAAACGAAACCAAGAAGATCATGAAAGACGATTCGATCGCCGTAACCGCGACTACGGTCAGGGTGCCCGTTTTCTATGCCCATTCGGAATCCATAAACATCGAGACCGAAAAAAAGATCACCGCCGCCGAGGTCCGGGAACTGCTGGAGAAGGCCCCGGGCGTGAAGATCGTCGATGACCCGAGAAACCTGGTGTATCCTCTGGCGATTGACGCTGTCGGTCGTGATGAAACCTTTGTGGGCCGGATCCGGGAGGACGAATCGATCACCAACGGCATCAACATGTGGGTGGTTTCCGACAACCTCAGGAAAGGCGCCGCCCTCAATGCCGTCCAGATTGCGGAAATCCTGGTTCGAGACTACCTGTGAGAGTGTCTTCGAGCATTTGGATGCAACTGCGGGACGTTTTTTAAACGGAGATTCAAGATATGAGAATAACTGGGGGCGAAATGCGGGGAAGACGAATTCCGCCCCCCAAGACCGGTGTCATCCGGCCAACGCCGGACGCCGTCCGGGAATCCCTTTTCAATCTCCTTCCTCCTCTCAACGGCTGCAATTTCCTCGATCTTTACGCCGGCACCGGGATCGTAGGTATGGAAGCCCTGAGCAGGGGGGCGAAAGCGGCGGTGTTTGTGGAAAAGCACCCCGTTGCCAGCCGGAGGCTAAAAGAGCGGCTCGCTGCCTGGGGGCTGGAGGAACGGTCACACGTCCTGAACATGGACGCCGTCGGCGGCGTGGCGATACTTAGCAGGCGGGCAGAAAGTTTCCATTTGGTCTTTGCCGATCCTCCCTATGAGCGGGACATGATCGGTACTACAATAGAGTGTTGTTGCCGGGGGAATCTCATCGCCGCAGGCGGGATGCTGATCGTCCAGCGTTCCGTCAGGGAAGAGATCCCCGAGGCCGTCGGCGGCCATAAATTCACCCTCCGCAAGGAGCGGCGGCACGGCGACACGGTGCTGACCTTTTTTGATCATACCTTGGAGGAGCCACATTGAGATGAAAAAAATCGCTGTTTACCCCGGGTCGTTCGACCCCATTACCAACGGTCATATCGACATTATCACCAGGGCCTTGAGGATGTTCGACGAACTCATCGTCTTGGTTGCCTATAACCCGGCCAAAACATCCCTGTTCACCGTCGAGGAGAGAATGGCCCTCATAAGGGACGTACTGGGCCGGGACGAACAGCGCCTGCACGTGGACTGTTCCGCCGGACTCCTGGTGGATTACGTCCGGAGTCGGGGGGCGAACGTTATCCTCCGGGGCCTGCGGGCCGTCTCCGATTTCGAGTACGAATTTCAGATGGCCCTCATCAACCGGCGTCTCAACAGAGATGTGGAAACGGTGTTTCTCATGACGGGCTACCAATGGTTTTACACCAGTTCCAACCTCATCAAAGAGGCGGCGAGCTTGGGGGGCTCCGTGGAGGGGCTGGTTCCCGACGCCGTCCTCGCACGTTTACAGGCTAAGTATAACCACCAAAAATAATAATATTTACTTCTATTGAGAGGACTTATGAAATTAACGAAGAGAATCCAGAGTATCAAACCCTCTCCCACACTGGCCATTACCATGAAGGCCAACGCACTCCGGGCGCAGGGGCGGGACATCATCGGTTTCGGTGCCGGTGAGCCCGATTTCGACACCCCGGAAAACATCAAGGCGGCCGCTGTCCGGGCTATCGCGTCCGGATTCACGAAGTACACTCCGGTGGGGGGCATCGACGAGCTCAAAGACGCCATCGCCGCGAAGATGGCCCGCGATCACGGCCTGGACTACAACCGGTCCCAGATTGTCGTCTCTTGCGGGGCCAAGCATACCCTTTACAATCTCATCCAGGTGTTGTGTGAAGAGGGAGATGAAGTCATTGTGCCGGCACCATACTGGGTTTCTTATGTCGACATCGTCGTTTTGGCCGGTGCGACACCGGTCATTGTCCCCACCGAGCAAGCGGCGGGCTTCAAGCTGACGCCGGAGCTCCTGCGTGGGGCCGTTACGGACCGGACCCGGGTCCTCATCCTCAACAGTCCCGCCAATCCCACCGGAGCGGCATATAGCCGGGAAGAGTTGACGGCCCTAGCCGCCGTCCTGGCCACTATGGAGATAACCGTCATTTCCGACGACATCTATGAGAAGATCATTTACGACGGGTTCGAGTTCTTCAGCATCGCCGCCGTTTCCGAGGAGATGAAGGACCGCACGGTGATCGTGAACGGTGTTTCCAAGGCCTACGCTATGACGGGATGGCGGATCGGTTATGCCGCCGGTTCGGAGCCCATTGTCGCTGCGGTTACGAAGCTTCAGAGCCAGAATACCTCGAATCCCGCTTCGATTGCCCAGAAGGCGGCGGTGGAGGCCCTCAACGGCAGTCAGGAGGCCGTGGGGATGATGGTGAAGGCCTTTCGGGAACGGCGGGACGTGATCGTCGCTGCCCTGAATAAGATTCCGGGTCTTACCTGTCCCAATCCCCAGGGCGCCTTTTATGTGTTTCCCAATGTAGCCCAGATTTACGGCCGCTCCTTTCATGAGAAGGTCATCGACGATTCCACCTCCCTGGCGGCATATCTCCTCGACGAAGCCGATGTGGCCGTGGTTCCCGGCATCGACTTTGGGGCGGACAATTACATACGTCTGTCCTATGCAACCTCCCGGGAACTGATCGAGAAGGGGGTCGTGCGGATTGCCCAGGCCCTGGGCCGCCTTGGTTAGTTTAGCCGCAAGAGATGACCCGCACGGCGCGGGCGGGAAAGACGATGAATAAAGACGAAAAAAGATTGACCAGGAAACTTTTTTTAGGAAGAGTACAGATTGGCGGCGGCGCCCCGGTTTCAGTCCAGTCCATGGCGTCTACGGACACCAGGGACATTGGGAAAACGGTGGCCCAGATCCGCAGACTGGAACGGGCCGGTTGTGAAATCGTCCGGGTCGCCGTTCCAGACGAGGCGGCGGCGGCGGCCTTGCCCGCCATTAGGAAGCGGATCCGCATCCCGTTGATCGCCGATATCCACTTCCAGCAACGCCTGGCCCTGATGGCAATGGCGACGGGCGTGGAGGGGATCCGCATCAATCCCGGGAATATGAAAAAAAGCGCTCTGCCCGAGGTTGTTCGGGCGGCCCGTGATCAGGGGACGGTGATCCGTATCGGCGTCAATGCCGGTTCCCTGGAGAGGGAAGTACTGGCTCGCCACGGCGGACCCACGGCTGCGGCCCTGGTCGAAAGTGCCTTAGCCCACATCCGGCTTATGGAGGATCTGGACTTTTTCCGCCTGAAGGTATCCCTGAAATCCTCGGATGTCCCCACGACGATAAGCGCCTACCGCCTCCTTGCCGCCGCAGTGGACTATCCCCTTCACCTGGGTGTTACCGAAGCGGGGACCATGTTGAGCGCTGCGATCAAATCCGCTCTCGGGATCGGCACTCTTTTGCACCAGGGTATTGGCGACACGATCCGGGTTTCCGTCACCGGTGATCCGGTCCGGGAGTTGCCCATCGCCTATGGGATTCTCCGGGCCTTGAAACTGCGTCTCGTCGGTCCGGAGATCATTTCCTGCCCTACCTGCGGGCGATGCGAGATAGATTTGCCGAAACTGGTCCAAAACGTGGAAAGGCAACTCCGGGGAGAGCGGACCTATATCAAGGTGGCCGTCATGGGCTGCGTCGTCAACGGGCCGGGGGAGGCCGCGGAGGCCGACGTAGGCATCGCCGGCGGCCGGGGGGCGGGGATGCTCTTCCGGAAGGGAAAGATCATCAGAAAGGTCAAGGAAACGGACTTCGCCACCGAGCTGCTGGCGGAAATCCAATCGATAATACAGGAAAAAAAGGAGACCTGATGCGATACTCACAAATGTTTCTGCCGACTCTCAAGGAAATGCCATCCGATGCGGAGGTGATCAGCCATCAGCTCATGCTGCGGGCCGGGATGATCCGGAAACTGACCAGCGGAGTATATTCCTATTTGCCTTTGGGCTATCGGGTGATCAGAAAAGTGGAGCAGATCATCCGGGAAGAGATGAACCGGGCGGGGGCCCAGGAGATATTCATGCCCACGGTCCAGCCGGCGGAGCTATGGAAGGAGTCGGGGAGGTGGGGTTTTTACGGCAAGGAACTTCTCCGCTTCCGGGATCGTAAGGATTCGGAATGCTGCCTGGGTCCCACCCATGAGGAGGTGGTGACGGATATCATCCGCAACGAGGTCAAGTCCTACCGGCAGATGCCTCTCAACCTATATCAGATCCAAACCAAATTCCGTGACGAGATCCGCCCGCGCTTCGGTTTGATGCGCTGCCGGGAATTTTCCATGAAGGATGCCTACAGCTTCGACGTCGATGCCGAACGGTCGGATGAAAGCTACCGGAAGATGTTCGCAGCCTACAACCGGATCTTCACCCGGTGCGGACTCAAATTCCGGCCGGTGGAGGCCGACACGGGGAGCATCGGCGGTAGTTACTCCCATGAGTTCCTCGTGATCGCCGATTCCGGAGAGGATGCCATGGCGTACTGCGAGGGGTGCGGGTATGCGGCAAACATGGAGAAAGCGGAGACCGCCCGACCCGAAACGGAAGATACACAGGCACCTCTTTTATCCTTACAGGAGGTCCATACCCCGGAAGTCCGGACCATCGAGGAGGTCTGCGCCTTTCTCGGCGTCGTTCCCGAACAGGTGGTCAAGACTCTGGTCTTCAGCGCCGACAATGTCCCCGTTGCCGTCCTGGTCCGAGGCAACGAAGAGGTCAACGAGATCAAGGTGAAAAATTTCCTCGGCTGCGATGTCCTGGAAATGGCCATGGATGACATGATCCAGGCGGCGGCGGGATCCCCCCGCGGCTTCGTCGGTCCGATCGGTATCAAATGCCGCGTCCTGGCTGATTATTCACTGATTGGTCTGCATAACATGGTCGTGGGGGCCAACAAGGAGAACTATCACCTGAAAAACGTCAACTTCGGGCGGGATTTCCAGGTGGCGGAATTTGCCGACTTGCGTGTCATCAGGGAATCCGATCCCTGTCCGCGCTGCCGCCGGGAAATCCGTTTCGCCCGGGGCATCGAGGTGGGGCATGTCTTCAAGCTTGGGACGAAGTACAGCAAGACCATGAAGGCCGTTTATCTCGACAGCCGGGGGCAGGAACAGTACATGGTCATGGGCTGTTACGGGATTGGCGTGGGACGCACCGTGGCGGCGTGCATCGAACAGAGCCATGACGGCAACGGCATCATCTGGCCTCTGGCCGTCGCCCCCTTTCACGTCATCATCACCCCGGTGAACATGAAAGAAAATTCCCTGGCGACGGCCGCCGAGGAACTTTACGCGGAACTATCGGCGGAGGGTGTAGATGTCCTCCTAGACGACCGGGACGAACGGGCCGGGGTGAAGTTCAAGGACGCTGACCTTATCGGCATCCCTATGCGGGTGACCGTCGGTCCCAAAAATCTGGCTCTGGGGAAGGTGGAACTCAAACTGAGAAGCACCGGGGAGACGAACGTCCTGTCCGGGAGCGAGGCGAAGGCGGAAATCGTCGCTGCGGTACATTCCCTCTGATCACCTCCGGTAGGACGGAAGAATCATCGGGGTATGGAACCCCCTCCATGAGCCGAACGGTGTGTTTCCAATAGTTCCACGGGGCGACTTGACATCTCGGCGTTTATATCAAAATTATATGTCAAGGGTCTGATGGGGCGCCGCCTTTTCTTGTCTCGCCTGACGGAGAAGCGCTTACCGTTCGGGAATCGTTCGCAAACACGGAAATTATCAACAATCATATGCTCCGCATAACCGACATCCTCGATAAAACCCAATCCTACCTGATACCAGCGGATCAGGAGATGATCGAGAAGGCCTACGTGTTTTCCGCCACCGTCCATCAGGGGCAGATGCGGCTTTCCGGCGAGCCTTATCTTACCCATCCCATGGAGGTCGCCGGCATGCTTGCCGACATGAAGCTCGATGCGGCGACCATCATTACCGGGCTGCTCCATGATACGGTGGAAGATACGCTGACCACCATCGAGCAGATTGAGGAGGCTTTCGGCAAGGATGTGGCCTTCCTGGTGGACGGCCTGACCAAGATTAGCAAGATCACCTTCGGTTCCCAGGAGGAGCGGCAGGCGGAAAACTTCCGGAAGATGATCCTCGCCATGTCCGCCGACCTCCGGATCCTCATTGTTCGCCTCGCGGACCGGATGCACAATATGCGAACCCTGAATTTCCAAACCCTGGAAAAACAACGCTACATCGCCACGGAAACCCTGGAACTCTACGCCCCACTGGCCAACCGGTTGGGAATCAACTGGATGAAGGTCGAACTGGAAGATCTGTCCTTCTTCTATCTCGACAACGACGCCTATTATGAAATCGCCCGCCGGATCGACAAGAAGAAGGAACAACGGGAGCAGTATACCGAAGAGGTACGGGGGATCATCGCCAAGGAAATCACCAAGTACGGCCTTCAGGGGGATGTGGAGGGAAGGGCCAAGCACTTTTACAGCATCTACGCCAAGATGAAGAACCAGCGGATCGATTTCGACGAGGTTTATGACCTTATCGCTTTCCGGATCATCCTGGACACCGACAAGGACAAGGAGTGCTACGAGGCC
>JAKQIZ010000123.1 GCA_029561465.1 Deltaproteobacteria bacterium | reverse complement strand
CACCACGCTGTTCCAAACCGCTTGGATCTTAGGGTTTGCCAAGGCCCGCTGGGCAAGGATGCCGGCGGCCCGGAAGCGGTTGCGGCGATGGATGATGGTCACTTTGGCGGCGAAATGGGTGAGGAAAATGGCTTCCTGAACGGCGGTGTTCCCGCCGCCCACTACGACCACCTCACGATTCCGGTAAAAGGGCCCGTCACAGGTGGCACAGTAAGAAACCCCCCGACCGGCGAAGTCCTCCTCTCCGGGAACGCCGAGTTTACGCCAATAGGCCCCGGTGGCCATGATGACGGACCGGGCGTGACCGGCCATGTCGCCGGCCTTGACCATCCAGAGCGTCTTTCCCCCGTCGGTGAGCTTTTCCAGCTTCTCCACGTCGGCGGCGGCTACTTCCAGGCCGAACTTCACGGCTTGCTGCCGGAAACGTTCCATGAGCTCGAAACCATTGATCCCATCCGGGAGCCCGGGGTAATTTTCTATCAGGTCCGTAACGGTGATCTGACTTACCGTCGAGGCCCCGGCGAAGAGGAGCGAGGCGAGACCGGCGCGGGCGGCGTAGAGACCGGCGGTATAGCCCGCCGGTCCTCCACCGACGATAATAACGTCATAAATCTTTTTGAAATCCGTGTTGACGGCCATGGAAGCTGCTGATTCTCCTTTCCCAAGCGAATGGCATTTGACGGTTAAGCATCTGAATTCCAAATCTTATAGAATAAATAAGCGGAAGAGTCAAATTTCATGACCTCACTGAACCGTAAACCCCCTAATCCGGTAATTGAATTCATAGCTCAAGGCGCCGCTCCAGTCCCGGTCGAAAACACCACGGTAGCGGGTGCCGTCCACGGGGCCTGCGGGCTTGCCGTAGGTATAGAACCAGTTGACTATGGGGCTGCCGGTGAAGCCCAGGGCGATCCAGTAAGAACCGGGCATTAGTTCCGGATTCTCCCTGCCGAAATCGAAATCTTCCCAGCGGTAGCCCGGCCGCGGAGATATTTGATCGAGATTGATCATCTCGCTGGTAGCGAGCAGCGCCCCCGGTTTGCCCTTGTTGTCCTTGAAAAGATCGATCCACAGCCAGCCGTCGCCGCCGAAATTGTGCAGGGCCAGTCCCACCTGCTTCAGCTTCACCGGTTTTTTCAAGACAAATATCTGGGCGTACTGAGTGCGCTGGGAAGTAACATATTCCGCCGTTTCGACAAGAAAATTGTTCTGGGTTTCGAATTGTTCCGCTCCGGAGGATTTCACCCCCCGGGGGAAGGCGAAATCGACATTCTCCGGGTAATCGAGGTTGCCGTAAAGGAAGGGGACATTATAACGGAGTCGGCTTGGATCTTTGGGAGGCGGCGGGGGAGGCGGCGGGGGGGGGACGGCAACCTGCTGGAACTGGGCCAGGACCTTGGGAGTCAGCAGCAGGTTTTTCGGACCGTAGGTCTCCCGAATCCCCTGGATCTTGACTTGATCGGAGGCGAAATCGGTGTTGATGATCTCCTCGAGGGACGGATTCGGGGTTCCCCGGACCTGCGACCAACGCATGAGGCCGTCGTTTTTTGCCTCGTTGTTGTCCAAGCCGGTTTCGATGCGGATGAACCGGTTGGACACAAAGAGAATGGAATTCTGGGGATCGAAGGGCACCCAGCCCAGATCGGGGAACCAGGCCTCGATCCAGGAGTGACGCCCCTGTCCCATCTTGAAGGTCAGCACCCCCTGTTTCCAGTTGATGTCGTAGGGCTGGTTGAGGGTTACCCCGACGACGATGCGGGTGGGAATCCCCAGGGAACGTAACAGGGCGGCGCTGAGATGGGAGTAGTTCTGGCAGTTGCCTTTTCCCGTTTCCAGGGAATACAGGGCGTCGTAACGCACCGGCGGGTTGACGTAGCGGACATGGTCCACCACCCAGGATACGATCCGCAGTACGGCGTCATACTCCGTCTTGACCCCTTTGGCCAGTTCGGCGGCGAGTCGGCGAATCCGGGGATTGTCAGCCTGGACCTGTTCCGTGGACTGGAGATATTCAGCCAGCTCGGGGCCGAGATTCCGGAGGGGAAAGGGAGCCCGGGTTTCCAGAGACGTCAGATAGGTCCGGCTGTCGGCCCGGCAGGAAAGCCGGACATCCACGGCGCCGGGAACGCGGGTCCAGGTCGCCTGTAAGATCAGGTTGCCCCGTTTGTCCCTGATCTCCGACCGCTCCTGGGGCTCGGGATGGAAAACCGCCCGAAAACCGTCTATCTTTTGGCTGTAGGTGGGAGAGGTGAAACTCTGGGGGACGACGAAGCTCAGAGTCATTTTTTTCACTCCCTCCCCGGCCTGGATCCGCTCTCGGAGCTCATAGCGGATGGCGGCGTCCATATTGCCCTTCAGGGTATAGTTTTCGCCCCGGAGGGTACCGGCCGCCAGGAGGAGGAGCAACGTAACAAGCAGTATCTTTTTCATTCTTTTTCTCCTGATCGAGAGGGATCATCCCTGCCCTTGACGGGGCCATTGTAACAAAATATAATACAAAAAAGTAGACTTTTCATGAGAGGAAGGCGGCATGAAGATAAGCAGGGTGGAGGAAATGCGGGCCATGGATCGTCGGGCCACGGAGGAATTGGGGATATCCGAGGAGATTCTCATGGAGAACGCCGGACAGGCGGCGGTCCATGTCCTGGCGAAGGAGCGGGGTATCCGGGGGAAGCGCTACGTGATCCTCTGCGGGGTCGGGAACAACGGCGGCGACGGATTTGTCGTCGCCCGGAAGATTCTTTCCCTGGGTGGGCATCCTCGGGTGTACCTCCTGGGGGACCCCGGCCGATGCCGGGGAGCGGCTGCGGTAAATCTGGCGATCCTTTCCCGGCTTTCCGTGGAAGTGTCGCGACCGGAAACGGCGACGTCCCTCCGGCGGGAGATCGTCCATGCCGACGGGATCGTGGATGCCGTTTTCGGCACCGGCCTGGACCGGGAGGTCCGGGGTCTGTACCGGGAGGCAATCGAACTGGTGAATGTCCGCCGTTCCTGGGTTCTCAGCCTGGACATCCCCTCGGGTGTCAACGGGGAGACCGGAGAGATCATGGGCGCCGCCATCCGGGCCGACGCCACGGTGACCTTCGGGCTCCCCAAGCCCGGCAATGTCCTCCCCCCGGGCTGTGATCAGGGGGGGCGGCTCTATGTGACCCATATCTCCTTTCCCCCCTTCCTTTACAACCGCGACGACCTGAAGATCCAGGTCAACGATGGCCCGCCCCTGCCGGTCCGGGGGCGGGAGGTCCATAAGGGTGCCATGGGGGACGCCCTCTTTATCGCCGGGGCGAGAACCTATCTGGGCGCCCCCTTCTTTGCCGCCATGTCCTTCCTGAAGGCCGGGGGGGGGTACGCCCGCCTGGCCGCACCGGCGGGTGCAATTCCCGCCATTGCCGCGCAGGGCAAGGAACTCGTTTTCGTGCCCCTCCGGGAGACGCCCGAAGGGGCCATGGCGGCGGACAACTTCGACGAACTTTGTGCCGTGGCGGAAAAGGTGGACATGGTCATCATCGGTCCCGGGGTCTCCCTGAATCCGGCGACGCAGAATCTCGTGCGCCGGCTGGTGCCGGCCGTCGCCAAGCCATTGCTCATCGACGGCGACGGCCTCACGGCGGTGGCGGGACAACGGGAACTGGTCCGGGGTCGGTCGTTCCCCACGGTCCTCACCCCTCATGCCGGGGAAATGGCGCGCCTCACCGGCCTCACGGCGGCGGAGATCAAGCGGCACCGGATCGATGTCCTGCAGGAGACCTGCGCCGCCTGGGGCGCCCATATCGTCCTCAAGGGGGCCCGTTCCCTCATCGGTGGCCCCGACGGCCGGGTCCATGTGAACATGACGGGCAATCCCGGCATGGCTACCGCCGGTTCCGGAGATGTCCTGACGGGAACCATCGCCGCCATGTTCGGATTGGGCCTGCCCTGGCCGGAATGCATCCGTAAGGGTGTCTATATCCACGGCCGGGCCGGTGACCTGGCGGCGGCGGAACGGGGCGAGGACGGCATAACCGCCGGAGACATCCTCGACTTTCTGCCTGAGGCCGTTAGGGAGGATCGCCGACACGGGGAAGGCGGGGCGGCGCCGGGGATGGAAGTCTATCCTTGAATGATGCTGTAGGTCACAAATCACCGTAGGTGATTTGTGGTTAAAATTTTCGTGTGACGACGTAATCCGCGAGGACCATGAGATCACGCCGGGGAGAGGAGTCGGAAAAGACTTCGAGCTGATTTTTCCCCGCTTCGATATAGTTCTGGGCCATATTCAGGGCGTAGGGAATGCCGTCGTGCCTCTGCACGATGGAGAAAACCACCTGAAGGGATGTCTCATCCCGGTCCTGGTCCCGGATGATCTCGACGATCATTTGCCGCTCCGCCGCCGGGCAGTTTTGGAGGGTCCGGATCAGGGGCAGGGTCATCTTTCCTTCTGCGAGGTCTTTGCCGATGGCCTTCCCGAATTCATCGGCGCTGGCCGTATAATCCAGGGCGTCATCGATGATCTGGAAGGCAAACCCCAGATCGAGGCCGAAGCGGCCCAGGGCGGCGATCTGTCCTGCCGGCGCACCGGCCAACAATCCCCCGACGGTGCAGGCGGCGGAGATGAGATGGGAGGTCTTCTTTTCGATGATCGTCAGGTGGTCCGCCTCGGTTATCTCCGGATCGCCCTTTTTCATCAACTGAAAGACCTCCCCGCCGGCCATGAGGTTCGTGGCCCGGGCCAGGACCCGGATGATCTCCATATCTCCATGCTCCGTCATGAGCCGGAACGCCTCCGAATAGAGAAAATCACCGACAAGAACGCTGGCGGCGTTACCCCACACATGATTCGCGGCCGTCTTCCCCCGGCGCATGTCGGCGTTGTCGATGACGTCGTCATGGAGGAGCGTGGAGGTGTGGATGAATTCGATTACGGCGGCCAGGGGGTGGCGTCGTTCCCCCTGATAACCGCATAGGGCGGCGGCGGCCATGAGGAGCAGCGGCCGAAAACGCTTGCCACCGCTGCCGATGAGATGGCCGCTCACCTGGGGGATCAGGCTGATGTCGGAATGCAGGGCGGCGGACATGTAGTCTTCCACCCGTTGAAGATCATCCCAGTATCTTTTGAAAACATCTTGAATATCGTTCATCCGTAAACCAAGGGGGTTGGATTCCTGCCCGTGTCCTTACCTTATATTTCCTTCAGGGTTAATTGTCAACGACTTCGCCGAAAAGATCGTAGGTGGTAACCGCGGTGATGCGGACGGAAACGAAGCGGCCGGGGCGGAGCCCCCTCCCCCGGACGAAGGTAATGCCGTCGATCTCCGGGGCCTGGCGGCGGGTTCGGCCCACGAAGGGATAATCGGCTTGCCCGCTTTTACCCTCGATGAGGACCGTTTCCACGGTATCTAGCCGCCGCCGGAGGAGTTGGCCGGAGATGTCCGCTTGGGCGTCCATGATCAGTTCCCGCCGCCGCTCCTTCTCCGCCGCCGGAATTCGAGCTGGCAGGGCTGCCGCTGCCGTGCCCTCTTCCCGGTAATAGGGGAAGACCCCTAGGTGGTCGAAACGCGCCGTTCGGACAAAATCCATCAACTCACTGAATTTCTTCTTTGTTTCGCCGGGAAAACCCACGATGAGGGAGGTGCGCAGGGCGATGTCCGGACCTTCCGCACGGAGCGTCTTTAGGAGGGATCGAATCTTCCGGCCGTTGCCCCGGCGGTTCATGGCCCCGAGAATCTCGTCGTCGATATGCTGGATCGGCATGTCCAGATAGGGACAGATCTTTGGGTCCCCGTTCAGGATTCGGATGAGTTCCGGGGTGATTTTTGCCGGGTGGGAATAGAGGAGGCGGATCCAGACCAGCTCTTCCAGAGCGGCCAGTTCCCGGAGGAGTCCGGTAAGGGAGGGTCGGTCGGGCAGGTCCCGCCCGTAGGCCGTGGTGTCCTGGGCGATGAGAATCAGTTCCTTAACCCCCCGGCCGACCAGCTTGCGGGCTTCGGCTACGATGTCTTCGGGGGTGCGGCTCCGGGCCGGACCCCGTAGATTGGGAATAATGCAGTAGGAACAACGGTTTCCGCAACCCTCGGCGATTTTTAAATAGGCCGTGTAGGACGGCGTCATCAGGCGTCGGGGATGACCGGCATGCATCAGAAAGTCCGGTCGGCCGGTTCTGACCCGGGGACCATCGTATCGTGGTGTAGCCATGCCAGTCAGGTGCTCGGCAATGTGAGGAACTTCCGCGGTGCCGATGAAGAGGTCCACCTCCGGAATCGCCCGGGCCAATTCCGCTCCATGACGCTGGGGCAGGCAGCCGGCGACGATCAAACGGTGGCAGGCCGCGGTCTTTTTATATGTCGCGGCCGTAAGGATGGCCTCAATGGCCTCTTCCTTGGCGGGTAGGATGAAGGCGCAGGTATTGATGATGATTATCCCGGCTTCCCGAGCATCCGTGGTGAGTCGGAAACCCCGGCGCATCAGGATGCCTGCCATGACTTCCGAATCGACGAGGTTCTTCGGGCAGCCGAGGCTGACGATGTGGAATTTCTTTGCTTCCCTGTCCGGCATCATCGGCCGCCACCTTCTGCCCCTTTCCCCCCGGGGATCTGTCCAGGGTATATTGCGCCACCCAGGCAATCCTTCATCGGGAGGGAAGCTTCTTGGCCAGCACCTTGCGTGGTTTCACGCCGTCCGAGGGCCCCACGACCCCCTCCGCCTCCATCCGTTCGATGATCCGGGCAGCTCGATTATACCCGATCTTAAGATAGCGCTGCACCAGGGAGATGGAAGCTTGGCCCAGGTCGGCGACGAGTTCCACCGCCTCGTCGTATTTTTCATCGAAGACCTCGCCGTCCCGTTCGGGACTTTCCAGGGTGGACTCATACTCCTTGAGCGAGGCGTCATAGTCCGGCAGTCCCTGCTGCTTGAGAAATTCCACGATCCTGCCGATCTCCCGGTCCGTGACGAAAGCGCCGTGAATCCGGGTAACCTTCGAGGTCCCCGGAGGGATGAAGAGCATGTCGCCGGCGCCCAGCAGGGCCTCCGCTCCCAACTGGTCCAGGATGGTCCGTGAATCGACCTTGGAGGAGACCTGGAAGGAGATGCGGGTGGGGAAGTTGGCCTTGATGACCCCGGTGATGACGTCCACGGAGGGACGCTGGGTGGCGATGATGAGGTGGATCCCCGCCGCCCGGGCCATCTGGGCGAGTCGCGCCAGGGATTCCTCCACGTTCCGCGGGGCCACCAGCATGAGGTCGGCCAGTTCGTCGATGACAATGACGATATAGGGGAGGCGGGGCAGCTTTTCCTTTTCCGCCTGCTTGTTGTAAGCCTCGATGCTCTTGCCGCCCATGTCGCCGATGAAGGCATAGCGCCGCTCCATCTCCTCCACCGCCCATTTGAGCACCTGGGCTGCCTTCTTGGGATCCACAACCACGGGATGGATGAGATGGGGAATCCCTTCGTAGGCGGAAAGCTCGATTCGCTTCGGATCGATCATGAGGAACTTGACCTCTTCGGGGGCGGAGCGGAAGAGGATGCTGCAGATCATGGCGTTAAGGGAGACGCTTTTTCCCGATCCCGTGGTGCCGGCGATGAGGAGATGGGGCATGCGGGTCAGATCCTGGACCACGGGGGAGCCCATGATATCCACCCCCAGGGCGATGGGGAGCTTGCTCCGGGCCCCGCTGAAGACCTCGGAATCCAGGACGTCCCTCAGGTGCACCGCCTCCCTTTCCAGGTTGGGGATTTCGATGCCGATCACCGCCTTTCCCGGCAGGGGGGCGATGATGCGGATACTGGCCGCCTTCAGGGCCAGGGCGAGATCGTCCGCCAGATTGGTGATCCGGTTGATCTTGACCCCCGGTGCCGGTTCCAGTTCGTATAAGGTGATGATAGGGCCGGGATGGATCTCTGTAACCTTGCCCTCCACGCCGAAGTCGGCGAGCTTTCTCTCTAGTATCCGGGCGTTCGTGAGGAGGCTGTCCTTCTTCATACGCGTGTCCCGGCGTTCCCGTTCCTCCAGGAGCTCCAACTGGGGCAGATTGAAGGTTCCCGGCAGGGAAAAGAAGTCGAAGTGGGTCTGCTTTGCCTTGCCGGGTTTTTCCTTGCCGCCCGATGGTGCCACCGGTGGTTCGTCGATGCGGGGCGGTGTGGCGGTCGGGGCCTGCGCGGCTCTTTCCCCCGGTGGCGAAGCGGCCTTGCCCGGGCTCCCGAACCGTTCGTAGCGTGCCCGCATCCAACCCCAGCCTTTTTGGCAGCATCCGAAAAGCGCCCGGCCCAGGGCCACAAGGGACAGGCGGATCAGGAACATGGAGGCCAGGACCATCATGAGCAGAAGGATGATCATGGCGCCGGCGAGATTGAAATAGTAGGTCAGGTAGGAACGTACGGCGTCACCGATCAGGCCGCCGGCCCGGAGCGGGTGATCGTACAGAGGAACCTCCCGGATGATCAGCGCGGCCAATCCCGAGCAGGAAAGGAGGAAAAGCAGGGCGCCGCCGGCATGGGAGACGGTGATGCGGAAATCGCTATGGAGAAAGAATTTTCCCGCGCACACGAACAGTGCCACGGGAAAAAAGAGGGAGCTGAAACCGAAGATCCGGATCAGGGTGTCGGAGGTATAGGCGCCGAAGGCGCCGATGAGATTGTGGACCTCCACCGTGCCGGGATAAAAGCGGGTAAAGGAAGGATCGTCCGGATTGTAGGAGGCGAGGCACAAAGTCAGAAACAACCCGGCGGCGAAACAGATGGTGCCGATTATCTCCGCGTTTCTCCTGCCGGGGGCCGGTTTTTCCGTCATGAGTCTTTCCATTCCCGCCACATGTCAAAATTCTTCACGATGATGCCCCGGACCCGCTCCATCAGCTCCGTCCGAGCATCGTCGGTGTATTCGTCGATGTCGATGGGGGCGTCGATAATCATGGTGATCCGGCCGGGATTGACTTTAAGGGACCGCTTGGGCATAATCTCGTCGGCGCCGATAATCGTAATGGGGACGATGGGTACTCCCGCTTCCATAGCCAGATGGAACATCCCTTTTTTGAAGGGTTTGATGCTTCCATCCTTGCTCCGGGTGCCTTCGGGAAAGCTCATCACCGATTTCCCCTCCCGAATCTTCCGGGCCGCCTCGGCGAGGTTTTGCAGGGCGCGCTGATGATGCTGGCGGTCGATCTCTATATAGCCGGCGTTTTTCATGGCCCGGCCGAAGACGGGGATCCGAAAGAGTTCCTTCTTGGCGATCCAGCGGAACTGGCCGGGTAGAAAAGCCAGGATGATCAGGATGTCAAAGTCGCTTTGATGATTGGACATGAAGATTTGCGGCGTCTCCCCATCCACGTACTCCGTTCCGATCACTCGGACTTGGACATTGGAGATGGCCAAGAGGACCTTGGCCCAGGTCCGCGCAACCTTATGGAGGGAGTTTTCCGCTGCTCCCAGGAGGGAGAAAACAACGACGCAAGTGGAGAAAAACGCCGTGATTATAACACTTATCAATACGAGCAGGATGGAACGGAACATAATCCTCTTGTTTCCCCCGATGGGTGATTGTATTGCGAAACATGTTGTATTTAAAGGATATATGCCGTGAAGTCAATGTATTTGTTTGGGAAAGACGGGGACATTTTAGTCATTGACAAAAAACCTTTTCTTAAAATAAACAGACAAGTTCCTTAAATTGGAAAATACCGTCAAGGAGCGCCTTTTTTATGCGCCGACTGTTTACTAAGAAACGAGCACTGGAAGTCATGGATCAATTTACCCAGGCGAAGGTACTGGTCGTCGGGGACATCATGGTGGACCACTTCATCCGCGGTCAGGTGGCGCGGATTTCCCCCGAGGCCCCGGTGCCGGTTGTGGATGTCCGCTCCGATCACCTGCTCTGGGGCGGCGCGGCCAACGTCATGAACAATATCCACGCCATGGGAGGCCGGGTTTACGGGGTAGGCGTTGTAGGCGGCGACGACACGGGCCGGCGTCTTCTGGCGGAACTGGCGGCGAAGGATATCGCCACGATGGGGATTTTCGTCGAAGACCGCCGGCCTACGACCCTGAAGACCCGCATCGTTGCCCAAGGCCAGCAGGTGGTTCGTTTCGACCGGGAGAGCCGCGTCCCCGTGAGCGAAGAGGCGATTGCCGGGATTATTGACTATATGGAGAGCCTCCGGGGAGACCTGGGGGCGGTGGTCATTTCCGATTACAGCAAAGGGGTGGTGACGCCGTCCCTGATTGAGGGCGTCCGCCGCATCTTCGCCGGTTCGACAGTGGTTGTCTGCGTAGATCCCAAGAAGAACGATTTTTCTCTCTACCGGGACTTCGACATCGTGACCCCCAACCATCACGAAGCATCCCGGGCCGTGGGCTTCGAGATCACAGATCGCTCCTCGCTGGTGAAGGCTGGGCGGGAATTGATCAGGAAATATGGTTTCCGTGCCCTGCTCGTTACGCGGGGTGAGGAGGGGATGAGCCTTTTCGAACGGGATGGGACGATCCGCCATACGGAATTCCCCGCGGAAGCACGTGAGGTTTTCGACGTCACCGGGGCCGGCGACACGGCAATCGGTGTCTTTGCCCTGGCCATGGCCTCGGGGGCGACGTTCCGGGAGGCGGCCTTCATGGCGAACCGGGCGGCGGGCATTGCCGTGGGTAAGGTGGGAACGGCGACGGTCACCAGAAAAGAACTGAAGCGCACCTTATGAGCATCCCCCGTCCCGCCCCGCCGGTAAATCTTTTTGTGAGCGTCATCGGGACGGAGGGAGAGGTCATTGCCGCGGCCATCGCCCTCCTCATGGAGCGCTTTGGGGAGGCGGATTATATCAGCCCCTGCCGGGAGTTTGCCTATACGGATTATTATGAGCGGGAGATGGGGCGGGGACTGCGTCGTCGTTTCGTTTCCTTTGCGGGACATATTTCCCCGGAGTCCCTGCCGGAAATAAAGCTCTGGACCAATGACCTGGAGCGTCGTCTTATCGCCGGGGAGACGCGGCGGGTGAACATCGACCCGGGCTACGTCGCCGCCGCCCATCTCATCCTGGCGACGGGCAAGGGTTACGACCACCGCCCCTATCTGCGCTCGGGTATTTACGCCGACTTGACCCTCGTTTACAGGGCCGGGGCGTTTCGGCCCCTGCCCTGGACGTATCCCGATTACGCGGCCCCGGAGACCTTGGCGATAATCCAATCTGTCCGGAGGAAATATCTCGGGCAGTTGCAAAAGATCAGGAAGGAAAATCATGATTAGAAGTATGACCGGGTTCGGCCGGGAGGAGGGTGCTGCCGCCGGCAAACGGATCCAGGTGGAGATGAAGTCTCTCAACCATCGGTATCTGGAAATATCCCTCCGCGTGCCGGCGGCGTTGGCGGCGCTGGAGGCGGAGATCAAGAAAAAGATCGGGGAGCGCTTTTCCCGGGGCAAGATCGAGGTCACCATCCGCCTGGAGAGCGATGGCCATCAGGAGGAGGCGCCGGCACTGACCCTAAACCTTCCGCTGGTGCGTCAGTATCACGCCCTTCTGACCCGGATCAAGACGGAGTTGAACCTTCCGGGAGAAGTGACCCTGGAGATGATGACAGGATTCCGGGACCTTTATGTCCCCGGGGAGGCGGAGGAGAATCTGTCGGCCCTGTGGGCGGGGCTGGAGCGGGTGCTGCTGCAGGCCATGGACAGACTCGCCGCCATGAGGAAAGCTGAAGGGGAGGCTTTGGGCCGGGACCTGGCGACCCGGATGGAGATGATCTCCGGTCTCCTCGAAGATATAACCCGGCGATCGCCGGCGGTGGTGCAGGAATATCGCCAGCGCCTCGCCGAGCGGGTTCGGGAATTGACCCAGGGCATGGTGATCGATGAGGCCCGCCTCCATCAGGAGGTGGCCATCCTCGCCGAGAAGAGTGACATCAACGAAGAAGTGGTAAGGCTGGAGAGCCATATCAACCAGTTCGGGGAGTTTTTAACGGCCGGGGAGGCCGTGGGGCGTAAGCTGGATTTCCTCATCCAGGAGATGAACCGGGAGATCAACACCATCGGTTCGAAAAGCCAGGACGGTGAGATTGCCCGCCGGGTCATCGAGATCAAGAGCGAACTGGCGAAACTGCGGGAACAGATACAAAATGTCGAATAATTCAGTGATTATGGTAGTTTCGGCTCCTTCCGGAACGGGCAAGACGTCGATCTGCCGCCCGCTGCTCCGGGAGTTTCCGGCCTTGCGGTTTTCCGTTTCCTTCACCACCCGCCCGCCCCGCCGGGGCGAGGCTGATGGACGGGATTATCACTTCGTGACCCCGGACGCCTTCCGGGAGAAGATCCAGGCCGGTGATTTCGTGGAATGGGCGGAGAATTACGGTCATCTCTACGGGACCTCAAGGGGCGTGATCGAGGAAATCCGCGGGCGGGGGGAGGATATCCTCCTGGACGTGGAGCCCCGGGGGGCCCGGGCCCTGAAGGAGATCTATCCCAAAGGCGTCTTTGTCTTCGTTCTTCCTCCGGACCTGGCGGAATTGCAGCGGCGTCTGTGGAAGCGGGGAGACGGAGACGAGGAAGTGCGGCGCTGGCGTTATCAGAAAGCGAGGGATGAAATCCAGGAAGTTTTCTGGTATGATTACATTGTCGTCAACGACCGGCTCGAACAGGCCATCGAACGGATGCGGGCAATCTATCTGGCGGAGAAATGCCGGCGGGAGCGGCAGATGGGGATCGTATCCCCTCTCCTGGCGGAGTAAAATCGCCTACGCTTATTCTTATGGTTATAAATCACCGCAGGTGATTGCTGTTCATTAATGTTCGGGTGACCATGCCCACCGCTGTTCTGTCGCCGGCAATGAAAACCTTCCGAGAGGTGAACGGGGCGTGCCGCTTGGAAATAATGTCGCGTAATTTTTAAGGAGGATACTGATTCCTATGGCAAGAATAACCGTCGAAGACTCGTTACGCCAGGCCAAGAACCGCTTTGCGCTGGTGTTGCTCACTTCCCAGCGGGCGATCCAGCTTCTGAAGGGGTCCAGACCCCTGGAGGAAGGTCGGAACAACCGTGAAATAGTCACGGCGCTTCGGGAGATCGCAGTTGGGAAGGTGATGTATGCCCATCCGGAGAATCTGAAGTACACGAAGGAGAATTTTCGGCCGATTATTGATCAGACCGAGTTTACAGAAGATGACGAATATACGGAGTGACCTCCCGCGGGAGCGGTTGATCTTCGCTTTGGACATCGGCCGGGGGGGCATTGATGAGGCCCTCGCCTGGGTGGACCGCTTACAGGGGCACGTCGGCCTGTTCAAAGTGGGAAAGGAGGCCTACACGATCTATGGCCCGACCCTGGTGGAAAGGATTCAGGAACGGGGCGCCCGGGTCTTTCTCGATCTCAAATATCACGACATTCCCAACACCGTGGCCCGTGCTGCCGCCGGTGCGGTGGGGTTGGGGGCGGCCATGTTCAATGTCCATGCGGCCGGGGGAAGAAGGATGATGGCGGCGGCGGCGGCGGCGGCCCAGGACGAGGCGGCGCGACTGAGTAAACCCCTTCCCCTCCTCATCGCCGTCACCGTCCTGACCAGCCTCGATGATGACGACCTCCGGGAGATAGGTTTTCGCATCGGCTCTCTGGATGCGGTGCGAAATTTCGCCTGCTTGGCTCGGGAGTCCGGACTGGCGGGGGTCGTGGCTTCACCCCGGGAGATCGGGGCCATCCGGGCCGTTTGCGGGGAGGATTTCGTAATCGTGACGCCCGGGATCCGCGGTACGGACCCCATTGCCGGAGATGATCAGAAACGGACCCTGGCCCCGGAAACGGCGATTGCCGCCGGCGCGGATTACCTGGTTGTTGGTCGTCCGATCCGCATGGCCGTTGACCCGGCTGCCGAGGCGGACCGGATCGTGGCCGCCATCGCGGCGGGGCTGAAGGCCAGACTCGGGTCCTGAAGGTTGCGACGGCCGGATGAAATAAGGTTGACGACATCGTAAAAAGTCCATATGCGGCGTTGCGCTTCATCCTTCGTCACTGCGACGTACGCACAAGTACGCCTCATTCCTCAGGATTCGCGCGCCTTGCCTCTGGAGCTTTTTACTTCGTCGTCTCCATCATGACT
>JAKQIZ010000122.1 GCA_029561465.1 Deltaproteobacteria bacterium | reverse complement strand
AGTCATGATGGAGACGACGAAGTAAAAAGCTCCAGAGGCAAGGCGCGCGAATCCTGAGGAATGAGGCGTACTTGTGCGTACGTCGCAGTGACGAAGGATGAAGCGCAACGCCGCATATGGACTTTTTACGATGTCGTCAACGCAAGGTTCAGGATCGGTTCAGGGACACGGACACCACGGTGGATATCCCCTGTTTCTGCATGGTGACGCCGAAGAGATTCTCCGCTACTTCCATGGTCTTCTTGTTGTGGGTGATGAGAATAACCTGGGAATTGACGGCAATCTCCCGGATGATCTTCGCAAAGAGGGAAATATTGGCGTCGTCAAGGGCCGCGTCAACCTCGTCGAGAACAAGGAAGGGGGTAGGCCGGTACAGAATGATGGCCAAAATCAGGGCAATGGCCGCCAGGGATTTTTCGCCGCCGGACAGCAGGCTGATGTTCTGGGATCTCTTGCCGGGGATCCGGATATCGATGTCCACCCCGGTCTCCAGGAGGTCGCTTTCATCGGTCAGATAAAGCTCGCCCTTGCCGCCCGGGAATATCCGGGAGAAGACATCCCGGAAGGAACCGCGCACCGCCTCGAAGGTTTCGGCAAAGCGCTGCCGGGAGACCCTGTTGATCTTGGCAATGGTCTGCTGCAGGGTATTCAGGGACGCATTGAGGTCCCGGGACTGGGAATTAAGAAATGCGAACCGTTCCTGCAGTTGTTCGTATTCGTTGATCGCCAGCAGGTTCACTTCCCCGAAGGCGGCGGCGCTCCGGCGGTTTTTCTCGATCCGGTCCTCCCGGAGCCGCCGCTCCTCCTCGCTCAGGGGCGGCTCCGTCAGCGGCGATTCGGTCAGGTCGATTTGATGTTTCTCCGCGCACATGCGGATCAGGCCGTCCAACTGATAGTCGAGCTCCCGGACTTCGGACTCCAGTTTCCTCCCTTCCCGCCCGATCCGCTCATACCGTTCCTTCGTTTCCTGCCGCTTCCCTTCCCAATCCCGCAGTGATGTCTCGGCCAGGGCATGAAGATTTCCCTTGTCCGCCAGTTCCTTTTCCAATTCCGCCAGCGCCGCGTAGAGTTCCATGAGCTCCGCTTTGTCCCGGACCGCCGCCTTCCGCAGTTCTTCGAGCTGTCGCGTCCAGGAAAGGGAATCGTCTCCACCCTTCCGCATCGTCTCTTTCAAGTCCGCAACCTCGGCCTGTAAACGCTCCCATTGTTTGACAACGGATTTATTCTGCTCCGCCATGGACGCCTGGCGGACCTTTTCCTCCGTCAGTTCCCCGGCGCGGGTCTCCAGATCCCGGCGCAGTTGGTCCACTTCCTCCTGCAGGCCCGCCGCCTCCTCCCGCGCCGCCTCCTCCCGCTGTCTCTGGTTCTCCAGCTCCGCCCGGCCGCTTTGCAGTTTTTCATCGAGCAGCAGGCGTTCCTCGGCCTGGCTTTCACCGTTGAACTCGAGCACCTTCCGGGTCTGCCGCAGGCGCTTACATTCCGCTTCAAATCTTTCCAGGTCCTTTTGGCGGCTGTTCCACTGCAACTCCCGGGCGTGGATGGCGGCGGTCATTTCCTCGAGATCCTCCTCGCTTCGCACCACCCGGGCGGCCAATTCCTTCCGCCGGGCCGTATCGGTCTGCAAGGAGGCGGAAAGGCCATGGATCTCCTCCTCCAGGGTCTCAATTTCCCGCTTGTTCTTCAGCAGGCTCCGGGCGCCGTTACCGTTGCGGCCGCCGGTCAGAACCCCCTGGGGACTGATCGTGTCTCCGTCCGGTGTCACGAAAGTGCCCCGGAAACCGTTCCTGTTCCAGAGGGCAAGACCGTTCCGGAGGTCGGGGATGAGGAGGACGTCCCCAAGTAGGTACTCGGCGATGCCCCGAAAGCCGTCCTGCACCTCAATCCGCTCCAGGAGACGCTCCGTTTCCCGCAGGTGTTCGGCATGTACGCCCGGTGTGCTGTGGCGGACCGCGAGCGGGACAAAACTGGTTCTGCCCACCGCTGCTTCCTTCAAATAATCGATGGCCTGAACACCAGCTTCCTGGCTCCGGACAATCACATATTGCAATTTCTCTCCCAGAACGGCTTCCACCGCCGTCTCGTACTCCCGGGGGACACGGAGCTGCTCGACCACAAGTCCGATCACCTGATCCCGATCCACGCCCTTGAGACTGTCGGCCGCTTTGGCCGTCATAATCGATCGGGTGGCTTCATTGCACCACACATAGCCGTCGTGCAGCTCTTTCAGGGAGGCCAGACGGGAAGTGCGGCTGCTAAATTCCTCCTTGAGACCGTCGATCCGCTCCTCCGTCTCCTGCATCTCCCGCACGGCGTCTTCCCACTCCACCGTCCCCTCCTCCCGTCTACGGCGCAACTCCTCAAGACAGTGCAGATCGTCCTTCAAAGTAGTCTCGATGCCCGCCACTTTCTCCCGCAGACGTTCTTCCTGGCCGCGCTGTTCGGCGATTTCCCTGGCGTTTCTCTCCTCTTTTCGGGTAATTTCCTCGAGACCCTTGAGGAGGTGGCTGCAATTGTTGCTCAACCGTGATTTCTCCGCCGCTGCATCGATGAGCCGGCTCTTGTTCTCTTCCAGACGCTGCTGCCGGGCTGCCAAATCCCCCTTGAGAGTAGAGATCCGTCGTTCCCGTTCCGCGACGTCCCTCTCGATCTCCGCCATGTCGGTGGAGAGGATATGCTGCAAAGCCGCGAGTCTTTCTCGTTCCCGCCCAAGTTCCTCATGACGGGTCTGAAACTGCCGTATTTCCTCCGCCAGCCGTTGTTGCCGGGCCTCGAGATCGGCTATTTTGCCCCGGGTAAATTCAATCCCCTGCTCCTTGACCTGCACGGCCGTGCGGAGCTGATAAATATGTTCCTGACACCGGGAACGCTCCGCTTCCCGGTCCAGAACCTCGATCCGGGCCGCCGCCAGCGATGCCTCGCAACCCATTAGAGCCGTATGGAGCTCCTCTTCCCGCTGCCGACAGTTCTGGAGCTGCCGCGACCGTTCTTCCTGTTCCCGGTGGAGGGCGCCATAGGCATCCCGGGCCACCGCAAGCTCATCCTCCCGAAGGGAATTCCGGAGCTGACGATACTGCTCGGCTCGCCGGGCCTGCCGGGAAAGGGCGTTGAGCTGTGTTTTCACCTCCCGGAGGATATCGTTCAAACGCAGGATGTTCTGATTGGTGGCCTCCAGCTTCCGCTGCGCCGCCTCCTTGCGCGTCTTGTATTTGGAAATGCCCGCCGCTTCCTCGATAAACTGCCGCCGTTCCTCCGGCTTTGCCTCAACCAGAGAAGCCACGCTGTTCTGTTCCACGATCGAATAGGTCCGGGTGCCCACCCCGGCGCCCATAAAGAATTCCCGGACGTCGAGGAGACGGCAGGGCAGGCCGTTGATGGCATATTCGCTCTCACCGTTCCGCAGGAGCCGCCTGGAGATTACCACCTCGGCACAATCATGGTATGGATCCGGAAAGGCAAGACCTTCCGCCGCCAGAGACATGAAAACCTCCGCCATCCCGACCGGTTCCGCCTCTTGAGCGCCGTTGAAGATTACATCCTCCATCCTGACGCCCCGGAGACTCTTGACCCGCTGCTCCCCAATCACCCAGCGGATGGCGTCCACCACGTTGCTCTTCCCGCAGCCGTTGGGACCCACGACGGCGCTCACCCCCACCGCAAAGTCGAGGGCCACCTTGTCCCGAAAGGACTTAAATCCCTTGATTTCCAGATTTTTTAATTTCATTGCCCCCTGCTTGTCCCTCGCGCTACGATTGGGCGCACTCTACCAAAAGGGGGCCTCTTTGTAAAGAAAAAATACAACATATATGTAAGGCTTGAGTTCGACCACAATATATAGTATGATCGGGGGCATGGAAAAAAGAGAAGAGATGGAAGGCGGTTATTGGCGAGAGGTATGCCGGGTCGGCGGTCTGAATATCGCCCATGTCATCGTCGGCCGACTGGAAGCCGACGGTATTCCGGCCCGTCTCCGTTACGAGGCGGCCGGGGCGATCTATGCCATCACCATCGACGGCCTGGGGGAAGTGACGATCGTCGTTCCCGAGCGGGAGTGGGAGCGGGCCCGGGAGATCCTGTCACGGACCTATGACGAGGATGAACTGAACTGGAATGGTTAAAAGACGCCGTCCAGCGGGGTCCTGCAATGCATGCAGGCGGCGTTCCTGAGCATCATACTCTCCACACAAAATCCGTAACGCCCGATCAGGAGTCGGCCGCATCCCGGACAAAAGGTGTTTTCCCCTTCATCCCCGGGAACATTGCCACTGTAAACATACTTGAGGCCCTGGGCCCGGCCGATTTCCCGGGCCTTCTGGAGCCGCTCTCGGGGAGTGGCTGGAAGGTCGTTCATTTGGTAGCGGGGGTGGAATCTGCTGATATGCCAGGGGGTTTCCTTACCCAACCCGGCCAGGAAGGCGGCGATTTGATCGATTTCCTCCTCGCTGTCGTTGAGCCCCGGAATCAGCAGGGTCGTGACTTCCACCCATATCCCCGCCGTTTTCATGCGCACGAGGGTATCGAGAACCGGCTGGAGTCGGGCACCGCATTGTTGTCGGTAAAAATCATCTCGAAAGGATTTCAGGTCCACATTGGCCCCATCGAGATAGGGAGAGATGGTCGCCAGCGCCTCTTCACTTAGGTAGCCGTTGGTGACAAAAACGTTTTTTATCCCCCGCTCCCGGGCAAGACGGGAGATATCATAGGCAAATTCGAAGAATACCGTCGGCTCAGTGTAGGTGTAGGCAATGGTCCGGGCGTCGGCGTCGACGGCCCGGGCCACGATCTCGGCGGGGGTAGCATTTTTCCCCGGTACCGTCCCCGCCTCCCGGGGCAGTTGGGAGATCTCGTGATTCTGGCAGAACCGGCACCGGAAATTGCATCCCACCGTGGCCAGGGAATAGGACCGCGATCCCGGATGGAGATGGAAAAAGGGCTTTTTCTCGATGGGGTCGATGTTTTCCGCGATCACCGCGCCATAGACGAGGCTGTATAGCACTCCGTCGCAGTTCTCCCGGACCCCGCAGATACCCCGCCGGCCCTCCTTGATTAGACAGCGGTGGGCGCAGAGGAGGCACCGTACCTGTCCGTCCGCCAGCGGTTCAAAAAGCATGGCTTCCCTGGTCATTTAATCACCCTCACCACCCCGGGCACGGGCCGCCGGCCTTCGGCGCCGATGGTTAACGTCTCCCGGATTGGCTCCTGAAGAGTAACCTGCGTAAAGGTAACGGAAAACGACAAACCCAGAAAAGCACCGAAGGGATTGTTCATTACGGGGAAGATCTCCTCGAGACCGGCGGCGAATCCATACCAGCCGGAGGGCAGGAAGATTACGCTCCCCCATCGGACCCGAACCCCCGCCAGTTGGCGGCGGATCATCGCCGCCAGCGCCCCGATACTGAAAAAACGGGCATGATTGTACAGGGAAGGGCCGAAGGTAGCGGAGATCCGCCTGGCCATGCCCAGACAGGAAAATTTATTGAGGACGCCGATAAATACCCGGCCCCGGCAAACCCGGATGGCTTCGCGAAGGGCCTGTTCGGGATCGGCGGTAAACTCCAGCGCGGTGATCAGCGTGACAATGTCGAACTCATTGTCGGAAAAGGGGAGATCTTCCGCGGCTCCCAGGTAAAAATCCGCCTTGGCGCCCAGTTTCCGGCGGGCCTGTTCCAGCATGGGGGCTGAAGCGTCCAGACCAGTTACATCGCACCCCTTGCGCCGGAAAAGCCAGAGATGATCCCCCGTCCCGCAGCCCACGTCCAAAAGCCGCTCCCCGCCCCGGGGCTGAGTCAAATCGAGAATCAGGCTTTTTTCCCGGCTGTCGATATAACGTCCGGGGGGCGTATCACGCCAGTTGTCATAGGATCGGGCAATCTCTTCCGTAAAGATCAAACCCCTCAACCTCCGATTGCCGACATGTTCTTCCCGCATTCCCGGATGTAGTTTCCCTCCGGGCGGATCTCGTGTTTCCGGGGCTTATTGGCGATTGCCTCCTTGATGAGGGCTTCGATCCGGTCATCCCCGCATCCGGAGCGTAGGGGACCCTTCAAGTCGATCTCCGCGTCGGAAAAGAGGCAGGAACGTAGATGTCCTTCCGCCGTCAGGCGCAGACGGTTGCACTGGTGACAGAAGTGACTGCTCATCGCGGTGATGAAACCTATTTCGCCGGCGCCGCCGTCGATGCGATAGATTCTGGCCGGGCCGTCCGTCCGGTCCCGGGCACCGTTAACCGGCAGGAGGGGATAGTTCCTCTCGATTGTCCCCATGATCTCTTCGCAGGCCAGATACTTGCCGAGATTATCCCGGCCGGTATGACCTACCGGCATCAGCTCGATGAATCGCACCTGGAAGGGACGGCTCAGAGTCAGGTGGGCAAAATCGAGGATTTCATCGTCATTGAAACCTTTCATCGCTACCACATTGATCTTGATTGGGGCGAAACCCTGCTCGAAAACCGCGTCGATACCCCGGAGGGCATTGGCCAGCGACCCCCCCCGGGTAATGTAGTAGTACTTTTCCCGGTTCAGAGAGTCCAGACTGATATTGAGGCGGCACACCCCGGCGGCGCGCAGATCCGCGGCATACCTCTCCAGCAGGATGCCATTGGTGGTGAGGCTGAGGTCCTCGATCCCCGGTATGACTTTGAGGGCGGTCATAAAGGTTATCACTCCCCGCCGGACCAGCGGTTCGCCACCCGTTACCCGGACTTTGGCAATGCCGAGTCCAACGGCGATCCGTACGATCCGGAGGATCTCCTCGTACCTCAGGATGTCGTCGTGGCCGATAAGGGACAGCCCTTCCTTGGGAACGCAATACCGGCAACGCAAATTGCAGCGGTCGGTAATGGAAACCCGCAAATAGTTTATATCGCGTTGGTAATTGTCATACATGCTTGTCGCTCCCTAACACAAATCTAAAACTGGCGCAAGTAATTGAACAGGCGTCAATCTTCATGGAACCGGATTGGCAATCCTTCCTCACGATCTTCGTGGCCCGGTGGCATTCCTCCGGTTAAATCCGCCTTGACAGCACGGTTATTATCCATTAGGGATGAGTCATCACACTCGGCGGGATTATGCCGGCAGGGAGTCCGTGGATCATGAAGAAAGCACCCATTACCAAAGTAGGTTTTGAAAAGATCAAAAGGGAATTGGAGCACCTCAAGACCGTGGCGGTACCGGAAAACGTCCGGGACATCGAGGCGGCCCGGGCTCACGGAGATATATCTGAAAACGCGGAATACACCGCCGCGAAGGAACGGCAGGCCTTCATCCACGGCAAGATTCAGGAACTGGAGAACAACCTGGCCACATCAGAGATCATCGATCTCAAAAATCTCTCCACGGACCGGATCGTCTTCGGTACCTCCGTGATTATTGAGGATGTCAAAAAAGGTAAAAATATCACCTACCAGTTGGTCGGACCCCACGAATCGGATATCGGCAGGAACAAGATATCCGTAACCTCGCCTTTGGGCAAGGCCCTGGTGGGGAAAACCATCGGAGATACGGCCCGGGTAAACGCCCCGGGGGGGGTGCGGGAATTCGAGATCGTTGATATCTTCATCGCCCATGTGGATTGAGGCAAGAAAAAAAGGCCGGAGAAGCAACTTCTCCGGCCTTTCGACTTGCTGCTTGAGGCGCAACGGCACGGTCTATTCCCCGTGGGGGCGCTCAGCCCCTTTCCGCCACTTTCAGACGGGTTTCCGCATTGGTCACCGCGGCCTTGACCCGTTCGTAATCGGCGTCTTCCTTGGCCATCTTGGCCAATTTGGCTTCCGCCTCTTCTTTGTCCTTCCGGGCCTGATCCCGGTCGATCATGTCGGAGCGCTCCGCTCCTTCGACGAGGATGGTCACCTTGCTGGCCAACACCTCTGCATACCCCGTATCCACCGCGTAGGCAACCTTTTTGTTGTTCTGGGTATAGCTCAATTCGCCGATCTGAATGGAACTCAGCAATGACGCGTGACCTCTCAGGACCCCGAATTCTCCTTCACTTCCCGGTACGGTTACCTCTTCTACCTTGCCGCTGAAGGCCATTTTTTCCGGGGTGATTATTTCCAACAACAGTTCATCTGCCATGTGCTATCCTCCGGCTATTCCGACAGCCTCTTTGCCTTTTCGATAACTTCCTCGATGCCGCCGACCATATAGAAGGCCTGCTCCGGCAGATCGTCATGCTTGCCTTCGAGGATTTCCTTGAAGGCCCGAACCGTATCGGGAACGGAAACGAACTTCCCTTCCGTGCCGGTGAACTGGGCGGCGACGAAGAAGGGCTGGGAGAGGAAGCGCTGAATCTTCCGGGCCCGGCTGACGGTGAGTTTGTCCTCTTCGGAGAGTTCGTCCATACCGAGAATGGCGATGATATCCTGGAGGTCCTTGTACTTCTGCAGGGTTACTTGCACCTGGCGGGCAACGCTGTAATGCTCCTCTCCGACGACGTTCGGATCGAGGATGCGGGAGGTGGAGTCCAGGGGGTCCACGGCGGGATAGATGCCGAGCTCGGCGATGGGCCGGGAGAGAACGACGGTGCCGTCGAGATGGGCGAAGGTCGTGGCTGGGGCCGGGTCGGTAAGGTCGTCCGCAGGGACGTACACGCACTGGACGGCGGTGATGGAGCCCTTGGTGGTGGAGGTGATGCGCTCCTGAAGTTCACCGAGGTCCGTGGCCAGGGTAGGCTGGTAACCGACGGCGGAGGGCATTCTGCCCAGGAGGGCCGAAACCTCGGAACCGGCCTGGGTGAAACGGAAGATGTTGTCCACGAAGAGGAGCACGTCCTGACCTTCCACATCCCGGAAGTATTCCGCCGCCGCCAGGGCCGTGAGGGCCACTCTCGCCCGCGCTCCGGGGGGTTCGGTCATCTGGCCGTAGATCAGGGCCGCCTGCTTGATGACGCCCGATTCCAGCATTTCACGATAAAGGTCGTTTCCTTCGCGGGTCCGCTCGCCCACGCCGGCAAACACGGAGATGCCGCCGTGGTGCATGGCGATGTTATGGATCATCTCCATCATGACGACGGTCTTGCCCACACCGGCGCCGCCGAACATACCCATCTTGCCGCCCCGGGGGAAGGGTACGAGGAGATCGATAACCTTGACGCCCGTCTCGAGGACGTGCACCGAGGTATTCTGTTCGAGGAACGTAGGGGCCTCACGGTGAATGGGCATCATGTTTTTGGCATCAATTGCCCCCATACCATCCACGGGACGGCCCACGACGTTCAGAATCCGGCCCAGGCATTCCTTGCCGACGGGCACCATGATTGGGGCCCCGGTATCCTTCGCGGGCATGCCCCGGACCAGACCATCGGTAATATCCATAGCAATACAGCGCACGACGTTGTCGCCCAGATGCTGGGCGACCTCGACGATCAAGTTGTCTTCCTGGTCATTAATAGCGGGGTTGGTTATGAGGATTGAGTTCATGATCGCGGGAAGCTTGCCTTCCTCAAACTCAACGTCGATGACCGGCCCGATTACCTGCACAACCTTTCCTATATTCATACCCATCTCCTTAAAAAGTGGTTAGTGTTACTATCCTTTTGCCAAGGCCTCGGTACCGCCGACGATATCCATCAACTCCGCGGTAATCGCCGCCTGCCGGGCCTTGTTGTACTTTAGCGACAATGAACCGATCAACTCTTCACAGTTACGGGTGGCGTTATCCATGGCCGCCATCCGCGCCCCGTTTTCCCCGGCGTAGGTCTCCAGAAGGGCACGATAGATGAGCACTCGCACATACATGGGGAGTATCCTGTCCAGAAGCACCTCGTCCGACGGTTCATAGATGTAATCTATACGCTTCTCCGGATCCGTCGCCTCTTCCTGGCCGATGGACGGCAGGGGGAAGAGTCTCACCACGGCAGGACGCTGGACGGAAACGTTCCGATATTCGTTGTAAATCAAATACAGCTCGTCATATTCCTCTTTCACGAAGGAAGGGATGATGTCGTTGGAGATCTCCACGGCTAGGCTCATGTCGAATTTCTTGAAGACATCTACCCGCTCATTCATGATCTTGGCCTTCTTCCGGAAGTAATCACGACCTTTTCTGCCTACCGGCACCAGGGACACTTCCTTCCCTTCGGCCTCCTTTTCCTTGGCAAATCTTTCCGTGGCCTTGATCAGGTTGGTATTGAAACCGCCGCACAATCCCCGATCCGAGGTCATACAGATCACCCGGAGCTTCTTGGGCGGACGCACCGCCAAAAGGGGATGGGAGCTGGCATCGACTCGCAGCGCCAAGCTGTTCAATACCTCTATGAATTTACCGGCGTAGGGGCGGAAGTTTTCCATCCGCATCTGGGCCGTCCGGAACTTGGAGGCCGCCACCATGTTCATGGCCTTGGTAATCTGCTTCGTCTTCCCAACTGCGGCTATCTGTCTTTTAATGTCCTTGAGTGCGGCCATTAACTTTTACTCCCTTTTCAAATCAACTTGAGGTTATCCGCGGTTTCACGAACTCCATCAGCCGGCAAAGACGGCATCGAACTCCGTGAGGGCGTCTTTCATTTTCTTTTCCAGCTCCGGGCTGATGATCATCTTCTCATCGATCTCCTTGAGGATATCCGCGTACTTGCTCTTGACAAACGAGAGGAGCTGGTTTTCGTAGTCCTTGATCTTATCCACGGGATACTTGTCCAAAAACCCCTTCGTGCCCGCAAAGAGGATCGCTACTTCCTCGCCCAGGGACATGGGCTGGAACTGGGGCTGTTTGAGGAGTTCCACAAGCCGGACGCCCCGATCGAGCTGGGCCTGGGTCGCCTTGTCAAGGTCGCTGCCGAAGGAGGCAAAGGCCGCCAGTTCGCGGTACTGGGCCAGGTCGAGTTTCAGGGTGCCGGCCACCTGCTTCATGGCCTTGACCTGGGCGGCACCGCCGACGCGGGAGACGGAGAGACCGACGTTGATCGCCGGACGGACGCCGGAGAAAAAGAGGCCCGGCTCGAGATAGACCTGGCCGTCAGTGATGGAAATGACGTTCGTTGGAATATACGCCGAAACGTCGCCGGCCTGAGTCTCGATGATGGGCAGGGCCGTAAGGGAACCGCTGCCGAGATCCGGGCTGACCCGGGCCGCCCTTTCGAGGAGCCGGGAGTGGTTGTAGAAGATGTCGCCGGGGAAGGCCTCGCGTCCGGGGGGACGGCGGAGCAGGAGGGAGATCTGCCGGTAGGCCACGGCCTGTTTGGAGAGATCGTCATAGATGATCAGGGCGTCCTGGCCCCGATCCCGGAAATATTCGCCGATACTGCAACCGGCAAAGGCGGCGATGTACTGCAGGGTGGCAGGGTCGCTGGCGCAGGCCGAAACGACGCAGGTATAAGACATGGCATCGTATTTGCGGAGATTCTCCACCACCTGGGCCACGGTGGATTTCTTCTGGCCGATGGCGACATAGATACATTTAACGCCCGTTTCCTTCTGGCGGATGATGGCGTCGATACAGATGGCGGTCTTGCCGATCTGGCGGTCGCCGATGACCAGTTCTCGTTGCCCCCTGCCGATGGGGGTCATGGCGTCTATGGCCTTCAAGCCGGTGTACATGGGCTGATTGACGGGCTGGCGCTGAATGACGCCGGGGGCCACCATTTCGATGCGGCGGAATTCCGTGGCTTCGATGGGACCCTTGCCGTCGATAGGCGCGCCGACGGCGTCAATGACCCGACCCATGACCGCTTCGCCGACGGGCACCTGGGCGATCCGACCGGTTCTCTTGACGATGTCGCCTTCTTTAATGTGGGTGACCTCACCGAGAACGGCGACGCCGACATTGTCCCTTTCCAGGTTGAGAACCATGCCGAGGATGCCGCCTGGGAACTCCAGGAGTTCCATGGCCATGGCGTTCTGGACGCCGTAGATCCTCGCGATGCCGTCACCGACGGAAAGGACCGTTCCGGTTTCGCTGATGTCCAGCTTCTTCTCATAGTCCTTGATCTGTTTGGATATGATTTGACTTATTTCTTCTGCCCTGATTGTATCCATGCGCTACATCTCCTCCCCTAAGAGATTCCTTATGTTGTTCAGTTGGGTCCTGATACTGTTATCATAGACGGTATCCCCTACC
>JAKQIZ010000121.1 GCA_029561465.1 Deltaproteobacteria bacterium | reverse complement strand
ATGGAGACATTGACTATTTTTGCCAGTTCGTCGTCGAGGATGTATTTGGACGCCCCGCGAAAGGACGCGGGCCTGGTTGCTTTGGTCATAAACGGTTACTCCTTGGAACGATTAATATTTGCCCCACTCCTTAGACAATCTCCATGAAAAATGCCACCATTTTTTCTCACGGCAGGAGATAGGCGGCGATCAGGGCCAGACCGGTAAGGGTGTGGACCTTGATCATGGCCAGGTTGGCGGGGGCCAGGCGCAGCGGGTCGTGGCGGTGGCGGATGAGGATGTTAAGGGAACGCCAGGCCCAGGGCAGGCTGAGCCAGATCAGGAGGGTCAAGGGGGTGAAGATCCCGAGTCCGATCCCCAGGGGCGGGATCAGATAGGCCAAGAGGAGGCCGCCCGTGTAAAGCGCCACGGCGACGTCCCGGCCCAGGAGGACCACGAGGTTGTTCTTCCCGCCTTCCCGATCGGCGTCGTAGTCGGGGATCTCATTGATGACGATCATGGACCACATCATCAACCCCAGGACGAGGGAAATCAGCAGCGGTTCCCAGGCCAGGCGTCCGGCCTGGACGAAATAGGCGCCCATCACGATCACCGGGCCGAAGTTGATAAGGAGTCCCAGCTCCCCGAAACCCCGATAGCCGAATTTAATCGGCGGCATGGTATAGAAGACGGAGGAGGCCATGCCGAAGAGGCCCAGAAACAACACGGTCCAGCCGCGGCGATAGGTGAGGAAAAGACCGCTGAGGATTGTGGCGGCAAAACAAAGCGCCGCCGCGGCCTGCATCTCCCGCGCCGTGAGCAATCCGTCGGTCAGGACGCCGCTCCCGCCGGTGAAGGGGTTCTTCTCGTGGGATTTCTTCAGATCGATGTTGTGGCGATAATCGAAGACGTCGTCGATCATATTCAGGCCCAGGTGGTTGACGGCAACCCCGGCGAGTGTCAGGATGAAATCCGGGAACCTGACCGCGTAACCCTGGGACCAGGCAACGGCCGCGCCGAGAACCCCCGGCAGGACGCTGGGGAGGACAAAGTGGAGGCGAAGGGCCCTTATCCAGACCTGCCCGCGGTTGAGGGGCTGGCGGTTGCGGTGGGGGATGGGTAGGGGCATTTTCATGTCAACATCTTCGTTCCCGCCGGTTATCCGTTTATCGCCGGGGGAAACTGCGCTGGATTAAGTAATTAAGATACAAGTTTATTATTTGAATCAGTATAGGGAAAGGGCGTTGGGGAGTCAAGGCAAAAGGGGGACAGGGTAGCGCTTCTACCCGTTCTTTCCGAAACTGGACCGTTGATAATATAAGCCGGAACTGATATAAATATTACCAGCGGCATGAAGGGAGGATGTCTCGAACGATCATTCGGGCGGATGTTCATCGGGCCGTAAAACGTGATGACATTGTAAAAAAGTAAAAAAAGGTCATTCCCTGTCCGATGCGGAGGTGCTTATGGACGCCCTGGCCCTGAGCCGGATCCAGTTCGCCGTGACGGCGATGTTTCATTTTCTCTTCGTACCCCTCACCCTGGGCCTTTCCATCCTCGTGGCCTACATGGAGAGCCGCTACGTGGGCACCCGGGACGAGATGTATCTGGGGATGACGAAGTTTTGGGGCAAGCTCTTCCTCATCAACTTCGCCCTGGGGGTGGCGACGGGTCTTTCCCTCCAGTTCCAACTGGGCATGAACTGGGCGGAGTATGCACGCTACGTCGGCGATATCTTCGCCGTGCCGCTGGCCATCGAGGCGCTGCTTGCCTTTTTCCTCGAGGCGACCTTCATCGGCCTGTGGGTGTTTGGGTGGAATAAGGTATCCCCCCGCCTCCACGCCCTGTCCATCTGGATCGTCGCCATCGCGACGAATATGTCGGCCCTCTGGATCCTCCTCGCCAACGGCTGGATGCAGCACCCCGTGGGCTTCGCCATCCGGAACAATCGCGCCGAACTGGTCGATTTCATGGCAATCCTCACCAGCGGCTACGGGTGGTTGAAATTCTTCCATACCATCCTCGCCGGTTATGTCGTGGCGGCCTTTTTCGTCCTGGGGATCTCCGCCTGGCATATCCTCAGAAAGAACCATCTGCCCCTCTTCAAAAAATCCTTCCGGATCGCGGCGACCTTCGGCCTGGCAAGCTCACTCCTCATCGTCCTTGTCGGCGACTTCCACGGGGCCGAGGTGGGGAAGGCCCAGCCGGCCAAACTGGCGGCTATGGAATCCCTCTGGGAGACCGAGCGGGGCGTGCCCTTTTACCTGCTTCTGGTCCCCGATCCGACCAACGAACGCAATGCCGTGGAACTGCTCGGCATCCCCAAGATGGTGAGCTTCCTGGCCTTCAAGGATTTCAACGCCGAAGTGAAGGGCCTCAAGGCCTTTCCCAAGGAGGAGCGGCCGCCGGTGTGGGAGACCTTCCTGGGATTCCGCCTCATGGTGGCCCTGGGGGGGCTCTTCATCCTGCTGAGCGCCCTGGCCTTCTTCCTGTCCCGGAAGGAGGCGCTGGAAAGACAACCCCTCTTGCTCAAGGCGCTGATTCTGGCCCTGCCGCTGCCGTATCTGGCCGGGGAGCTGGGATGGATCGTCGCGGAGGTGGGGCGGCAGCCCTGGATCGTCTATGGGGTTTTAAAGACCTCGGAGGCCGTTTCCCGGGGCGTCTCGACGTTTCAGGCGGCGGTGTCTCTCGCCGGGTTCACCCTCCTTTACAGCATTCTCTGGGGGATAAACATCTATCTGCTGGCAAAATACGCCAGAAAAGGACCGGAGGTTTGAGCTGATGGATTATCAATCGCTGTGGTTTGCCCTCTGGGCGGTCCTCTGGGCCATATATTTCTTCCTGGACGGCTTCGATCTGGGCGTCGGCATCCTCCATCCCTTCCTGCCCCGCAACGACCTCGAAAAGCGCCTAGCCATGAACAGTATCGGCCCCGTTTGGGACGGCAACAAGGTCTGGCTGGTGACGGCAGCCGGGGTTACCTTTGCCGCCTTTCCCGCGGCCTTTGCCCTGATCTTCAGCGCCTTTTATCTGCCGTTGCTTTTGATCCTCTTCGGATTGATCGTCCGGGGCGCCGCTCTGGAATTCCGCGGCAAGAGCGATTCCCCCGCCTGGCGGCGCGGATGGGATATGGCCTTTTTTCTCGGGAGTCTGACTACGGCCTTTCTTTTCGGGGTCCTTTTCGGCAATATCTTTCAGGGACTGCCCCTGAACGCCCAGGGCTACCAGGGGGGCTTCTTTTCCCTGTTCAACCGCTACGGACTTTTGACCGGCGTCATGTTCGTCGTCATGCTCGGCGGTCACGGCGCCCTCTGGCTGGCCGTCAAGACCGGGGACGAACTGGGGGCGAGGGTGCGGCGATTCGCCATGAAGATCTGGGCGGTTCTGGTGGCGGCGACGGCGCTGTTCTTCGTGAACACCGCCTTCGTCACATCCATTTTTGCCAGTTATATCAATAATTATGTCCTGTTGCTCCTTCCCGCCGGGGTGGTGGCCTCCCTGTTGGGGATGGGCATGGCCATCATGAGCAAGAGGTTTCCCGCCGCCTTTTTCGCTTCCGGGGCCGCCGTCATCCTGATCGTCATGACAGGATTCGCCGGTCTTTATCCCCAACTGGTCCCGGCGCGTCCCGATGCCCTTTACAGCCTCACGATCTACAATGCCGCGGCCAGCGATTATACCCTCAGGATCCTCACCGTCGTCGCCGCGATCTTCGTCCCCGTGGTGGCGGTTTACCAATTCTGGGTTTACCGGATATTCCGCGGGCCCGTAACCGGGGAAGACCTCCGGGACGACAAGGAGGCCTACTGATCATGAAGGAGAATCTTCCATGACCCATCCGCGGCTTGTCGCGGCCATGAGCGATCCGGGATTCTATCCTCACCGTCCGGCGGGGGTGGAGATGGTGCAGACCCACATCTCCTATGTCTTCATCGCCGGCGATGAAGTTTACAAGGTGAAGAAGGCCGTGGATTTCGGATTCCTCGATTTTACCACCTTGGAAAAGCGCCGGCATTACTGCCACGAGGAGCTGCGCCTGAACCGGCGGCTGGCCCCGGAGACCTATCTGGAGGTGGCGACGATCCGGGAAGAGGGTCGGGACGGCCGTCTGGTCCTGGGGGCCGACGGCGGCGCCGGGGGACGGGTGGTGGATTACGCCGTCCGGATGCGCAAACTCCCGCCGGAGCGGATGTTGAAGCGCCTCATCGTCGCCCGGGACTTCGACCCGGCGGTTTTCACGGCGATTGCGGATAAGCTTGCCGCCTTCCACCGGCAGGCCGAAACGGGGGGCCGCATCGACGAGATCGGCTCTCCGGAGACGATCCGCCACAATCACGAAGAGAATTTCGCCCAGACGGAGAAATACATCGGCATGACCATTCCTGACTTTCAGTTCCGGTTCATCAGGAACTATATCTTCCGGTTTATGGAGGAAAACGCCGCCCTCCTGGCCAGACGGGTCCGGGAACACCGCATCCGCGACGGTCACGGCGATCTGCACCTGGAGCACATCGTCGTGGACCGCGAGATTGTCATTTTCGATTGCATCGAATTCAACGAGCGTTTCCGCTACAGCGACGTGGCGGCGGAGGCGGCCTTTCTCGCCATGGATCTCGATTACAACGGCTATGAGGACCACGCCGACCGCTTTGTGACGGATTACGCCCGCCTGGCCGGGGACGGGGAACTCCTGGGGCTGATCAATTTCTACAAGTGCTATTACGCCTATGTCCGGGGCAAGGTGGTAAGCTTCCGGTTGGACGATCCCGCCATCGACGTCCGGGGAAAGGAAGAGGCGCGGCAGCTCGCCGTGCGCTATTTCGATCTGGCCTACACCTACGCGGCCCGCCTGGAACAACCGGCGCTGATCCTCATCACCGGGCTGATGGGGACGGGGAAGAGCGTCCTGGCCTCCCTGGCGGCGCCCCGCCTGGGGGCGGCGGTGATCCGCACCGATGTCCTCCGCAAGGAACTCCTGAACCTGGCGCCCACGGACCGGCATCATGTGGAATTCGGACAGGGGATTTACGGGGAAGACATTTCGGAGCAGACTTACGCCGCCGCCCATGAACGGGCGGCGGAACTGCTGCAATCAGGGCGGCCCGTCATCATCGACGCCTCCTACAAACGGGCCCGCCAGCGTAACGACGCCATGGCGCTGGCCAGGCGGCTCGGGGTTCCCTTCCTGCTGGTCGAATGCGTCTGCCCCGACGAGGCGGTCCGGGAAAGGCTGGAGCGGCGGGCGCGGGACCCGCGGGAGGCCTCGGATGGCCGATGGGAGATCTACGCCGCCCAGAAAGGAGACTATGACCGGGAGGACGGCCTGCCGGAGGACAACCGGCTTACTGTTGATTCCTCCCGGCCCCCGGAGACATGTCTGCACCGGACACTGGCCCGGCTCCGGAGCTGATCCCCTTCGACGAAGCCTTTTTCTGCTCCGCCTTCAAGATGCGTTTCTGCGTTTCGGCGATATAGGCTTTGGCCTTGTAGTCGAGACCAATGTGGGGGTAGATTTTGGCCACGGTCTGAAAACGCTTCAAGGCCGCCTCGTATTTTCCCTGTTTGAAGTAAAACTCACCGATATAAAACTCCCGTTCCGCCAACTGCTGGCGGCATTCCCGGAGCTTCTGCTCTGCCAGGAAGGCGAACTTGCTGCTCGGGTAGCGGGCTATGACGCGTTCGAACTCCCGGGCGGCCTTGACGGTTTCGGACTGGTCCCGATCGATGGAGGACATCTGTTTGTAGTGGCACATACCGATCTGATAGATGACGTAGGGGTTGTTTTCGTTGGTTGGGTGAAGACTTACGAAGTCCGTATAGGCCAGTTCCGCTTCCGCGAATTCATCGTCGGAAAAATGGGCGTCCCCGATGCCGATTTCCGCCTGCAGGGCCAGAGGGTGCAGGGGGTTCTCCTCCTTGAGGCGGGTGAAGTACTCCACGGCCCGCTTGTACCGACCGTCCTGGTAAGCCGCCACGCCCGCCGAATACAAGGCTTCCGGGGTGCCTTTGGCCATCTGCTTGCGCGACCACAAGTCTTTCCACCAGGCGCACCCGCCGACGCTGACCGTCAGGATGAAAAGGAGGATCAGCAGGGCCTGTCTGCGTATGTTAGCGTTTTTGATCATAAGCCTTTCTTCGCGAAGGCCTCGAGCTTGTCCTTGGGAACGAGGCCGATGAGGGTGTCCAGCAACTTGCCGTCCTTGAACAGCATCAGGGTCGGGATGCTCCGGACGCCGTACTTTTCCGCCGTGCGGGGACTTTCATCGATGTTCAGCTTGGCTACCTTAACCCGGCCTTTGTACTCGGCGGCCAGATCTTCCACCATGGGACCGAGGGCCCGGCACGGCCCGCACCACGGGGCCCAGAAATCCACGATGGACGGAATATCGGAGTTGACGACCTCCTGATCGAAATCGCCGTCGCCCACATGTTTGACCTCTTCTGCCATGAGGTATCCTCCTTTTGTCGCGTTACTTTGTTGACGACTTCAAGTTATGACACATCCCCGGATATGTCAAATCGAAATTTTCCGCCCCCGCCGCGCCGCCGTCCACACCGGCCGGGGCGGGATGCCCCCGCGCCCTTGGCCCGCCGGTCCGGGGGGGGGCGAAAGCGGTGATAAATGCCGTCCGAATTGTGTGGAGAATCCGTGCTTGCGCGTTTTGACTAGTGGCGATTAATCTGTTATAAGGCAAAGCACTTTTCCATTCACTGCGAGGTTGACCGCCATGGAACGACTGGGAATCATCTCCGGGACCATTGCCCTCCGGGAGAAGGGGATCCTCGCCGACCCCGAGGAAAGATGGATCGACACGGACTGGGGGCGGGCTTTTGTCCTTGTCACCGAGGATATCGCCTTCCTCCCCCGCCACGGGGGCGACCCCCGGCGCTATGTCCCGCCCCATCGCGTCGATCATCCCGCGAACTTAGCCGCCTTGAAGAGCCTGGGGGTCCGGGAGGTAATCGGGATCAATTCCACGGGTTCCCTCAAACAGGCCCTGCCGCCCGGGGTCCTGGTCGTTCCCGACGATTTCATCATGCTCCATCCCGGACCCTCGGTACATTCCACGCCTGCCGCCCACGTCACGCCGGACCTGAGCGAGGAAGTACGGAGAAAGTGGCTGGCCGCCGCCGCCGATTGCGGGATTGCCGCCGTCGATGGGGGGGTTTACTGGCAGACCGCGGGCCCGCGTTTTGAAACGAAGGCGGAGATCAGACTCATGTCCCGGGCCGCCGATCTGGTGGGCATGACCATGGCCGCCGAGGCCATCGTCGCCCGGGAGCTGGAAATGGACTATGCCTCTTTGTGTTCCGTGGACAACTATGCCCATGGGCTGGTGGATAGGGAACTGACGATGGAGCAGGTCCTTCAGTGCGCCCGGAGGAACGGCGATACCATCGCGGGAATCGTCAAATGCTATGTGGAAAGGAGGAATAGATGAAGTTTTCGAAAAAGGGGGATGGAGGGGAAACGAGTCTCCTCGGCGGGCAGCGGGTACCGAAATACGATCCCAGACCGGAGGCTTACGGCGTCCTGGACGAGGCGAGCTCGGCCCTCGGGGTGGCCAGGGCCATGACCGATGACCGGCGGATTGGGGAGATCATCCTCGGCGTGCAGAAAGACCTGCTGACCATGGGGGCGGAGCTGTCCAGCCTGCCCGGGGACATCCCGAAGCTCGGGGTGCGCATCGGTGCCGCCGACGCCCAGCGTCTCGAAGATCTCATCGATGAACTCCAGCAGGTGGTCAAACTGAAAAAAGAATTCATCTACCCCGGGGATAAGGTGGTCGCCGCCCAGATCGACGTCGGCCGGACGATCGTTCGCCGAGCGGAACGAAAGGTGGCCCTCCTCAAACGGGAGGGCCTGGTGGACAATCCCCACATCCATGAGTATCTGAACCGCCTGGCCGACATGCTCTTCGTTCTGGCCCGGTACGACGAACAGCGGGGAAAGGTTTAAAAGGCCCCCAACTGGCAGGGTTTGATCTTTATCCGCAGGGCCTCGCAGGCCGCCGCCACCTTTTTGCGCCCGATTTTCATCCGGGCGGCGATATCCCAGGCGGCTTTACAGGGGAGACGGCCGCCCGCCAGGGCTTCCCGGATCGCCGCCGCCAGCGCCGGCGCCACAGCGACGGCGGGCGCCACGGCCTTGCTCGCCGGCTCATAACCGAAGAGCCCCAACTGGCACTTGCCGATTCGCACCTCCAGCAGGTCCAGCGCCACCCCGATTTCGGCGAGATCCACCTGCTGCTGTCCGGCGATACGCTCCGCCTGGGCGCAGCTCAACTCGTTGTTCCGCTTGCGGTTCCGGACGGCCTCCGTGATGGCCGGCGCCACCTGGCGGTCCGGCGGATGTTTCATCCGGAAGGAGCCGGTCTCTTTTCTCGTCATCTTGGTATGCCTCCCTCAGTATTTCATGTAATGGAAAGGTTCCACCGCCGCCAGCGCCTCGGCGTCCAGGGTCTTGAACCCCTTCTTTTCGATGATCTTGACGGCCCGTTCCGGGTCGTCCACATCCACGACAAAAACGGCGCTGACCCGGTTTTCCAGGACGAAGCCATAGGCGTTGTTGACGTTGATGCCTTCCTTGGCCATGAGTTGGGCCAACCTGTCCAGACCGCCGGGACGGTCGTCCAGGAGGACGGCGAGAACCGGGCGGATCTTGACGAGCATCCCCGCCTTGGTCAGGGCGGCCTGGGCCTTTTCCGGATCGTCCACGATGAGATGGATCACCCCGAAGGTATCGGAGGTGGAAATGGCCGTCGCCCGGATGTTTATCTTCCCCTTGGCGAGGATTTCCGTCACGGCGGCGAGCTTGCCCGGCTTATTCTCCGCGAAAATGGATAACTGACTGGCGATCATATTTCTCCTCCCTGGTCAATCTTGACGACATCGTAAAAAGTCCATATGCGGCGTTGCGCTTCATCCTTCGTCACTGCGACGTACGCACAAGTACGCCTCATTCCTCAGGATTCGCGCGCCTTGCCTCTGGAGCTTTTTACTTCGTCGTCTCCATCATGACT
>JAKQIZ010000118.1 GCA_029561465.1 Deltaproteobacteria bacterium | reverse complement strand
AAGCTGTAGCAGCGTGCCGAGGTTCCTACAGGCCTCGTTAAATAGGTAGGAAAAAAATAGTCGCAAACGACTACGAATACGCCTTAGCCGCGTAAGACGGCTAACGTTCTGCCGGTCATGCCTGCCGGGTCGGACAGGGCGTAATACAGGCAGGATAGCCGAACTCTCAGGCCTGAGGGGAGGGAGGCGAATTCATACAGGATAGTCACGGTACATCTTGCCTCTGGGAGGGGCCGGCGGCGAAAGTAAATCAGAGGCTCCGCACGAAGAACCTGCAGTGGAATATTTCCGGACGGGGGTTCGATTCCCCCCGCCTCCACCATTTGGCAATCCAAGACAGTCCCAAGAAGTACAAAACCCGCTGAAAATGCGGGTTTTTTTATACGCCTACAGGGGAGAATAATCTTCGGACATTTCCACTTCTGGTCATTCCCCGCGTTGGTTTCCAAGAGCACACAAATTGATTCTCCCGGTGGTTTCTCGTATTTACATGGGGGGAGAAATAGTTTAAAATGCCGCCATGAAAAAAGAGGAATTATCATATAACCTTAAATATTTTTGTCAGGAAGCGGGGGCGGACATCGTCGGTTTTGCCCCGGTGGAAAGATGGATTGAGGAAGGGATTATCCCTCTGGAATTCCGTCCTCAGGGAATCTGGTCGCCGGCGCGGACCGTGGTCGTCCTCGGGCTGGGCATGCCGCTGCCTATTGTGGAAACAACACCATCTGTCATGCATATGGAATTGTACAAAACCGTCAACAGAAAGCTTGACGCGCTAGCTTATGATGTCACCCGCCATCTGAATCGCCTTGGTCATGTCGCAACTTTCTTCAGCCGTGACGGTTACAGCAGCCTTAAGGACCTGCGTCGTTGGAACGGAGCCGCCTTCGGTCATGTCCAGGCGGCCAAATACGCGGGTCTGGGAACCATCGGCCGGAACCACTGCCTCCTGACGCCGGAATTCGGACCCCGGGTTCGTCTCGTTTCTATTTTCACCGCAGCCGCCCCGCCTCCCGACCCCCTGGTGGAGAAAGAACTGTGCATCAAATGCGAGGCCTGCGTGAAGTGTTGCCCCAAAGAGGCCCTGCGGGTCCGTGATGACTGTATTCCAGGGGACTACGACAAAACGGCGTGCCTGGAAATGGCAGAAGAACTCACCAGCAGGCGGTCGTATCCCTGCGGGATCTGCATCAAGGTCTGTCCCGTCGGTGCCGACCGGAAGCTCTACCAACAAAAGGGCATGATGAAGAAATATCTCCGGGAACGGGAAGTGCTGGTGGCCGACCCCGATCATGTGGACTACCGTTCCTGGCAGCATATCCGGCGATACGGCGTCAAGGAGCCATGAATGGTGGGGAAGGGCATACATTCACTAAAGGCTGCCAAGGCCACGGTGACCGTAATCTGTGACAGGGTCACAAGAGGGTAAGGGGGAATCTGAGGCTTTATTATAAAAAAACGCGTTGAGATTTCCTCCTCCCCTGACTTCAACGAGCGGAGGGAGAATGATACGCCTTTGATAAGGAGAGTTGAATAAGTGCATAAGGATTTTGAAAGTTTTTGCCGACGGTTCAAAGCGGCGGCTGCCGGAAAAGAGGATGCCGAAAACGCCGTCGCTGCGGGAATCCCACTGGTTCAGGAACTCCTTTCCTCGGATCTCTGGTGGCGCGACTTCATCCGGGAGGTCCTAGCAGAGAGGACCTGGTTCAAACAGCAACCGCCTACCCTCTGGCCGAACGAAATCACCCTCTATCGCAGTCCCGACCAGTCTTTTCTTATCCTGGCCTACATCTGGGAGTCCTATTCCGTGGATACGATCCATGATCACGGTTCCTGGGGGATAGTGGGAAGTTATATCAATAAAATCAGGGAGGTTAAGTATCTCCGTCTCGATGACGGCGCCGTGGCGGGTCATGCGGAGCTCGAAGCGACAGAGGAAAAGGTTTTGAAACCTGGAGAGATAACCACCGTCTTTCCTCTTGACGGCGGCATTCATCAAATGGAGAACACCTCCGGAGATATCGCGGTCACGATCAATGTCTACGGACGGACGGTGCGACGGGGTTATCTCCAGTTCTTTGACCGGGAAAGAAGCACCGTGCGGAGGGTTTATCCCCCCCGCACCTTCAAGGAGGTGCTGATGGTGCGGACCCTGGCCGCCATGGGCGGGGCGGCGGATATCCTCTCGGAGGCCATGGGGAATTCCCTGCCGGACTATGTCCGGGAAGAATACTGCCAGGCACTCGGATAATGCCACCTTAAAAAAAATTGTAACATGATCGTCTGCAAATACAGGCTGGCAAACTCGGATCTTTGGTGGTGGTGGCAGGTCGTATCATTACATTTTATGGTGTGGTGGTGTGTGATTATAGGCCCGGAAAATTTCGTGGCCAGCGGGACCTATTTCTTAATGTAATTTCTAAAGATATGAACCCAATAAATCTATAGGAAAAGAAAAAATGATCGCTACTAGAGTTACGGAAATCTTCGGGATCCGCTATCCTATCGTTCAGGGCGGCATGATCTGGGTCAGCGGCTGGCGTCTGGCCGCAGCCGTGGCTAAAGCAGGTGCCCTGGGTCTTATCGGCGCCGGCTCCATGACCCCGGATCTGCTCCGCGAGCACATCCGCAAGATCAAAAAGGAAGGCATCGAGGGGGTCTGGGGAGTGAATCTCCCGATATTTTTTCAGTATGCCGAAGAGATGGCCCAGATCGTCCTGGAAGAAAAAGTCCGGGTGGTCTTCACCTCCGGCGGCAGCCCCCGTAAATACATCTCCCGCTTCAAAGAACGTGGGATCAAGGTGGCGCATGTAACGGCGACCCCGGAACTGGCCGTCAAGTGTGAAGAGGCCGGTGTAGATGCCGTGGTGGTGGAGGGATTTGAGGCCGGAGGCCATAACGGTCGGGATGAATTGACCACCATGGTCCTTGTACCCCAGAGCGTCGATGCAGTGAAGATTCCCGTGATTGCCGCCGGGGGTATATTCGATGGCCGGGGGATGGCCGCCGCGCTCGCCATGGGGGCGTCGGGGGTCCAGATTGGCACCCGCTTTGCTGCGACCCGCGAGTCCAGCGCCCATGAAAATTTCAAGCGAATGATGCTGGAGGCCTCTCCTACCGATACCTTTCTCATTCTCCGTAAATTGATTCCGGCCCGGGTAATTAAAAACGCCTGGTATGAGAGGGTTGTGGAAGCGGAAAAGAGGGGGGCTGGAGAGGAGGAACTGCTCCGGATCATCGGGGAAAAACGAACGAAAATGGGCATGTTCGATGGAGACCTGGTGGAAGGAGAACTTCAGATCGGTCAGGCCGCCGGGGCGATCAGAGATCTTCCCGCCGCCGGCGAAGTCGTGAATGCTATTGCCCGGGATTGTGAACAGATAATGGCCGAAATGCCGGGAAGACTGCTTCGTAATCAATGAGAAGCCAGTTTTAATGAGAAGCGGCGCATTGGTGTGGCCGGTGCGTCCGGTGGGATGAACGGGGAGCCAATAGCTATGGACTTCCTGGTACGAGGTGGACAAGAAGGTGCGTAAAGTAGGGATCGTTGCCAATACGGCGAAGGATAAAGCCGGAGAAGTCACGCAAAAATTGAGAGACTGGTGCCTCGAGCACGGAATCGAGGTCTATCTGGACAAGGGCATCTCCGCGTCCATCGGCGACGGTCCCGGATATGACCGGCGGCAACTCGCTGTCCGGGCGGATATCATCGCCGTCTTCGGCGGCGACGGCACCATGTTGAGGACAGCCAGGGCGGTGCGGGAATTTTCCGTACCCATTGTGGGGATCAATCTGGGCGGCTTCGGTTATCTGACGGAAGTCAATCTCAACGAAATGATTGATGCCTTCGAAATCTTCCGCTGCCAGGGATTTCGTACGGAAAAAAGGATGATGCTCGATATCACCATAGAAAGCGGCGGCGAAGTGGTCAAGAAACGTACGGTCCTCAACGATGTAGTGATCAATCGGGGTAATCTGTCCCGGATCGTGGAAATGGAAACGGCGGTGGACGGCTGTTATCTGAACACCTTCAAGGCAGACGGATTAATCGTCTCCACCCCCACGGGATCCACGGCCTATTCCCTTTCCGCCGGGGGACCCATCGTATTTCCTCAGCATGATTCCATAATTATCAATCCCATCTGCCCCCACACCTTGACGAACCGACCGGTCATTCTTCCCGGAGACGTCAACATCCGGGTGGCGCTCTGGTCCAAAGAGCAGGGGGCTACGGTAACGCTTGACGGTCAGATCTTTCATACCCTGAAATCGGGAGATGTCATGACAGTCCGTAAATCCGAGTATGTAACGCTTCTTGTCGTCTCACCCCATCGCGATTATATGGAAATCCTTCGCTCCAAGCTCGGTTGGCGCGGGTTGACGGCTGGGATACAGCGCCCAGGATGAAAAGACGCTGATCTTTAGAAACGAGGGCTGCTTAACGAGGAAGATGTTAGCCGAACTGAGCATCAGAAATTTCGCCATTATCGAGGCTCTGGACATAACGTTCAGCAACGGCATGAATATCCTTACTGGAGAAACGGGGGCCGGTAAATCCATCATCATGGGAGCGGTGAGTCTCCTACTGGGAGACCGGGCTTCCGTGGATATGATCCGTTCCACCGCCGATACGGCAACGGTGGAAGCCCGCTTCCTGGTTTCGGATCAGCACGGAATCCGGGCCCGGTTGGTGGGCTGGGGACTGGAGGCTGGAGACGAAATGGTGGTGCGGCGGGTTATCTCCCGGGGGGGGAAAAACCGGGTTTACATCAACGGAAATCTTGCCAGTCTGGCCATGCTCGCCGAACTGGGGGAATCGCTTCTCAATATCTGCGGCCAACATGAGCACCAACTCCTGCTCAAGGAGGACCATCATCTCGATATCCTCGATGCCTTCGGCGGTCTCCAGGGATTGCGGGGTGACTATGAAGTCATCTATAACCGATATCAGGTTCTGAAAGAGCGGCGGCGAACCTTGGAGATCCGGCAGCGACAACGGGAAGAGCGGGAAGAGTTCCTCCGTTTTCAGCATGCTGAGATCGAAGCCGCAGCCCTCGAGACCGGAGAGGATGGCCATCTGGCGGAAGAGAAGCAGATCCTCACCAATATCCGGAAACTTACGGATTATGCGGTGACGGCGCACGAAATTCTCTATGGCCGGGAACATTCCCTGCTAAAAGAACTAAGAATCGTCAGAAATGCCGTCGGGGAGATCAAAAAGATCGATCCGCGCCTTACGGTCACGGAAGCGCAACTGGACGACATTTACTATCATTTGGAGGATGCGGCCTATACACTTCGGAATTATGCCCAGGGCCTGGCCGGTGATGACCAGCGGTTGGAACAGATCGAAACACGGATCGAACTGATCAACAAACTGAAGAGAAAGCACGGGGCCACCTTGGCGGCGGTGTTGGAAAAGAAAGATGCTTTGGAGCGGGAACTGGACGGGATCGCTTCCCTGGGCAGGGAACTCGAGGAGACAGATTCATCCCTCCAGACCGTCCGAAGGGAGCTGGAAGCTAAGGCCGGCGAGTTGTCGGCGGCCCGGCAGGTAGCCGCTGGGCTATTGCAGAAGGACATCGAACGTGAGATCCATGCCCTGAGGATGGAGGCGGCGGTGTTCTCGGTGGTCTTCCAGGATAACGGCAATGGGGAGGATACCTTCACCCCCCGGGGGACCGACCGCCTCGAGTTCTATCTTTCGGCAAATCCCGGGGAAGTACCCAAACCCCTTTCCCGGGTAGCCTCGGGAGGCGAACTGTCGCGGTTGGTCCTCGCCATGAAAAATGTCCTGGCCCGAGTGGCTTCCGTGGGGACGATGGTCTTTGACGAGGTGGACAGCGGTATCGGCGGAGCCACGGCGGAAATCGTCGGGAAAAAGATCCGGGCGGTGGCAGAGCGTCACCAGGTGCTTTGTATCACCCATTTGCCCCAGATTGCCTGTTACGGAGACCGGCACTACCTGGTAACCAAGAATGTGGGCGAGAATCGGACGGAGACCCAGGTCCGGGAACTGGGTGAAGAGGCACGGGTCGAGGAGATCGCCCGCATGCTCAGCGGTCTGGACATAACCGTGACGACGAAAAAACATGCCCGGGAAATGCTGGCCAGGGCCGGAAGGAGAGAGTGATGTTGAGGAAAGCGCGGATCGGCGATGTCAAGACTATTCACAAGATGATCAATGTCTCGGCTAGCAAGGAGGAGATCCTGCCCCGGTCCCTGATGGACATTTACGGCAGCCTTAGGGACTTCTTTGTCTATTATGATGATGAGGAAGGGCTCATCACCGGTATCTGCGCCATGAGCATCATCTGGGAAAACCTGGCCGAGGTGCGCTCCCTGTACGTGGATGAGGCGTTCCGACGGCGGGGCATCGGCAGAATTCTGGTGGAGGCCTGCATATCCGAGGCCATCACCTTGGAACTATTTCGCATCTTCACCCTCACTTATAAAAGGGAATTCTTTCAACGGGTCGGTTTTCACGCCGTGAACCGCTCCTCTCTGTCGGAGAAAATCTGGACGGACTGTTTCCGTTGTCCAAAATATCCCGACTACTGCGATGAAGTGGCGATGATCATCGAATTATGAAGCGCTTACCTCATACCTGTTTCCACCTACTGTTGCTCCTCCTGCCTACGCTGCTGTTCATCGCTTCCTGTAGACCGGTTTCCGATCTGTCCCGGGATGATTCGCCCCGCATTCCCCCTTCTAGTCAGGTTCAGGAAGGGACAGTGCCATTCGATGATCTCGATCTCCCCTCCCTGGAAAAGGCCATCGCGGTGAGCATCCAATACTACCGGAGCCGGGGCGCCGAGGAAACGCACTGCCTCCGGGACCGCTGCTACTCGGCGGTAGAGATGATCTCCGGTTTGGAGAGTTTTCTAAAGATCATGAAAAGCGATTTGTCGGCGGTGGCAAAGGAAAGGGTCATTCGGGCGGAATTCGAAATCGTCGCGGCTGACGAAGATACTGTATTTACAGGCTATTACGAACCAATTCTCAACGGCAGCCTCACAAGGACGGAGCGTTGCCGTTATCCCCTCTATCGAATCCCGGAAGAAACCGTGGTAATACGCCTCGACCGCTTCGAGGGGACATGGGGCCAGGGCCGATTGATCGGGAGATTGGACAAGGGCGAAGTGCTTCCCCATTTCAGCCGCCGGCAGATCGATTCCCAAGGCGTCCTGGCGGGACGGGGTCTGGAAATTGCCTGGGTTGATGATCCGGTGGATTTGTTTTCGCTTCATATCCAGGGCTCCGGGAAGATCCGTCTGGCGGATGGCCGCCAGATAGCGGTGAATTATGCCCAGTCCAACGGCCGGCCGTTTCGGGGCCTGACGGGGATGATGGCATCCCGGGGCCTTTTGGCGGAGGGGGAAAGGTCTTATGAACAGATGAAACGGGTCCTCCGCGAACGCCCCGAGGAACGGCAGGAACTTATGAACTACAATCAACGCTATATCTTTTTTCGCATCGTTCCGGAAGGCCCTCTGGGGGCCCTGGGGCTCACCCTAGTTCCGGAAAGGTCCATTGCCACGGACCTCGATCTATATCCCAAGGGGGCCTTGGCTATGATCGAGACCCGCAAACCGGTATTTGCCGATGACGGCAGGATCCTGTCCTGGCAGCCCTTTTCCCGCTTGGTCCTGAATCACGACACCGGGGCGGCCATCAAGGGTCCGGGGCGGGTGGACCTCTTTTGCGGCACCGGACCGGTGGCGGAAAGAACCGCCGGGGCAATGAAGGAAAAGGGGAGGATGTTTTTCATCCTGAAACGCAGCGATCAATAGCGGTAATATTCCCGCCGAGTTTGACAGTCCGGGGCCTTTCTGTTATACGGCCACCTCTGACGGTGGTGAGAAGCATAGAAACAACGCCGCCGCGATGCCATTGCTTTCCCAGGCGTATGGGCATCACGGATGGCGGATTAGCGGAGGTTAAGTGACGAAAAAGAGAATTTTGAGCGGCATGAGGTCCACGGGCAAACTGCACCTGGGAAATTATCACGGCGCCCTCAAGAACTGGGTGGAGCTGCAGAACGACGGAGCTTATGAGTGTTTCTATTTCGTTGCCGACTGGCATGCCCTGACGAGCGATTATGCCGATACGAGCGAAATAGCCGATAATATAATGGATATGGTCATCGACTGGCTGAGCGCCGGTCTCGACCCGGACCGGAGCACACTCTTTGTCCAGTCCCAGATCAAGGAGCATGCGGAGCTGTGGCTCCTCCTGTCCATGATCACACCGCTGCCCTGGCTGGAGCGAAACCCCACCTACAAGGAGATGAAGGAGGAACTGAGCAGCAAGGATCTTTCCACCTTCGGCTTTCTTGGCTATCCGGTTCTCCAGGCGGCGGATATCATCATGTACAAAGCCTACGGCGTCCCCGTGGGGGTTGATCAACTGCCCCACATCGAGCTGACTCGGGAGATCGCCCGGCGGTTCAATTTTCTGTACCGGGAGGTCTTCCCGATTCCGGAGCCGCTCTTGACCCAGGTTCCCAAGCTTCTGGGGATCGACGGTCGGAAGATGAGCAAGTCCTATGAAAACTCGATTTATATGAGCGATACGGGCGAGGCGCTGCAAAATAAGGTCGCCTCAATGTTCACCGATCCCCAGCGTCAGCGCCGCCGCGATCCCGGTCGGCCCGAGTTGTGCAACGTCTTCACCTTTCATCAGCTCTACACGGATTGGGAAAAGACCCGGGAGATCGAGACGGAATGCCGGCAGGCTGGCATCGGCTGCACGGATTGCAAGAAAATCCTCGGGAAAAACATCGGTGCGGCTATGCTCCCCTTGCACGAGCGCCAGGCATACTATCGGGATCACCTCCAGGAGGTCCGGGATATTGTCGCCGCCGGAGATCTCCGTGCCCGGTCGGTGGCGGAGCGGACGCTGGAAGAGGTCCGGGCGGCAATGAAGATCAGCTATGGATTATGAAGTCAAGCTCGATATCTTCGAGGGTCCCCTGGACCTTCTCCTCCATCTGATCAAGAAAAACGAGCTTGATATATACGACATACCCATCGCTCTGATTACTCGGCAATACCTTGAGTACATCGAGGCGCTCAAAGCGCTGAATTTAGATCTAGCCGGTGAATACCTGGTCCTGGCGGCGACACTGGTTCATATCAAGTCGAAAATGCTCCTTCCGGAAACGACGGAAGAGGGGGAGGAAGAGCTTGATCCGCGCCGGGAACTGGTGGAGCAACTTCTGGAATACCAGTCCTTCAAGAACGCCTCCCAATCCCTCCAGGCCCGGGAATTGCTGGACAGGGATGTATTCGCGCGAGGGAGTGCGGCCGTTACCGAAGCGCTGCCGCAGGTGGAGCCGCCATGGGTGGAAATCGGTCTGTTCGAACTAGTGGATGCCTTTCGCCAGGTACTTGGCAAGCTTTCCTCACCGGAACGGATGGAAATAGACCTGGACCGCACTTCCCTAGCGGACCGGATCAACACGATTATGGAGCGATTACAGTGCCATCGGTCCCTCACCTTTGCGGAATTACTTGAGGAACGAACGGATCGGCACCTGATCATTCATACCTTTATCGCTTTGCTCGAACTTGTCCGGCAGCGGCTGATCCGAATCTTTCAGGCGGGACCGTTCGGAGTAATCCGCGTGTTTCCGGCTGTTGAAGAAGAACATGAATGAAAACAAGGCGATTATTGAAGGATTGATTTTTGCCGCCGAGTCGCCGTTGACCATCGAGCGGATCATTGAGATCCTTCAGGAAAGGGAAATCAACCGGCAGGAGGTGGCGGTGCATTTGCGGGAACTGATGGCAGCACATGAAGAGCGGCGGGGAGGTTTCTTGCTCCGGGAGATTGCGGGTGGATACCAGTTCCGGACTCGGCCGGATCTGGCGGTTTGGATAGCGAAGATGAAGGCCGGCCGGCCCGCGGCGCTCACGGCCGCTGCCCTGGAAACCCTAGCGGTCGTCGCCTATCGCCAGCCGGTAGTGAAGGCCGAGGTGGACAGATTGCGGGGTGTCGATGCGGGCCGACCGTTAAGGACCCTGCTGGAAAGAAGGTTGATCAGGATCCTAGGGAGGAAAGATGTGCCGGGAAAACCCATGATCTACGGCACCACCAAAAAGTTTCTGGAGGTTTTCGGTCTGAAGGACCTTTCGGAACTGCCCACCCTGGGAGAGCTGAAGGATTTGACTGAATAAAAGGGTGAGAGAAATTTCCGGATTTATCGGTTCTCCGGAATAAACAGCGGCTACAAGGCAATTAAGATATGGTCAAGGATGCTGAGGATTCCGCAACGCCCTCTCTGACGGGGGAGCGGCTGCAAAAAATTCTGGCCGGGGTGGGGATCTCCTCCCGCCGAGCTGCTGAAGCGATGATCCGCCAGGGTCGCGTGACGGTCAATGACCAGACGGTAAGCGAAATGGGCTTCCGGGTACGTCGGGATGACGCGATTCGTGTGGACGGAAAGCTAATCGGACCGCGGCCGGAACATGTTTATCTCATGTTGTACAAACCCCGGGGATATGTAACCACCCTTAATGATCCCCAGGGAAGACCGATCGTTACCGACCTGATTCCCGAACAAACCGGGAGGGTCTTTCCCGTGGGAAGGCTCGATTACGATTCCGAGGGACTCCTGTTGCTTACCAATGACGGAGACTGGGCTTATCGGCTGCAGCATCCCCGTTTTCGCCTGGAGAAGACCTACCACATCAAGATCAAAGGAAATATTTCCAGGGCCGCGATGCGCCGACTGGAAAAGGGACTGCAACTTGACGACGGTCCTTTTCACCCGTTGCGTTTCGAGGTGGGAAAGGTGAACGACAGGAGCTGCTGGATAGACATCACCATCAGCGAGGGGCGCAACCGCATTCTGAGACGGGCCTTTAAGCAATTGGAACTGCCCGTGGTCCGACTCATCCGTACGGCGGTGGGTCCGCTGAACCTGGCGGGACTAACGGAAGGGCAGAGCAGGTTTCTTGACCCTCGGGAGGCGGCCGCGTGTCTGATTCCTCAAGTTCGGAGAAGTATTAAAAAATATTCAAAAATTACTTGACATTCAAAACAAAATAAATAATAGTCGCCGAAAAACCAGCCATATTATCATGTTATTAGAAATGACGAGCGTTACAGGCAATTCTCAGGGAGGAGTATATGAACAAATCCGGGTTGATTGAAGCATTGAGCAGAAAAGAGAATATCACCGAGAAAAAGGCGGTTGAAGTGGTTAATCTGATCTTCAAGGGGTTTACCGAAGAATTGAAGAAGGGGGGCAGGATAGAAATTCGGGGTCTGGGAAGTTTCGTGGTACGCGATTACGAGGCCTATACCGGCCGGAACCCCAAGACAGGCAAGAATATCAAGGTGTCTCCCAAGAAGCTGCCATTTTTCAAAGTCGGTAAGGAGTTGAAAGAAAAGGTAGATAACTAACTTCAGCCGGGACCGGTAACAGGTCCTACCCACTGTTTTTAACATGGAGGGATCATCCCGAAGCGGCCTTCAACATGCCGTTTTTCAGGGCGATCCCTTTTTGTATTGGTTGGTTGCCATTTTTACATGATCCATTCCACCCTCTTTGTTCTGACCCTGCTTACGACCCTCATTGCCGGGGCCATCCAGCAGGGGATCAACCTCCTGGAAACCCCCGGCGGCATCTGGCACGGAATTCCTTTCTCATTTACGCTGCTGATCATCCTAGCCGCTCACGAATTCGGCCATTATTTTATGGCCCGGCATCACCAAGTAGACGTGACACTGCCTTATTTCATTCCGGCCCCGTCGTTCATCGGCACCTTCGGGGCCTTTATCAAGATGAGGTCCCCCCTCCTCGACCGGCGCATGCTCCTCGATATCGGCGCCGCCGGACCCGTGGCCGGTCTGGCGGTGGCCATGCCGGTGATTGTGGTGGGATTTGCCCTCTCGGAGGTTCGTCCGGTGCCTGCGGAAGCCGGCATGAGTTTGGGCAGTTCCCTCCTCTTCTCCCTCCTTGGCTGGATCGTCCACGGCAGCCAGCCCCGGGACATGGACATAGTCCTCCATCCCGTCGCATTTTCCGGCTGGATCGGACTACTGGTCACCTGCCTCAATCTCCTGCCCGTCGGCCAGCTCGATGGTGGTCATGTGGCGTATGCCGTCTTGGGTCGGCGGCAGCGGTTTCTGGCGCGGATGATCTTCGTGATGTTGATCATCCTGGGGATAACAAGCTGGTCAGGATGGCTAATCTGGGCGGCAATCCTCTATATCATGGGTCTGGATCATCCCCCGGTGATCTATGAGTGGGTGCCCCTGGACCGTCGGCGGCGGGTTATCGGCTGGGCATCCATGGGGATTTTCTTCCTTACCTTCACCCCCGCTCCCTTTTAGGCCATCAGGCCTTCTTCCCGAAAGCTGAAGAAGCGGTTTTCCCCGATGATGAGGTGGTCATGGACAAGGATATCTAGGGTCCGGGCGGTTTCCTGGATGGTCCGGGTGAGACGTATGTCCGCGTCGGAGGGTCGGACATGGCCGGAAGGATGGTTGTGGACCAGAATGATCGCCGATGCCTTCCACTGGAGTGCCCTTTCCAGGACCTTGCGGGGATATACGACGGCCTGGTTGACGATGCCCTCCTGAACGGTTTCCACGGCGATGATGCGGTTTTGGGCATCGAGATAGCATACTCGGAACTCCTCGTCTTTCAGCGCTCCCATGGCGGTTTTGCAGAAGTCGATGAGTTCGGCGGTGCAGGAGATCTGGGGCCGTTCCTGGGCCTTTTGGAGAAGATAAGCAGCGCTGATTTCCTTGACGAGTTTGACCAGGACGGCGGTGTGGGCGGTGATCCCCCGCACCTCCCGAAGCTCGTCAATGCCGGCGTCCAGGATCCCCTTCAAGCCGCCGAAGCGTTTGAGGAGTTCTTTGGCCGGTTCCTTGACGTCCTTCCGGGGGATCCCGTAGGTGAGGAGGAGTTCCATGATTTCATAATCATGAAACCCCTCCAGACCGCAGGTCAGGTATTTTTCCTTAAGACGCTGCCGGTGTCCCAGATAATGGGGCGCGGACTCTTCATCCCTCATCGATCCAAATTTGCGTTCACGAAATCCCAGTTGATAAGTTTGTCGATGAAGGTTGCCAGGTAGTCTGGCCGCCGGTTTTGGTAATCCAGGTAGTAGGCGTGCTCCCAGACATCGATGGTGAGCAGGGGCTTCATTCCTTTGGTCAGGGGATTGTCGGCATTGCCGGTCTTGACAATCTTCAGCGTCCCCCCTTCGAGGACAAGCCATGCCCATCCACTGCCGAACTGGGTTACGCCGGCGTTTTTAAACTCCTCCACGAACTTGTCGTAGCCTCCCCAGGTGGCGGCAATCTTGCCGGCTATAGTTCCGGTCGGCGGTCCGCCGCCGTTGGGCTTGATCCCCCGCCAGTAGAAGGCATGGTTCCAGGCCTGGGCGACGTTGTTGAAGATGGCGGTTTGGGCCGGATCACCGGCGGTTTTTCTGATGATCTCTTCCGGGGTGGTATTTTCCAGCGCCGTACCGGCAAGGAGTTTGTTGGCATTGTCCACGTAGGCCCGATGATGCTTGCCGTGATGGAACTCCAGGGTGGTGGCGCCGATGTAGGGTGTCAAGGCGTCCTTTCCGTAGGGAAGGTCAGGTAAATTGATGGCCATAGAGGTTCTCCTTTCTTTTATAGGTTTAATATAACGAAGCAAGAACGGACAATCAAGGTGATGATTGACGGGGGATATCATCCCCTCTGATCTCGGTCCGACCGGCGGAAACTCCCCTCCGTCTACTTTTTCTGTTCCCGGCGCAGGGTGACGAACATCGCCCCGTCCCCTCTCTTAACCAGGAACATGACCGTTTCCTCTTTTTCGCTCCGGGCGAGTTCGCCGGTGTAATCCTGCAAGGATTGGATCCGCACCCGGTTGATCTGCAGGATGACGTCATTTACCTTCAGTCCCGCATCATCGGCTGGAGAATCCTGATCAACGCGGGTGATCACCACGCCGCCCTTGTCCGTCAGTTTCAGGATCCGGGCCATCTCCGGCGTGACTTCCTGCACCGTGAGGCCCAACCGTCCATTGATCTTTTTGCCGGAGGCGATTTCCCGTGAATCCTTTCTTTCCGCAACCACGAGGGACTTCCGCAGCTCCTGACCGTTGCGGAAAATCAAGACCTCCACCTTCTTGCCCACCGGCAGGGAGGCGACGACCCTCAACAGTTCCTGGGTATTTTCGATTTTCCGGCCGTCGATGGCCTTGATGATGTCACCGGTTTTGATCCCGGCCTTGTCGGCGGGATCGCCTGGAAATACTTGGCCGACGATAGCCCCCCGACGGTCCTGGAGCTTCAGATTGTCCGCCATGTCCGTGGTGATGTCCTGAATGGACAGACCCAGCCAGCCCCGGGTGACGTGACCCTTTTCCTTGAGATCTTTGAGGATGTCTTTGGCGAGATTGACGGGAACGGCAAAGCCGATGCCCTGTCCCTGGGCGACGATGGCGGTATTGATGCCCACGACCTCGCCGTCGAGATTGAAGAGCGGTCCGCCACTGTTGCCTGGATTGATCGAGGCGTCGGTCTGGATGAAATTGTCGTAGGGCCCAGCACCGATGACCCGTCCCTTGGCGCTGACAATGCCGACGGTAACCGTATGATCGAGGCCGAAAGGATTGCCGATGGCAAATACCCAATCGCCAACCCGGAGTTTGTCCGAATCACCTAACTGGACACAGGGCAGCTTCTCGTCCGCCTTGATCTTAATCAGGGCGAGATCGGTGTTGGGATCCTTGCCCTTGACCTCCGCATCATATTGCTTTCCGTTCGATAACTTTACCTTGATCTTGTCGGCTTTGGCGACGACGTGGTTGTTGGTGAAGATGTAACCGTCACTGGAGATGAGAAAACCGGAGCCCAGACTGTTTTGCTTGTATTCCCGCTCCGGCATGTCTCCGAAAAAGCGGCGGAAGAAATCATCCTGATCGAAAAAATGCCGCGGCATGTTTCCATAAAGTCCTCGGCCGGACTTGACGGTCTGGGTCGTGCTGATATTTACCACCGCCGGGCCCCATTTTTCCGCCAGATCGGCGAAGGAAAACGGCCGGCCGTAATCACCGGGGATTGTTTTTGCGGCCCAGGCATAACTGCCCGAAGTGCAAAACACGAATAAAAAAAAGAGTAAAAACAAAAAGGGTGGATGATATATCCCATCTCTATGGCCTATCCAATGTCTCATGTCCAATCTCCTTCACAACGAGCGGTTAAGACCGTCAGGGCTATTTTCGGTCTTTCTTTCGTGAGTTGTCGATGAATTCCACTATCTTTACCGACCAAAATTTGAAGGAGTCGTAAGCCGAACCCCACTTCGTGAAGCGGTCTTCGAATTCCGCCTTCCGTTGATCGACCGCCAGAATGATAATCTCGTTCGTCGCGCTGTCTAGGACCATTATTTCCATGCATGTCTGACCGCTGCCGGACCAGCCGCCGGTGGCTCCTTTCTTCACGAGGCTGACCCCCAGACCCACCGGGATTATGGACGTTACGGCGCTTACCCCGGGTTTGCTCGGCCGGATGTTGGTGATGGCGATACTGAGCCGCGCCACGTCCGGGCCGGGTTCAGCGACGATGGGGTATTTGTTTTTCAAGGCGGCGGCAATTTCCTTATTGAAGGCATCGCAGAGTTCCTTCATCTCCTGGGGATCTATACCCTTGTAATCGGCATTGTCGGCAAGAAAGAATACGACGCTGTCCACCATGAACTTTTGGTATTTGGTTGGATCCACCCCTGACTTTATCCAGCGTCGTTTGGCGCCGTCTTTGGGGCCGGGCTGCAATTGATCGTAGATGCTTGGATTGCCGAAAAATCCTGAAAAGGGGATGTCTTGAGCGGCTTCGGCAGACATGGAAAAGGTCAGGATAACCGCGGTGGTAATTATTACGCCTCGGAACAAATTCATATCTTCTCTCCTTACACTCTTGTTTATTAGCCATGGAATTGTATGTATCCGCTAGGCAGACTATATTTCAACCAGCGGATCTTTTCAACAACGAAATTAAAAAACTCTCCTTCCCATGTAGTTTTTTGTATGTTAGGAAAACTTACCCAGAGAGGGGTATCGGGATGAAAAAAGCGGTGATGAAGAGGGCCGCGGCCGATTTACCGCCGCCGTCGAAGCGAGTAGGTCTTGCCTTGGGGAGCGGCTCCGCGCGGGGCTGGTCACATATCGGGGTGATCAAGGGATTGCAGGAGGCGGGGATAAAGATCGAGCTGGTCTGCGGCACCTCCATGGGTGCCATGGTGGCCGGGGCTTTCGCCGCCGGCTTCATCGATGTCATGGACGAATGGGTCCGGGGTTTAACCTGGCCTGATATCCTTGGCTTCATGGATGTCCGGCTCCCCCGTTCCGGCCTCATCGAAGGCGACAAACTTACCCGTTATTTCCGGGAAAACATCTCCGATTCCCATATCGAAGACCTACCCATGCCCTATGCCGCAGTAACCACCGAGCTGAAGTCCGGACGGGAAGTATGGATCCGGGAAGGCTCACTAATGGACGCCATTCGGGCCAGCATGTCCATGCCGGGGATTCTGACCCCTTTTCCCGGGAAGGAGGGCTGGTTTGTTGACGGCGGTCTCGTCAATCCGGTGCCGGTATCCCTCTGCCGGACCATGGGCGCCGACATTGTCATAGCCGTCGATCTCAACAACGACATCATGGGCCGGAGTTTCAACCGCCGGGATCGAAATGGGGAACAACCGCTGGAGACGGAGGCGAACGGCCAGTATCTTCCCAACCGGCTCGCGGCTTTTTTCAACGGCAAACTCAAGACGGGACAACTCTCCATTTTCAAACATTACGCCCATAACCAGCCAAACCGCGGGCCGACCCTCTTCGAGGTCATTGCCACCTCGGTCTATATCATGCAGGACCAGATCACCCGGCATCGACTGGCGGCTGATCCCCCGGAAGTCCTGATCCGCCCCCGGCTGGCCCATATCGGTCTTCTGGAATTCAACCGGGCGGCGGAAGCTATCGAGGAAGGACGCAAGGCCGTGGCCTTGATGCTGCCCATTCTCCTCGATGTTTTGGGAACCCCATGAACAAACGCCCGGCGGTGGCCTTCGGTATTCTCTTTCTGACGCTGGTGATCGATTCCGCGGGATGCCACCTCAGCGAAGGTTTCGATTATTTCAAGTCATTATATCTGACTATCGTGACCATCTCCACGGTTGGTTATGGAGATGTATATGCCCGGAGCACTGGCGGGATGATTTTTGCCCTGGTCTTGATTATCGCCGGAGTGGGAACGATGTTCTATACCGTAAGTCTCTTTGCCGAGACCCTCGTGGAGAACCGCTTGCAGGATATCATGGGCCGGGAAAAAATGAAAAGGATGATCATAACTATGAAGAAACATAACATAATATGCGGATGCGGCCGTATAGGATTCTTGATTTGCCGGGAGTTGGCCGCGGGAAAGGTCCCCTTTGTGGTTATCGAACAGGATCCCGCCGCAACTTATGTGATCGAAAAAGGTGAAAATTTGATCGCCTTGGGGAAAGACGCCAACGTGATGAATTTTACCAAGTTCTGTACGGCAAAGGAGGTGACACTATGACCGCCGCCGGGGCAGTGGAGAGGATCGCGGCCCGGATCGAGGCCGCCCGGGGAGAGACGGCGCCGGACCTGGTCCTGAAAAACGGATTGGTGGCCGATATGTTTACCGGTGAATTTGTCCGCACGGATGTGGCCCTCTTCGACGGTGTAATAGTCGGTCTGGGTACATATGACGGACCCCGGTGCCTGGATGCCAAGGATTATTATGTGATGCCGGGATTCATCGACGGTCATTTCCATCTCGAAAGTTCCATGCTTTCCCCCCGGGAATTGGCCAGGGCAGTCCTGCCCCACGGAACAACGGCCATCATTGTCGACCCTCACGAAATCACAAACGTCCTGGGCCTTCGGGGTCTTAGTTACATCCTTCAGGATAGTGAGGGATTGCCCGTTGATTTCTATCTTATGGCGCCCTCATGCGTGCCGGCGACACACCTGGAAACATCCGGAGCGAACCTGGCGGCGGAAGATCTGGCTGCCTTACGAGCGGAAAGAAGGATTCTCGGGCTGGCGGAGATGATGAACTTTCCGGGGGTCATTTATAAGGATCCCGCTGTCCTGGCCAAACTGGCCGCCTTCCACGGTGCCATTGTGGATGGTCATGCCCCGCTCTTGTCGGGGAAAGATCTCAACGCCTATGTCGGTGCCGGAATCCGCTCCGATCACGAGTGCACGCAATTGGCGGAGGCCCGGGAAAAGCTCCGCCTGGGGATGCAGATCATGATCCGGGAGGGAACCCAGGCCAAGAACCTCGCCGCGCTCGTGCCGCTGGTCAACGCCGCTACGCTCCGGCAGTGTTGCCTGGTGACCGACGATCTCCATCCCCATGACATCCTTCGTCACGGCCATCTGGACGTGGTCATGAGTCTGGCGATCGAGATGGGATTGCCGCCTCTCTGGGCCGTCGCCATGGTCACCCTCAATACCGCCCGGTATTTTTCCCTTCCGGACCGTGGCGCCGTAGCCCCGGGTTATCGGGCCGATCTGGCGCTGCTTTCCTCCCTGGACCCCGTGCGGGTGTCCCACGTCTTCAAGGATGGCCGGCATGCGGTAGATAAAGGAGAACTGGCCATCGACATTCCCACCGCCGGTTTGCCAGCTGGTGTATCCTCCATGAAGGTCAAACCATACGATGTAACGGCTTTCGAGCTCTCGGCGCTGGGGAAGCACGCCCTGGTGATCGATCTGATCCCAGACCAGATCTTGACGGGAAAGGCGGTACTTCCCGTGAGGGTCCAAAACGGACTGGTCGTTCAGGACCCGCGGCGGGACATTTTGAAGCTTGCCGTTATAGAACGGCACCGCGGCACCGGTAACATCGCTGTGGCGCTCGTCCGGGGTTTTTCCCTCCGAGAGGGGGCCCTGGCCACATCCGTGGCCCACGATTCCCATAATATCATTTGTGTGGGCTGTACCGACGCCGACATGGCAAACGCGGTCCGGGCGGTGGAAGAGATGAAGGGAGGGATGGCCATTGCCTGTGACGGGCGAATCGTTGCCCGGCTGCCGTTGCCCATTGGCGGCTTGATGTCGGACCGGCCGCTGGCGGAGACGGCCGGCCTCTGGGAGGATATTCGCTACCAGGCACAGCAGTTGGGATGCCGGCTTAGCGAACCGTTCATGCACCTGTCTTTCCTTGCCCTCCCCGTTATTCCCGAACTGAAGTTGACGGATCGAGGACTGGTGGATGTGGATAAATTCGCTTTTGTGCCGCTTTTCGTGGACTGAGACGGGAGCCCAACGCCATTTCGACGCGGCCGCGCGCGGGTAACAGGCGGTGATGAAGAAAAGGATGCCCCGGTCGCTATTTTCTCCGTAGTTCCACCGCCCAGGAAGATATCTTTCTCTCGCCCAGGAAGAGACATCCCCGATTCCAGTATAGATCGTCGTCAATCATTTTCAGGTATTCCATGCCCTGAAACGAGTCGTCTTTCGAAGCGAATGAAGATAGAATGGAATCGTCGACCAAGATAAACCTTCCCGTCAGCTTTCCCAGCGCGGGATTTTCCGAAGACCAACTTGTCCACTCCTGTTTCCTGTCCATTGGGAGGATATCGTAACGATTCCGGAATTCCACGGCGGGATTGTCCTCCAGGATCATACGGGATTCGTTGGTCCATAAAACGTCCGCATGGATGATCCGGCTTTCTCCCTTCACCGCATGGTAGCGACCGTGGTCATCGATGTAAACCCCGCCGGCGATCCAGATATTTTCATCAAAAAGGAAGGTATGATATATCATTGTCCCTCACTCCGGCGCCTGGTGCGTTGGTTTCCCTGACGACACCGAGCCATATCTCCTCCTCAGGTGCGAACGGTAGTCACGGCGGTGGTGAGTGAGGACCCGATCTAGATAGGTGATGTTGTTTTCGATGGCTTGTATATAGAGGTCCTCGTCGATGCCCCAGCGCTTCCGAAAATGATGGCGGGAAAACCGGTAGACATCACCCAGCTCCTCGGTAAAACGGCGCCGGGTCATCTCGTAGAACCCCCGGGTCTTTTCCAATAGATCCAACCGGCTCTTAAAGGTCCTGATGCCGCCCTCCACGAACTCGTTGTACAGATCGAGGAGCCTCTCCAGGTAATAGCGCTCGGCCATCTGGCCCAAAAGATCCGCCGTGCCGAGTATTTTCCCGAGCAAGGCCACCGTTTTGCTGCTGAAACGTATTTCCGTAATCTTGGTGTTGAGTCCGGTACAATGGAGGATATCCTGAAACGCGGGAAGATCTTCCTTGAAAAGCGGATCGTTGCGGTAATATTCCTTCAGGAAGGCGATGCTTCTGTCCACATGGATCATGGTATATTTCGCCCCCGTTCCCTCGGTGTCGTCCTCGCTCTGGATGTAGCCGGTATCATGCATGAGCGCGCTGATGAGTCCCATATTTACATCTTTCTCGGTGAAGGAATGTCCGGTTTCGACGGCCCCATGCATGAGTCGGGCCACGGCGAGGGTGACCGATGTGGTGTGGGTCAGGTCGTGGAACTTCAGGTTGGATCGACGGAAACGAGGATACCTGCCTTGGAAGAGCAGGACGATATCCTCCCGGACGCGCGTAAAGACGGTGAAGTCAAACCGGGGAAAGATCAACGATACCGTAATCATGATTTCTTCAAAAACGGCTCGGTGGTCCTCGGTATTCAGGAGATTGGCCAACTGTTTGTTACGATCGTTCATCGGCGTTTTCCAGCAGCATTTTCATCTCCCCGCACCGGCCTGTCCTCCGGATTGGGCGGAAAATATCTGATTATACGGCTTTGATCGTTGTGGATTAATAATTATAGATGCCTAACCTATTTGATAATGAGATTGCAAGAAGAATTCTATGATTGATAGACATTATTTTAAAATTAATGCAAATATTATATTAACTTCTTAATCATAATATGAATTAAAATTGAATCCTCATACCGCCGGTCAGACGGAGATTGCCGGGGAATGGTAAGTCGAAGGGTGATCTCTTATTTCCGGCGCTCAGTGTAAAGGCGGTTTGATGCCTCGGTGATTGGAATTACCTTTTACCAGGACTACGCAGACGAGAGCGGCCAGGGGGAAGAGGGCCAGGTATTCATAGGTTGCTTCGAAGGCGTAACTCGCCGCCCGGACCAGGAGGATCTGCTTGGCTTGGAAGAGCAGGCGATGCCAGGTGTCGGGATCGAATGCCACCGTCGTATTCCCGGCATAGATACTGAAGCGGGACAGCAGCTCGTCGAGGGCGGGGTTGCCCCAGGTGAGATTGGCGCTTAGGGCTTCGTAAAATGAGTCCTTTTTTATGGAGAGCAGCGATGTGGCGTAGGAAGTGCCGATAGAGCCGGCGACGAGTCGGGAGACGTTGACGAGGGTAGAGCCGTTGGCGACGTCCCGCTCCTCCAGGGTCCCCAGCGCCAGGAGGGTTATGGGGGCGAAGGCGCCACCAATGAAGAATCCCCAGCAGATGTAATCAAGATAGAGAAGCTCCCGGGGGGTGTCCATATCGCTGTGGAATCGCCAGGAGGCGACGGCGGCGCCTAAAAGACACATGGCGGCGACCTTCTTGGGGTTGATTCGATCCGACAGGATTCCGGAGAGGAGGGTGGCCACCCCGGCGAAGAGGGCGCCGGGCAGAAGAATGAGCCCCGATTGAAAGGTGGTGTAGCCGTGCACCTGCTGGAGATATATAGGCAGGAGAAAGAAAAACCCGTAAGCGGTGACGGAAAAGAGCATCATCGCCCAGATGCTCAGCCGGAAGGGCTGATGACCCATGATCCGTCGGGGGAAGAGGGGATTGCCGCTCAGGAGAAGCCAGGTTACTGTGGCGACGCCGGCGGCGATGAAGACGAGGACCAGGGTGAGGATGAAATCCGAATGGAGCCAGCCGTGCTCCTGACCCTTGCCCAGAAAGACGATGAGGGCCGACAGGGCCGTGGCGGACAAGACAAAGCCTACGAAATCGAAGCGGGGTGGTCGCTCCCGGGGGAGGACGTTCTCCATGAGCCACCAGATCAGGGCGACATCGATGATCCCCACCGGGATGTTGATGAAAAAGACCCACCGCCAGTTCAGGTATTCCGTGAGCAGTCCCCCCAGGGTAGGTCCCAGGGCCGGGGCAAAGGAGGCGGAAATGCCGTAAACGCCCATGGCCATCCCCCGCTCTTCGGGGGGGAATGTTTCGTAAAGGATCAACAGACCTACCGGCATCATGATCCCTTCGGCGATCCCCTGGAAGAACCGGGCGAAGAGCATCATCTCCAGGGTGTGGGCGAATCCGGCCAGGGCGGACATGGCCACGAAGAGAACGATTCCGAAGCAGTAGGTGTTCCGGTGGCCGGCCATGTCCGCGGTGCGACCGACGGCGGTCATGGCGATGGCGGCGCCGAGAAAATAGGTGATGACCACCCACTGAATACCGTAGATGTCCGTTTCCATGGCCGCCATCATCTTGGGCAGGACAATATCGACGATCGTCGTGTCCAGGAGGGCAATGAAGACGGCAACCGACACCAGAACGGCGATCAGCCATTTGTTCGTCCGCCCCGGATCTGAATTCCACATCGTAGCGATTCCTTAAAAAATATGAATTTTGATTTTAAGTGAAACCGGATCATTTAGCGATAAAGACCTCGCAGGATAGTCCCGGCAACAGGTCGGGACGGTTCTGAAGATCATCAATGGCGATTCGGACGGGGACCCGCTGCACAACCTTGGTGAACTCACCGGCGGAGACGTCCCGGGGAATCAACGCAAATTCCGCCGCGGAGGCCGGGGTCACGATGACGACCCGTCCGGTCAGGGTACGGTTGGGAAAATTGTCCACGATAAATTCTACCTTTTTGCCCGGGGTGATATAACGGACCTTGGTTTCTTCGAAGCGGGCCTCGATGTAACGGGTCTCGGGATTGTAGATGCCCAGGACGGGTCTCCCCGGAGTGGCGTAGTCTCCTTCCCGGACGAGGAGCCGGGCTACGATGCCTTCGATGGGGGCTTTGACCTCGCAGCGGGAGCGGTGCAGCCGGGCTAGCTTCCGGGCCTCCTCGGCTTTGTTGATGCCGTCTTCGACCTCCCGGGCGGCTGCCTGTGCCTTGGTGATCACAGCGCGGGAGGCCTCCGCCTCCGCCAGCCGGGAGGCGGCGAGACGGACCTGGGCCTCCGCGGCGCTGCAATCCGCCTCGGCGGACCGCCAGGCGGTATCCACCTCGTCGAAGCGGGCCTTGCCGATGGCTTCCTTGTCGTAGAGCTTTTTAAAACGCCGGTACTGGAGCTGCATATGGTCGAGGTTGGCTCGGGCCTTGAGCTGCTGTTTTTCCGCGACGGCCAGGGCGGCCCGGGCGGCCGCGATGGTGGCCGGCACGCTGAGCCGGGCCTGGTGCAGCTCCGCCTGGTAGCGCTCCTTTCGGGACCGCAGGGAGGCGAGATCCGCCTCGGAAAGTCCCACCTGGCGATCCATCTGTTCCGGATCGATATGGAGCAGGACCTGTCCAGCCCGGACGGTCTGCCCCTCCTTCACCGCAATGGACAGGATCTTGCCGGGGATCTCCGGGACGACGTTGGCCATGTCGGCCTTGATATAGGCGGCGTTGGTGGTGACATGGCCGATCCGCCAGTAGAGCCAACGTCCCCCGTAAAGCATGGCGGCGGCCAGGATCAGGATCATCACCCACCGGCCGGCCCGACGCCATTTACTGATCTTGGCCGCGGCATCACTCGGTTTTTCTATTTCAGTCATGGGTTTTCTCTCCGGTTAAATTTTACCGAATATGGTTTTCTCCCCAGGCCGTCATGATCCCGTGGAACAGGATGTCGAGGAGGTCATCAACCTCATGCTCCATATGGTCGGATGTATCTTCATAGATCAGGGGCAATTCGAGACGATTGAGGATCGTCTGGACATTTTTTGCCAAATGCCCCGTATCTATGGGACGGAAGATGCTGGTGCGCTGGCCTTCCTTGAGGATGGCGGCGATTATCGCCCGCTCCGAGGCCCGAAAAGAGGTCTCATGACCGGCATAGAGCTGTGCCACCTCCTCTCCTACATCACGGGGGACCATGAGCAACTCCCTAAGTTGCTGGAAGTGGGTGAGCTTAGCGAGAATCAACGCCCGCAATTTTGCCGGCGGTTCCTTTTCGGCGGCGACGGCGCTTTCCATGTCGGTCAGGACGGAATTCTCTTCCCGGAGGACCAAGGCATGGAAAATCTCTTCTTTTCCGCCGGAAAAATGATGATAGATGGCCGTTTTAGTGACCCCCAGGGGGTGGACGATATCGGCCAGGGTGGCCCGGCGGTAGCCGTGCCGGGCAAAAACGACCCGGGCGGCATCGAGGATGCGATTTTTGTCGAGATAGGCGGTCATGACTTCACCTGAACAATTTAATTATACATTCACACGTAAAATTATAGGCCATGGCGCGCACCTTGTCAAGGAGGAAAACTACCGTCTTCTTCCCCGGCGCCTGGATTGCGCTTGAGGAAGGAGGGAATAAAAACGCTGGAAAAGGGTAAATATTTCTTGCTTCCCCGTTGCTGCCGTGTTACTTAAACTCAGATAGATTTGGCGCCGCTATTTCCTGGCTATGTACAATCAATCCACATGTAAAGGGGGTGATTTCCAGTTATCGGAGAAATCGGGTGAACAAATATCATAATTATTTTTTTGCTTCACGGTTAAAGGAGGGAACCTTATGCCTGATGTTTTCAAGGATTATGTGAAGAAAAAATTCTCTCGGCCCGGACCTCTCAAGGGCGTCCGGGTCCTCGAGGTCTGTACGCTCCTCTTCGGTCCTTCCGGTCCGTCCTTCCTGGCGGAAATGGGAGCCGAGGTCATCAAGATCGAACTACCCCCCGTCGGAGACGTAACGCGATCTCTCAATCCCTTCGGCTGGTTCTACAAAGAACAGTCGCCCATGTTCATGCACATCAACCCCAACAAGTATTACATGGCCCTCGACCTTCATATCGATTTGGGACAGCAGATCTTCAAGGAACTGGCGGCCAAGGCAGACATCATTGAATTCAATCTCCGTCCCGGGGTAACCAGACGCTGGAATATCGGTTATGAGCAGATCAAGGAGGTAAATCCCGGCATCATTTATATCGAGAAAAACGGCTTCGGCCAGTGGGGCCTCTACGCCGAGCAGGACCGTCCCTCCAATGACGGGGCTTCGCAGGCCCTGTCCGGATACGCCTGGATGTCCAGCTTCCCCAAGCGCCCGCCCCTTAAGCAGGCCATCTGGATCTGTGATTATTACGGCGGCCTCATGGGCGAGGTAGCCATCCTGGCCGCCCTTCATCACCGACGGAAGACCGGTCGGGGACAGTTCATCGAGATGTCCCAGACGGAGAACATCATGCGGGTCATGAACTGGGTTTGGCCTTACCAGCAGTTGACCGGCAAGGGCGTGGAGGCGGCGGGCAACCGCGATCAATGCATCTGTCCCGCCGACACCTTCCTCTGTGCCGACGACCGTCTGGCCGCCCTGGCCGCCCCGGCGCCGGAGGAATTCCTTGGTCTGTGCCGGGCCATGGGCAGGGAGGAGTTGGCCTCCGATCCCCGTTTTCAGGAGCACAGCGTCCGGCTCCAGGATGAGAACACCCTGGAGATTCTGAAGATCATCGCCGCCTGGGCCCGCACCAAGACCGCCGACGAAATCGAGGCCCTGGGCAAAGAGTTCGGTTTTTCCGCCACCCGCCTCCATAACGCCAAGGACATGAACGAGGATCCCCACCGCCGCCAGCGGGGATTCGTAAAGGAGATCGACGATCCTCTCTACGGGTATTATGTAGAGCACGAATTTCCCGTCATGATGTCCAAGACTCCTCCCAAGATCAAATGGACGGTACGACCGGTAGGCTTCGACAATGAATTCATCATGGCGAAGATCCTGGGTAGGAATCAGGCGCAGATCGATGAACTTTATCTGCATGGCGTTCTGGGGAAATGGAAAGACATGCAGGGACGCCGTCCCCCGTCCGATTGGGACGGACAGGCTGGCGCCATCATCAGGAGGTGAGGGACATGACCGAACATAAAAGACCGAAATGGGCCGACTGGGCCGATCATATCCGCGCTCTTGACGACCCGGCAAAAAACTTTGAAAAACCCGAAGCGCTGGACGATTTGACCGTGATTGACCTGAGTTCCCGGAGCATGGCCGGGCCCTACTGCACTTCTTTGCTGGCGGAGCTTGGGGCGGAGACGATCCGCATCGAACCGCCGGGAGGAGATCTGGTCCGGAGCTATTCCCCCAACGGTGTCATGCACCGCGGGACGGGAATGGCATATCTTCAGGAAGGACGCAACAAATACCACGTCACCTTGAATCTGGAAACGGAGGCCGGGCGGGATATGCTCCGCTCCCTGGTCGGCCAGGCGGATATCCTCATCGAGACCTTTCCGGCGGGGAAGATGGATAACTGGGGTATCGGTTACGAGGAACTGGCGAAACTGAATCCCCGCCTGATCTATGCCTCCATAACCGGCTACGGACAGTTCGGTCCGGAAAGCGGTCGGAACCAGTATGATTACGACAATGTGGCCCAGGCCCGCTCGGGCGTCCAGTACGCAACCGGCGAGGTCCTTCCCGAGGGCAAGACCATCGCGGAGGTCCCCTATGCCACCTCCACCAAGGCCGGTCCGTGGATCGCCTGGGCGGTTTCCGGGACCTTCGGCGCCCTGGGGATACTGGCGGCGGTATATCACCGGGAAATGACCGGCGAAGGGCAGGCCATCGACATCAGCACTCCCGAGGCCTATGAGCGACTCAACGACTATATGCTCCACTGGTACGCCGACCAGGGGGTAATCAACGAACGCTTCGGCAACCTCGACACCTGCCTCTGGCTCTACGGCTTCTATCCCACCAAGGACGGCGGCGTATTTCTCGGGGGGCTGCGGCTGGAGATGTGGAAGGCCTTCGTGGATATTATCGGCAAGTACGACGAATGGGGCGCCGAACAGTGGACGACCCTGGCGCCGTTCATGAAGAAGGACTGGCAGTTGAAGTATCAGGCGATGATCAACCCGGAAACGGAGCAATACACGAGCCAGGAATTGACGATGAAGTCCATCGAATACGCCAAACGGGGACGCCTGGCGCCCATTACCCCGGTCGTGGCGGAAATCGTGCCGCCCTGGAATACCATGCACGACGAGGTCTGGCGGGACCGCGGTGTCTTCACCCCCGTGCAGGACCCCGTCTATGGCTCGATCATTTGCGCCCAGGCCCAGTGGAAGTCCACGGAAACGCCGCCGCGGACAAAGTGGGTCTGCCGCCCGGTCGGCTACGACAATGGTTACGTGTATTTGAAATATCTGGGCTACGGACCGGCAAAACTCCGAGAATTGACGGAACAGGGGATTATCTGACGGACCTTGATGCCGGCTGCGGACAATAAGGAAGATAATATTTGTAAAATTCGATTTATGGTGGCAATTGCCTCTAAAACGAACGTCAGGAGTCATCAGAATTGCCATTAGCAGCATGGGGAGGGGAGGCGATCCCCTCCCCATGTTTTTTGACTTCCTTGCCGGGGGAGGAACTCAACGACTTATTGCACCGGTGTTGATTTGAATGACTTATTACCAGGTAATCATTTTTCCGGTAACAGGAAACCAGCCATAATCCTCCCCGGCAAGGGGGGAAACGGCTGGTTGTTAACGCTCGGGAAAGGAGAACAGCATGCTGGAGATCAAGGGATCGGTAGCCGTCATCACGGGCGGCGGAGGTGGTATCGGGCTGGAAATAGCGAAATACTGGGTGCGTCACGGCGGCCGGGTGGTCATCGCCGATATCGCCCAGTCATTACTGGAAGGAGCGGAGAAGCAGTTGCGGGAGCTGGGTGGCGAGGTTGCCACGGTGGTCTGCGACGTGACGAAGGAAGAGGACAACGCCCGGCTGGCGGATACGGCCATCGAGCGTTTTGGCCGGATCAATCTGGTGGCGCCCTTCGCGGGGATCATCAAGGACGGACTCATGGTTTCCACGAGTAAGGAAACCGGCAAGGTGAACCGGAAGATGAGCCTCGATCAGTTCCGGGCGGTCATCGACATCAATCTTACGGGGGTCTTTCTCACCGTCCGGGAATGTGCCGAACGGATGATAAACAACAACTGCCGGGGATTGATCTGCCTGGTGTCATCTACGGGTTCCCTGGGGACGGCGGGGCAGATAAATTACTCCTCCTCGAAGGCGGCCATGTCCGTTTTCCCCAAGGTCATTACCGCGGAGTTTCTCCGGCGCGGCCTGTCCGGACAAATCCGCTGTGTCGCCGTGGCCCCCGGCTATGTGGGCACCGCCATGGTGCGGCGGATGGACCAGAAGGCCCTGGAGAAGATCCTGGCGGACGTCCCCATCGGCCGTCTGATCGAACCGGAAGAGGTGGCCTCCCTGGTCGGCGAGCTCTACCGTAACGAGGCCCTGGCCGGCGACGTCTTTTTCATTCACGGCGGCCTGCGGCTCGGCTCCCGAGGATAGGTTGGGCTGCTGACCACCACGATCAAGTTGTCATTTGCGTGGGAAAGGATATTTACCATGTCATATGATCCCCTGGAAAAGAAGTTCTCGCCGGACATGGAAAGGGCAAAGGATAAGATACTTGCCGCGGGCGCAGAAGTGCCCCGGGGCGACGTAAATTTCATGCTGGAAGCGATTATTGCCTCTTCGCCATTGGCCATAATTGTTGCGGACAACACTAATTATGTCCGGATCTGGAATCCGGCCGCGGAACAGATGTTCGGATGGCGGGAGGAAGATGTGGTCGGAAAGCTGCTGCCGGTGGTTCCTGACGGTAAATTCACCGAATTCGCGGATATCCATGCCGCCGTGAAGCGGCGTGATGCGGTCATAATCAAAAGGACACAGCGGCAAAGAAAGGATGGCGAGGTCCTCGATGTGAGCCTTTCCGTAGCTCCTGTTTTGGATGGGGGTAATAACATCGTGGGCTGGGTGAAGATCGCCGCTGATATTACCGAGCATCTACGGGGTGAGATTAGACTCCGGGAGAGTGAGGAAAAATACCGGGCGATCCTGGAAAACATGGAAGAGGGATTCCATGAGGTGAATCTGCGGGGCAACTTCACATTCTTCAACAAATCCTTCGCGCGGATTATGGGATACAGCGGTGATGAACTGATGGGTATGAACTACCGGCATTACGCTGCGGATGAGGCAAACCGGCAGGCGGTTTATGCAGCCTATAACAGCGTTTTCCAAACCGGCGAGCCTTTGGAGAGTTTTACCTGGGACATTGTCCGGAAAGACGGAATGCGAAGGACGGTGGAGGTCTCTACTTCCCTGATCAGGGATATGGATGGGCAGCCGCTGGGGTTTCGGGGTATCGTGCGGGATATCACCGAACGGAAGGCGAGCGTCGATCGTTTACGGAAAACCCTGGGGGCGACGGTGCAGGCCATTGCGTCCCTTGTAGAAACCCGAGATCCTTATACGGCAGGCCATCAGCGCCGGGTTGCGGATCTGGCCCGAGCCGTTGCCACGGAGATGGGCCTTCCCCGTGCTCGGATCGACGGCCTCAGCATGGCCAGTACCATTCATGATATCGGTAAGATCTCCATTCCCGCGGAAATCCTCAGCATGCCTAGGAAACTGACGGACATCGAATTTGGCCTGATCAAGTCACACCCGCAAGCAGGTTTTGAAATATTGAAGGATATCGACTTTCCCTGGCCCGTGGCGAGAATGGTCCTGGAACATCATGAACGCCTGGACGGGTCCGGTTATCCCCGCGGTTTGAAAGATGATGATGTGCTCTTGGAGTCAAAGATCCTGATCGTTGCCGATGTCGTGGAATCCATGGCCTCTCATCGTCCCTACCGGCCGGCCCACGGCTTAGACGCGGCGATGAAGGAAATCGCCGCCAACCGCGGGGTACTTTATGATCCCGACGTGGTGGATGCCTGCATAACCATTTTCAGAGACAAGGACTTCCGGATGACATAGACCGCGGATCAGGTTTTGTCAGTGATAAGACCGGCCGCAATTATTCGCAGCGGTAGCCCTCTTCACGGAAGAGGTGCAGACAGGCTTTTACCGCCTCCACATCGTATAGAATGCCGCGGTTGGTTTCTATTTCGGCCAGTGCCACCTCCAGGCCCAGGGCGGGTCGGTAAGGACGGTGGGAACTCATGGCCTCCACCACGTCCGCGACCATGAGAATCCGGGCCTCCAAGGAGATTTCCTCCCCCTTTAGACCCTGGGGATAACCAGAGCCATCCAGACGTTCGTGATGCTGCCGGACCATGTCGGCGATCGGCCAGGGAAAATCCATGTCCTTCAGTATCTCATAACCCGTCTGGGGGTGAAGGCGAATGAAGTTGATTTCCAGGGCCGTAAGTGAGGTCGGCTTGCTGAGGATCTCCGCCGGAACCGAGATCTTGCCGATGTCGTGGACGATCGCCGCCATCCTGAGCCCTTCGATCCGTTCCAGCGGCATTTTCAGCTCGGAGGCGATCCGCCGGGCCAGATCGGCCACCCGTTGCTGGTGACCCGCCGTATAGGGGTCTCTGGTTTCCACGATCATGGACAGGGTCCGGATGATCGCCCCTATGGCTTGGCGCAGACGATCCTCCGCCCGGCGCCGGGCCGTCATGTCGATGGAGGTGATCATCGCCCCGGCGGAGAAGGGGGCGATCCGGATGTCCAGATATTTATCATGGTAACGTGTATTCGGGAAGGAGCGGCTGACACCGGTGTGAATAGTGGTCATCAGTTCCTTATACATATCCGTGGCATGCTCCCGGGCGTAATCCCGGTACATGATCTGACCGATGGCCGGCTGCCCGCCGCCGGAGGCGCGTTTGGTCAGGTTGAAAGCGGTGATGCGGCCTTGTTGATCCACGACCACCGTTTCGATGGGGTTGTATTCAAAAAGGGCCCGGTAACGCTCCTCGCTGGCCTTTCTTTCCCGGAGGGCCTGATCGCGCTGCCGGATCATCCGGGAAAGCTTGAGGATCCACAGCAGGGAGACGGCCGCGGCCAGCCCCAGGACGGCGAGTACCCAGAGGATGGTTTTGCGCACCGTATCCTGACGGTACCGCTCCTGTTCCTCGGGGTCGTAGATGAATTCCGCCGGGTCCAGCTCTCCTTTCACGATGCCGCTTGCGCGGAGGAGGTCGTGCATCTTTTTCCACCGCTCCGGATTGGTGTGACCCAGCGCTACGATCGGATAGAGGATCAACCCGGGTAACTTTTCCGCCTGGAAACGATTGAAGGCCCGGACATCGTCGATCTTGTCCTGACGGGTAAATTCCCGGGTGATCCGGTCGGCGATCTCCCGGGGATGCTCCAGGGCATAGCGCCAACCCTTGAGGCTTGCCGCCCGAAAGCGGGAGATCATTTCCGGTCTGTTTTCGGCCAGGGCTCGGCGGGTGAAGAGGGAATCTCCATAACAGTTGATGCCGTAACTTGACGGCGAGAGGCCGATCACCTTCACGCCGGCCCGCCAGGCATAATAGGGGATGGAGGTTTCATAGCCGGGGATTACGTCTACCCGTCCATTGAGGAGGTGGGCCATGCCCGGTTCATGGGGATAGGGCGTAACCCGGCCGGGATCGATGCCCTCGGCGCGGAGCATGGCCTGTAATTCCACATCGATCAGGTCATTGACGTTCCGGGCCACCCGGAGGCGGGGGAGCGCCGCCGGCGAATCGAGCCTGGTTTTCTCCAGGGCATAAAACCGGGCGGCGCTTTTCTGAAATATCGTGGCCACCAAGACCAGGGGATGCCCGTGGTCGCGGGCCACGAGGATGTCCGCGGCGCCGATGCCGAAGTCGGCCCGTCCGGAGGCTACCTCCTGGACCGCCTTGAGGATCATCTGATCCGGGGTAATGGCGGATCGGATCTCAACGTCCAGGCCGGCATTCCGGTAGTACCCCTGCCAGAGGGCGGCGTAATAGCCGGCAAACTGAAACTGATGGTCCCACCGGAGCTGAAGGGTCACCTTTTCAACGGCGGCCGCCGTTCCGGCCTGAAAAAAGGCCAGGAAGATGATAAGGGCGGCGAGGAAGGGAAGGGCGCTCCGGCGGGAGGCGAAAAGAGGTAATTTCAGAAACTCCATCTTGGGTGGTTGATCGCTGCTATAAAACAATTTCCTTGTCCCAATAAAATTGGTGGCGCACCATAAGCATATTTCCCGCATTTGTAAAGAATAAAAAGAGTCTGGGGCGAATAAAGGATCAATTTCGACCGTTCATGTCCGTGGGGATAGAAATATGAACGGTCATGTATGTCCGACCCCCACGAACGATGAAAATGGTTTAAGGGAGATCGCACGCATGTATTTGCATGTTAATCAAGGACGCGTTCACTATTTTTGCCTTAGGCGTGAAATATTCCATAAACGAAAATGATGTACCGGTAATAAGTCATTTTATTCCTTCTTATGTCTGCCCGCGGATCTGGCGGTGGCGAAGGAATTGACAGCGGGGCGGCAATGCCGTAAGGTGGCCCAAAAACGGTGAGGCGCAAACATGGACATCCTGCTGGTAAACCCCCGGTTCAACGGCGCGGCGGAGATTCCGCCCCTCGGATTGATGTATATCGCCGCTCCCCTGACGGTGCAGGGATATGTGGTGGAGATTCTGGACCTCGATCTCCACCGGGATGGTGATGCGGGCCGTAATGAGCTGATCGAAAGGATCGCCGGTGGTGGGCCGCGGATATTGGGGGTGACGGCCCTTTCCGACAGCTTCGCCGCCGCCCGGGAGGTCTGCCAGCTTGCCAAAGAGACGGCGCCGGAGATCCTCACCGTCCTGGGGGGCATTCACGGGACGTTGCTGTATGCGGACATCCTGGCTGATCACCGGGAGATAGATGCGGTGGTGCGCGGCGAGGGGGAGGAGTCCTTCCCGGAGCTTTGTCTGGCCTATTTCGAGGGGGCTGATCTGAACGGCATTGCCGGGGTAAGCTACCGCCGGGACGGAGAGATCATCCACAATCCCGATCGCGGCCTGTCACCCGATCTGGATGCCCTGACCATGCCCGACCATCGCCTGGTGGAAAACAACCGCTACCGGACCCGGAGCATGGCTTCGAGCCGGGGGTGCCCCCACCGGTGCGTTTTTTGTTCCATCCGCTCGCTCTACCGGGGGGCGATCCGCCGCCGATCCCCCGCCTCGCTCACGGCGGAGATCCGGGATCTCCAGCGGCAGGGAGCGCGGCGGATCATGTTCACCGACGACAATTTCACCGCCGATGCCCGGCGGGTGGGGGAGTTATGCGACGCCATCGTGGCGGCAGGTTTGCACGAACGTTGTGAATTCTACCTCCAGGGGCGGATCGATGATTTCTGCCGCCGTCCGGTTATGGCGCAGTGGCTGAGCGATGCGGGCTTCAAGGCGGTCTATACGGGGGCCGAGTCGGGGGCGGAAGAGATCCTGGCCCGCTACGGCAAGGACATAACCCCGGCGGATCTGCGCCGCGGCGTATCCTGC
>JAKQIZ010000101.1 GCA_029561465.1 Deltaproteobacteria bacterium | reverse complement strand
CAGGCCGATGAGATTCAAGCCGTAGAGTTTGGCCATGTTTCCCGAGGCCATGGTAAAGGGCGGGACGTCTTTCCCAACGGCGGAGCAGCCGCCGATAATACAATGGGCGCCGATGCGGGTGAACTGATGGATCCCCGTCATTCCGCCGATGATGGCGTTGTCTTCCACATGGATATGGCCGGCCAGGTTGGCGGCATTGGCCATGACGATCCGGTTGCCGAGCTTGCAGTTGTGGGCGATGTGACAATAGGCCATGATGAGATTGCCATCCCCCATGATCGTGACGCCGATATCAGCGGCGGTGGCACGATGGATGGTAACGAATTCACGGATCGTGTTGTGATTGCCGATGATCGTCCGCGTAACCTCGTCGCGGAACTTGAGGTCCTGGGGTACGGCGCCGATGGAGGCAAACTGAAAGATCCGGCATCCCGCGCCGATGTCGGTATGTTCGTCGATGACGACATGCGGTCCGATGACGGTATTCTTGCCGATATTGACATCCGCGGCAACGATGGAGTAAGGACCGATTACGACCCCTTCCTCCAGATTCGCCGCCCCGGAGACGACAGCGGTGGGATGAATGTTCATAAGTCGGTTGTTTCCCCTTCCTTTTTGCTGATTATTTGCTCAAGCGCGGCGACACGCCTGTTTAGCGCTGCTATCTTATTCCTCATTTCCGGCAATTTAGGGATAGAGGAGGCCGCCCGGAGCCATTCCCGATAGGGCTGCTGGGGGGCGCCGCCGTAAATCTGTCCGGCGGGGACGTTTTTGGAGATCCCCGCTCGAGCGGCCACCATGGCATGATCGCCGATGCTGATATGGCCCACAATGCCCGCCTGGCCGCCGATGAGGACGCCCCGGCCGATGCGGGTGCTGCCGGAGACGCCTACCTGGGCCACGATTATCGCATGCTCGCCGACTACTACATTATGGGCGATTTGGACGAGATTGTCGATCTTGACGCCTTTCTGAATCCAGGTCCGGCCCAGGGTCGCCCGGTCGATGGTGGTATTGGCGCCGATCTCCACGTCATCGTCGATCTGGACGATGCCGACCTGGGGTATCTTGCGGTTTTCCTGCCCGGGGACGGCAAATCCGAACCCGTCGCTGCCGACCACGACTCCGGCATGGAGGATGACGCGCTGGCCGATAATGCAGCCCTCATAGATCGTGACGTTGGGATAAAGTATCGATTCCGCGCCTACGGCTGCGTTGTCCCCGATCACAACGCCGGGATGGAGAACGGCCCGGGCGGCAATTATGGCCCCGGCGCCTACATAGACCTGGGGGTAGATCGTCGCTTCCGGATCCACTTCCGCGCCGGTGGCGATAATTGCCTGGGGATGAATCCCCGGCGCCGGTCGTTGACGTCGGTGGAACAGCTCCAGGGCCCGACCGAAGGCCGCATAGGGATCGGTGACGACGAGGAGGTTTTTCCCGGGGCACTCGACACCCGGTTTGACCAGCACCGCCCCGGCACCGGTAGTGATAATCTTCTCCTGGTACCTGGGGTTGGCCAGAAAGGACAGGTCTCCTTCCCGGGCCTCATCCAGTCCGTTGACCCCCTTGATCAGCACCGTGCCGTCCCCGATTACCCGGCCGTCCAGATGGGCGGCCAACTCGTTTAAAGTTATCTCCACGGTTTCGCTATTTGGACTTCTTTATCTTGTTGAATTCGTCGATGACCCGTTGGGTGAGGACGTTGCCCTTGGCATGGTAGGCGACGGGGAGGGTGCTGAGGTCGATGATCAAAGTATAGTTCTCCTTTTCCCCGATGGCATTCACGATCTTGAGGATCTCCGGGACGTTCTTGCCCAGGAATTCCTGGCGCTTGATTTGCATCTCGTCGTTGGCGTCCTTGACCATATCCTGATAATCACGGAACTTTTTCTGGTAGGACTGCTCCTTGTCCCGGAGGGCCTTTTCGGTGAGGACGGGACGCTGTTTTTCCAGTTCATCCTTGAGACGCTGCAGCTCCTTCTCTTTGTTCTGGATGTTCGCGCGGTTCTTGTCGTAGTTCTTTTTCAATTCCTCCATGGTGGCTTTACCGACTTGGGAGTTCATTAAAACTTGCTCCACATGGATAAAGCCGATCTTTTCCGCCTGTGATGCGGTCGGTGCGACCAGGAAGATGGAAAAAGCGATGGCCGCCCCTATGGCCCATATTGTTTTTTTCATTAATAATCCTCCGTAGTTAATTGATTTCTACATCATCATGCCAATCATGAATTCCCAGCGACTCGGGTCTTCGCCCTCTTTGCGGTCCAGGACATATCCCCACTCCAGGCGTAACGGCCCCACGGGGGAGTACCAGCGGATGCCGACACCGGCGGTCTGGCGCATGTCGTCCAAGTGATATCCATTTTCCCAGGCGTTGCCGGTATCGTAAAAGACCACACCCTTCATGCCGGCGTTCTTGATCAGGGGAAAAACAAAATCAGCGTTGAAAGAAAGCATGGTTTTACCACCGATCAAGTCACCGGTTACCGGGTCGCGGGGGCCGATGTCCCGCAAACCCCTCAGACTGTTTATGCCGCCGAGGTAATATCGTTCATAAACGGGCAGTTCCTTTCCCTCGTTAGGCTGGAGGAAACCTATACGGCCCCGGATGTCGAACACCGTTTCCAGGGGCAGGGGGAAAAACCAGGTGGAAGTGCCGGTGTATTTGGTGAAACTCACCGTACCCCCCAGGAGCCAGCCGGCCTGAAGAATGGTAGCGGCGTTTTTGGAGCCGGTGGTGGGGAAGAAATCGTCGTCCGTGGTGTCCCGGGAAATGGTGAATCCCATGCTGCTCGTCGTGGCATTGCCGGCTTGCTGTTTGATGTAATTCGAGGCAAAGGGGGAGATATTGGTGACATCGGTGAAGGCCAAGGTATAGGAGACATAGCCGGTGACCTTCTCCCAGAGGGGATAGCCAAAGACGGCGCCGCCGCCCTTGGTACCCAGATCGTAGGTATCGTAAATCCGGCTGGAGTTCCAGAGATCGAACTTGCTCCACAGGGGGATGTCGAAGAGCCAGGGATCCGTAAAGGAAATGTCATAATAGGAGGATACCGAACCGATGTTGGCTTTCAAGCTCAAAATCTGTCCCCGCCCGAAAAGGTTCTGCTGGGAGATCTGCGCCATCACCATGGCCTTGTCCAGGGCGCTGTAGCCGGCCCCCATGCTCACCATGCCCGTGGGTTTTTCCTTGAGACGGATATTTACATCCGCCAGGGAATCGTCGGGACCTTTTTCCGACTGGAAATCCACTTCTTCGAAGTACCTCATCCGCATAAGATTCTTGTAGCTGTCTTTCATCTTGGTGCTGCTGTAGAGCTCGCCTTCCGTCATTTGGAGCGATCTTCGGATAACCTTGTCTCTGGTCTTGGTATTGCCGATGAGGGATATCCTGTTGAAGTAAACCAGATTTCCCTTCTTTAAGTCATAATTTATATCCACATTAAGGGCATTGTCGTTCACTCTCGTTATCGGCGTAACTTCCGCGTAGGCATAGCCCTCGTCGTTGCAGGCCTGGGTGAGCAGTTCCATGTCTTTGATGACGGCGCCCCGATCAAAGTGCTCCTGTTTCCGGATGTTCAGTTTTTCCATCAGTTCCGATCGTTTTACCTTCAACTCATCGCCGGTGACGTCCACCCGGCCCACCCTGAACCGCTGGCCTTCGGTGATGGGGATCTTTATATAAACCCCTTTTTTGTCATAGCTGATGATCCCGTCTCCTACCTGGGCGGTGATGAACCCGTTGTTCAGATAGAAGGCATTGAGACGGTTTATGTCCTGCTTCAGTTCCGTCTTTTTCAGAAGGCCCGAGTCGGTGAAGAAATAGAAAAAGCCCTGTTCCGACGTCTTCATGATCTTCTTGAGTTCATTGTCCCGGAAGGAACGGTTGCCTTCGAAGGAGATCTTCTTGATATACAGCCGGGAGTTTTCCTTGATGGTAAAGATCACCCGGATGTCTTTCTCCCGTTCCCTTTCTATGGCGTAAGAGATCTCGGCGTTGAAATAGCCCTTGTCGTCATACAGGGCCTTGATCTTTTCCATGGAGGTGGCGATCTTTTCCTTGCTCAATGCCTGACGGGTCTTGAAGGTCAGGACCGCTTCGATGTCTTTGGTATCCAGCTTTTTGTTCCCCTTGATCTGGATATCCGTGATGAGTCCCTTTTCTTTCACGATGAAGGTGATGGTTTTCCCTTCCGGGGTGTCGGCGACATCGGCGGCGACATCGTCGAAATAGCCAAGCTTATAGATCGCCCGGATATCTTCGTTGAGATTGGTTTCCGAATATATTCCCCCTGGGGTGCTTTTGAGGACCTGACTGATGGCGCTGTTCTCAATCTTTTTGTTTCCCTGGAACCCGATGGCGGCAATCCTCTGGGTCGCCGAGGTCTTGATGAGGATGTCCCCCCGCAACTGTCCGGCAATGGCCAGAATGCTTTCCGGTCCCTTGCCCTGGGCGGAAACGGGAGGGAGATACTTCCCCGCCGCGACGTCGAAGATCCGCATGTCCACATTCAGGGTTTCCCCCAGTTCCGTGACCGTTCCCGATACCACATATCCCGCCCCGACCGCTTTCCCCACGGCGGTGATCGCTTTATCGTCGGTCTTCTGCCCCGCCAGGAGGGGCAGTATTTTCCCCTTTTCGATTATCCGGACGTTTTTAGCTTTTCCCAGTTCCCGGGCCAGATTGTCGTAAAAGGAATCTTGCAGAAAGGCCGCCGGGCTTTTACTGTGGACCGTGAAGGGGATTATCGCCACCGCTACCGGCTCGGGCGGGGCTGCCGCCGCCGGCCCGATCCACCACAAAAAAGCGATCAGCGATCCTATTAACAAAGAGGCCGCAATTTTATGTCTTCGAGATGTCATAAGTCCTTCCATCACGGAGGCCGACCTTTCGTTGCAGACGGTCCGCCAGGTTTTTGTTGTGCGTGACCACGACCAGGGTTATCTTTTTGGTGACATTCAATTCCACCAGTAGGTCTTCTATCTTTTTTCCTGTTTCCGTGTCAAGGTTTCCTGTTGGTTCATCGGCCAGCAAGACATCCGGCGCCATTATCAACGCCCGGGCCACGGCGACCCGCTGCTGTTCTCCCCCGGAAAGTTCGCCTGATTTATGGGTGAAGCGGTGCGCGAGGCCGACGCTCACGAGCAGGGATTCCGCCCGCTGCTTTGCCTCCCGGTGCGAGACGCCGTGGATCAAGGCCGGCATCATGGTGTTTTCCAGGGCACTGAATTCCGGCAGCAGGTTGTGCAACTGAAAGACGAACCCCACCTTCCGGTTGCGGAAATCGGCCAGCTTGTCTTCGTCCCAGGTAAAGATATTCACGTTATCGAAGCGCACCTCTCCGGAAGTAGGGCGATCCAGCGCCCCCAGGATATGAATCAGAGTGCTCTTTCCCGCCCCGGATACCCCGAGCAGGGCCAGTGATTCCCCCTTGCGGACGGTGAGGTCAAGACCCTTCAGCACGTTGATGCGGTTGCCGTCCTTGATAAAGGTCTTCTTCAAATCCTTGACCTGAATCATCAGTCGTACCTCAACGCCTCCGCCGGATCCATCTTCGCTGCCCGTCGGGAAGGATAGATCGTGGCGAGAAAGCAAATCGTCATGGCCCCGATGACGATCATGGCCACATCGCCGTAATTTACCTTGGAGGGAAGCTCCGAGAGATAATAGACGTCTCCCGGCAGGATCTTTATCCCCAGGAGGCGCTCTATGGATGCCGAGATGGCGGCCAGGTTGAAGGCGATGGAAAGCCCGGCGACGGTGCCGATGATCGTGCCGACCGCCCCGATGGTCAATCCCTGGAAAATGAATATCTTCATGATATTCCTTGCGGTTGCCCCCATGGATTTGAGGATGGCGATGTCCTTGCTCTTCTCCATGACCACCATGATCAGGGTGGTGATGATGTTGAATGCCGCCACCAGGACAATAAGACTCAGGATGATGAACATAACCCGCTTTTCCAGCCGCAGGGCGGCAAAGAGGTTCTTGTTCATTTCCATCCAGTTGCGCGCCCAATAGGGATAACCGAGCACCTTCTCGATGTTTTTCGCGACCACGTCGGCCTGGTACAGGTCCTTGACCTTGATTTCCAGACCCGTGACGATCCCCGGCATATTGAGAAATTCCTGGGCGTCTTTCAGGTCGATGTAGGCCAGGGTCGAATCGTATTCATAAAAACCCGAATCGAAGATGCCGGCGACGATAAAGCGCTTCATCTTGGGAACCATACCCATGGGGGTCGAAATCCCCAGGGGCGAGACGACCGTGATGGTGTCGTAGAGGTAAGCCCCCAGCATCTTCGCCAGTTCTTTACCGATCAGGATGCCGGGGAGTTCTATCCGGTCCGGTGGGATGGTGAGGGAGGTCCTGGTCCGTGGATCCAGGTGCTCCACCTTGCCTTCTTTGATCTTCCCCAAACTGATGACTCGGAAGGCGCTTTCCGGCGCCAGCCCCCGCAGAACTACCCCCGTAACGCCGTTTTGGCTCTTCAGCATGGCCTGGCTGTAAATGAACGGTGTCGTGGCCATGACATCTCCGATGGCCTCCACCTTTTTCGCCACTTCCCGGTGCCCCTTCATCGGTCCCGTGTATTCCATGAGCAGGACATGGGAGTTCATCCCCAGGATCTTGTTCCTCAGGTCCGTTTCGAAGCCGTTCATCACCGCCAGGACGATGATCAGGGCGGCGACGCCCAAGGCGATGCCGCCGATGGACAGGAAGGTGATGATGGAGACAAAGACCTGCTTTCGCTTGGCCTTGAGGTAGCGCAGGCTGATGAAGAGTTCGAAGGGCATGGATTACTGCTCGTCTCTGATCCGGAGCTGGGGAAAGAGGATGACGTCGCGGATCGAGGCGGAGTCCGTGAAAAGCATTACCAGCCGGTCAATGCCGATGCCTTCCCCCGCCGTGGGCGGCATGGCGTATTCCAGGGTCCGGACGTAATCCTCGTCCATCTCGTGGGCCTCTTCATCCCCCGCCTCCCGTTCCCGGAGCTGCATCAGGAACCGTTCCCGCTGGTCTTCGGGATCATTGAGTTCGGAGAAGGCGTTGGCGATCTCCCGGCCGCAGATATAGAGCTCGAAGCGGTCGGTGAAGCCCGGATCCCGGGGGTTCCGGCGCGAAAGGGGGGAGACCTCCACCGGGTATTGGGTTACGAAGGTGGGCTGGATGAGCTCTTTTTCCACCTTCTCTTCGAAGATCATCATGAGGATCTTACCCACCACCGCATTCTCCTCCGGCTCCAGACCCATTTCCGCCGCGGTGGCAAGCAAACGCCGCCGGTCGGCCATGATCTCGGGGGCGATGCCCAGGTGCGTCTCGACGGCCTCCCGGACCGAGATCCGCCGCCAGGGGGGAGACAGATTAATCTCCGTTCCCTGGTATGTAAACCGGGGCGCGCCGAAGACGTTTTCCGCAAGGAAAAGGAAGAGTTCCTCGGTGAATCGCATAAGGTCTTCGTAAGTGGCGTAGGCCAGGTAGAATTCCATCATGGTAAATTCCGGATTGTGGAAGGTGGAGATCCCCTCGTTGCGGAAATTGCGATTGATCTCGTACACCCTTTCCAGTCCCCCGGTTACGAGCCGCTTGAGATAGAGCTCCGGGGCGATGCGGAGGTACAAATCCATGCCCAGGGTATTGTGAAAGGTCTTGAACGGCTTGGCGGCGGCCCCGCCGGCCCGGGGCTGCATCATCGGGGTTTCCACTTCGAGAAAGTCATGACCGTCCATAAAGTCCCGGATCAGCTTGATGATCCGGCTCCGCCGGTGGAAGACTTCCCGAACGTCCGGGTTCATGATCAGGTCGAGATGGCGGCGGCGGTATCTCATTTCCATGTCCGTCAATCCGTGCCATTTCTCCGGCAGGGAATGCACGGCCTTGGCCAGGAGACGGAGCCGCCCGGCCTCGATGGTCAACTCACCGGTTTTCGTTTTGAATATCTTTCCTTCGATATAGATGATGTCGCCCACGTCGAGGCGCCGGAAGAGGTCATACTCCTCCTCCGGCAGCGTCTTTTTCTGGATGAAACCCTGGAGGCGGCCCTTGCGGTCCTGGATGCTGATGAAGGATGCCTTGCCGAAATTTCTGATGGCCATGAGCCGGCCGGCGAGTGAAAATGTGTCTTTGACCTCCGCCAGGGCGTCGTTATCCAGGGCGTCAAAACGCGTCCGCAACTCCGCCGAGGTATGGCCCACCCGGACCTCGTTGGGATAGAGATCGATCCCCGCGGCCCGCAGGGCGGCAATCTTTTCCTTGCGTGTCTTTATCAGTTCGCTTTCTTCCATCGAATGTTCGCCTCATCGTTAAAAAGGGTTCGATTTGCTATCCTTTTTTCCGTCAATAGTCAAGGATGATTTCCTTGTGGCAGACATCCGAATAATGTTGCCATCGTGGTGAAACTTATGTATGGTCTTCTGAAAACGAAGCTTTATGTTCATTACTGGCGGGTCTATAAACATATATAAGGAGGGCTTATGATCAATAAAGTTATTCTTGTCGGCAGACTGGGGGGCGACCCGGAAGTTCGCTACACACCCGATGGGTTAATGATAACCAATTTTAACCTCGCCACGGATGAGCAAAGAAAGGACAAAAATGGAGAGCGGATTCAAAAGACCGAGTGGCATCGCATAGTTACCTTTGGAAAACTCGCCGAGATATGCAATAGTTATCTAACTAAAGGCCGGCTGGTCTTTATCGAGGGAAGGATCCAGACCCGGGCATGGGAAGACAAGGAGGGGGTGAAACGTTATACTACCGAGATCATTGCCGGCAATATGCAGATGCTGGAAGCAAAGGGCCAGCAGAAAGGACCGGCGGCTAATGCCGCCGAAGCGCCGGCGCCGTCCTATTTCAGTCCGGAATCCCTTCCCGGTGACGACGTGCCTTTTTAGCGGCTACCTTAAGGAAGGTATGTAAACTAATGCCTGCCAGGTCCGAGCCTGGCAGGCATTTTGGTATTGATCAGGGAAGCGGGTTGGGGCGGCGATGATTTACTGCTTGCCACCTTCCAAGAATTTTAATGATATATCTTTCCCCGTAATTCCGGACTTGATCGTAAGGGCATCGCTGACTTGAATATCTCGGCATCCCGTTGCCATGGACTTTGCGGTGTTCCCGGTCAGGCGCGGGTCATTTTATTCACCCCCGGGCCGAACTGGCATAGCGCACCCGCGCCGCCGCCTTCCGCCAAGGACCCGTATGCCGCTCCCGAGGTGTCACTTGGGTTCGATTTTTTTGTTTTCCGGGGTAGCGTCGATTTCTTCGGGTTCCCGGGTCGCCTTCTTGAAATTCTTGATGCCCTTCCCGATAGCCCCGCCGATTTCCGGGAGTTTCCCGGCCCCGAATATTATCAGGATGATCACCAGAATAACGAGCAATTCCGGCATGCCGATACCAAACATATCAGGACTCCTTTCTGGAGGTTGAGTTTGCTTCCGAAACGTCTTTAAAACATTGTGCCGGGGTTGTCAAATCTTTCGGCACTCAATCGGCACGACCACCCGTCCACATGTCCTGGCTGCCGTGACGTGAAATGGCGTGACGACCTCACGTCAGTTTCAGATGCTTTACCTCCCCGCGTTTCCCCAGATCGGGGAGCTGTTTCCCTTGAAACCGGACTTGAACCCCCCCGGCATTGCCGACAGTGATCTGAAAGGCTTTCCGGGCCGTACGTTCGATGGCCTCCCCCTTTCTCAGCATCAATTCTTCCGCTTTACCGCCGTCTGAGGTTATCCGAAGCCAGGTTTTCTCCGTAGCCGCGATGCTCAGCATCAAGTCCTTGTCAGCCGAACCCGGCGGCGGAGTTGACGGGGTGGACGGTCCTGCCGGCGGAGAGGGGGAAAGAGTGGTTACGGCCATCCGCTCCTTCGGCATTGACGGTGGAAGGGGGGAGGGATGTTGGGCCTCCCGGTTGGGCGGCGCCTTTTGAACGCCAGGGGGGAAGGGAACGTGATCAGGGGATTCGGCGCCGTGGAAAAAGATTCCGGCGACTATAACGACCAACAGACCAAGGGCAAGAAAAGAACCGAGGAGGTATTTCTTCTTACCTTTTTTTACCGGCTGTTCGTCCCGCCTCTTTTCCGTGGGGCGACCTGTTGGTTTGTGCTGAAAGGCGAGATAAGCTTCATATCTCTTTAGAACGGGGGCGCCATCCACCTCAAGATATCGGGTGTAGTTCTTGATGAACATGCGGGTGTAAACCGGTTCGGGCAGTGCATTGAATCGGCCTGCTTCGATGGCTTCCAGATTGGTAGATGTAATCCGCGTTTCTTCATAGACATCCTTAAGAGAGAGCCCTTTGGCTTTGCGGATGCCCCGGAGGTCAGGATACATGGATTCCGTGTCGATGGTTGCCGGTTCCATTTGCGTAGTATTTTTATCTTTATCCTGGTTTTCCTTCATTATTCAATGGTTACCTTATCCGATTGTTTACCCCTGAGGCCGCCGCAATCAATGCGGCCAGCCGATTTATGCGTCAATCCTTGCCATTACTTAGCATCAATGATACAGCCGTGCAAACAAATTGACGATCTGGTTTTGAGGCGGTTTCGCCGTCAGTGATCGCTGTCCGGGCGGGGTCTGCTGGATCTAAATCCGGGTGGGTGAGAATCCCCGGCAAAAGGCGTTAACGCGTCCCACTTGCCGGGGTGGAAATAAAGGTTCAACTTAACCGAGGAGATGTTTGATAATGATGAGGATGAAACGATGTCCGGAGCAGACGGACGGTGTCGAAGGCGCCTACCGGTACTTTGCGATGGCGGTAGCCGCCGAAGCCGGCCGGTATCTAAGAGACAATCTAAACAACCGCCACCAGGTTCGGTTCAAAGGGGTGATCGACATTGTCACCGAAGCGGATCAACAAGCGGAAGATATGATCGTCGGCGCCATTCACAGGCAATATCCCCATCATGATATCTTGGCGGAAGAATCCGCGGCGTTTACGACGGGTTCTCCATACCGGTGGATCATCGACCCTTTGGACGGAACGACCAACTACGCCCACGGATATCCTGTATTTTGCGTCTCCATCGCCTTGGAATGGGAAGGAAATTGTATCTTAGGGGTGGTATACAATCCCATGCTAGAGGAGATGTTTGTTGCGGAAGCAGGCCGGGGCGCTTATCTCAACGATCGATCCCTGGTCGTGTCGAAAACGGGAATCCTTTCGGAGGGTCTCCTTGCCACGGGTTTTCCTTACGATATCCGCTGGAGTCAGGAAAACAACATGAATTTCTTTCAGGCCATGGCCGTGGAGGTCCAAGCCATCCGCCGCGCCGGTTCCGCCGCTCTGGACCTTGCCTATGTGGCGGCCGGACGATTTGACGGTTTCTGGGAGCTCAAGCTCCACCCCTGGGATACGGCCGCCGGCTGCCTGCTGGTCCGGGAAGCCGGCGGGACCGTCACGGATCTGCGGGGGGAGGCCTTCCTGCTTACTTCTCCTCATGTCGTTGCCTCGAATGGGCTGATCCATGACCAAATCCTGTCCGTTCTACAGGGGGTGGACAAGACCTCCTGATCTCAGTTCAGGAAGGATGCGCGCGTCCTGACCCAGGATTGGGATTGAGACCGTGCTCGGCACCGATATGCGGTAAGGGGATCTCTGGGGCCGGTTTAAAAACTGTATTCCATTTCCAAGATGATCCTGTCGTTGCGGACCCAGCGGCCGTACATACTGTCCGATTGACCGCCGAAAAATTCTCCGGCAAGTTTAGTGATGAGACCGTCCCGTAATTTGTATTTTGCCTCCAGTCTTTGAAACCGCCCCTCTTCTCCCCGGGTGAGCTGGAAATTACATATAAACTGGAAAGACAGCTTGTTGCTGTACTCGAAATTTATCCGGCTCAGGATGTCGTTGCGGCCTAGACGCGATTTTTTGGAACTGGCCACGTAGTTTTCGGCGTTCTGGAATCTCGTGATGATCTCGTTGGCATATTCCACGGTGACATCGATCTTTTCCAGCCAGATCTTTTTGGCAAAATCGTCGAAGGTATAGGTGAAACCGGCGACATAGTTGAAATAATCGTCGTCCTTGCGGTCATAGCTGTAATTATAGACCAACTCGCCGTGGAACTCCCAGCTTTCATAGGTAGTGGAGAAGCCGGCGGCGTAATCATCCACCTTGACTACCTCCTTGACGCGTTGAATCAAGGTAATTCCGGGGAACGGCCCCGGAATCCTTTCTTCACGGACGACCCAGAAGGGATTGGGCCCGTGGTAGAAGGAGGCGAAGAAGTCCCAGCCGTGAAATCCTTTCTTCTTGAAACGGGCGAAATAACCGAAATTCGTATCCGTAACCTTGGCGACGTCGTCTTTCATGTTGACATTGCCCGCATCGTAGAGATCGAATTCCGTGTTGTCCCCCTGTTTGCGTTCCCCCATCCAGCGGGAAGTCTCACTGGGCTGTTTCTGGGGTTGGTAAACCGGCAGGAAGGCCAGGGTCATCGTTGAAGATTCGGCGACCTCCCAGTCCAGCTTCGCCTGCCAGATGTTGAGATCCTTCACGTCCAGGGGGTCGTTCAGGTCCTGGGGACGCATCCGGTCCGAGGGCAGGTAGAGGGTTGACATACCGTTGGTGATAGTCTTCTTGCCTACCAGAAAATTGAAGTTATCGCGGCTGTAGTTGAGGTAGAGATCGTTGATGTAGAAGATCCGCCGCCGTCGATCCAGATCCTGCCAGAATTCGCTGAACACCGTGCCGGAATAGGTGTTTTCCTCGTTTCCGTATTCCACCCACGCGCCGATATTCAAATCGAGGTTTTTATATCCCGTCTTGTCGGATATCTTCAGCAGGGTGTTCCCGAAGTCGTTGCGGTTGTCCGCCCCCTCCCGGTCCGGGGGGTTCTGCCAAAAATGCATCCCCCGGAGGCGGAGACTGCCGTGAAAATTATCGACCAGTTTCGAGAGGATTGTTGCCGGTTTGGTCGGCGTGGCGGCAGGTGTCGCCCCTTGATCACCCTCTTCTGAGACCTTTTCCATCTCTTTGAGGAGATCGTCCTGCTGCAGATCCATGGGCGGCTGGGCCCCGGCGAGAGAGGGACAGATAAAAACAATGATGATCAGCAGGACAAGGGAACCTTTGATCAGGCAGCCTTTCTCCATAGGCAGTATTCTCCCGGTTTTTTCTCCGTCATGAGGAATGAAAGGTATAAGCACCTGATCGTTCCCATGCTTCCGAATGAAAACGATCAGGTTCCCGACATCAGGTGTTTTTTGTTGAAAGAACGTAATGCAAACCGTGTCCCCCGGGAGATTATTCCGTGCTATTGAAGATGCTTCCCGGAGATTATGAACTGCTCGGTGAAGGTGCCGTCGCTAAGATTAATGTTGACCTGCCGGTTTCTGGTGGCCGTCACCGTCTTGTGGTTTTTCTCGATATTGTTCATTAGGGTCTGCTTCGGGCGCATGACGGTGCCGGAAATCGTCTCGAACTTATAGTTGAACTGGGTTTTTTGGTGCTTGTTACGCTTGTCGTAGAAATCCGTCTTCAGGGTGGTGAGGTTGGCCTTTTCGATCCACATGATCCGTTTGGCATAACCGCTCTCGTTCTTTTTCTTTGCATTGGCGGGCAGGGCTTCGATTACATAGCAGTCGTGGGCCTTTCCTTCATGGTTGAACTGTTCTGAGCGGATGATGTTGTAATTGAAGTTGTCCAGGTCTTCCGGCTCCATGTCTTCATAGGTAAAATCGGTACCCATGAAGTAATTTTTCTTACCGGCCTTGGCGATACGCTGCTCTTTCTTCTGCGCCGGCAAGTAGAGCCACTGGTCATTGTCGCCACCCTTTTTTTCCCAAGTGCGCAGGGCGGTGCCCCGGATGTCGCCAGGGCTATGGAAGACCACCAGATAACGGTGCAGATCCCTGCCCACCTCCTTGGCGTAACGAACCACCTGGCGGTTTTCCTTGGCGCCGCTCTTTTCCACCAGCATCATGTCTTCCTTGCCGATTTCCGTCTTTACCTTGTGACGTTCCTTCTGTTTCTCCATGACCTGCCGCCCCGTCATCTGCGCCGATACACCGGCGGCACTGAACAGAAACAAGATCCCGAACACCCAGATAATCGCCCTTTTTGCCATTTCCCGCCTCCTCATAATAAAAGATCGTGATTGTTCAACGATAATGCTTCAGACCTCTTCCCTTTCCATGTTCTCAATCCGCTTCTTGATATCCTCCAGCTCCTGCCGCTCCGGGATATGGAGTTTTTTCAAGATGACGGCGACAATCTTTTCCACCCGTTCCTCCAATTCGTCCGCGAGGTTGGTGTAGTACCAAAAGGCGCTGAAATCCGTCATTATCTTTTCCGTCTCTCCTTCTATCGACTCACGGGTCTGACGGGTCTTTTCGGTCAGGACTTCCACCGCCTTTCGCGCCTCTGTCTGCGCGTCCGTTTGCGCGGATTCACCCTTGTGGGTCAAATCTTCAACGACTTCCCGGATTTTGTCCGTTGTCGCCAGGGCCATCCCCGTGCCGATCAGTGCCGCCTTTTTCGCCATATCCAGCATGGTTTGCCTCCCCTTTTATTCCTCAACTCTTTTTACTTTGGCCCTTAAATATACTATGTGCTCCGTTCGTGTCAATGAGCAATTGGCTTAACAATTGGCTGGTTTTTTTGGATTTTTCCGTTGACAGGCCGGGGGTCTTTACATTATGTTGTCAGACATGCCAATTATCTTATCATTCCTCGGAGGTGGGCCGCACCGATCATGAAGACAGCAGCTACGCAAGGAAAAACGCCGCCGATAACAGGGAAGCAATCATCGCCTCCTTTTTCCAGCCGCTTCGAAAGCATCGGCGTCAAGGTGCCCGAGCAACGCCTTTCCACCCGGGACCTGATGAGTGGGGTGAAGATGTGGGGGAAGTTCGATCTGGAACGGCTCACGGGCATCCGGGAACGGCGGGTATGTTCGGAAACGGAGGATTCCTATGTCCTTTCCCTTGACGCCGCTCGCGATTGCCTGAAACACTCCGCATACCAGGCCGCGGATCTGGAAATGATCATCTGCTGCTCCATTTCCAAATACAAGGACGGCAATGCCTTTGTCTTCGAGCCGCCCCTGTCCCTTTACGTCAAGGAAGCCCTAGGGGCGAATAACGCCCTCAACTTCGATATTGCCAACGCCTGTGCCGGGATGCTGACGGGGGTTTCCATCCTGAATGATTTCATCCGCCGCGGGGTGATCAAGCGCGGAATGGTCATCTCCGGGGAGAATATTACTTCCATCAGCCGCAACGCTGTACCCCGGGTCAAGACCATCTTCAGCGATCAACTGGCGTCGCTTACCGTCGGTGATTGCGGCGCGGCGGTGATTCTGGAGAGATCTCAGGTCGGGCAGGCGGAATTGAAGATGTCCAATTTCATCACCCTGGCCCGGTACAGCGATCTCTGTACCGGCTGGGCCTGTCCTCGTGCCCCCGGGGCCCAGATGGTAACCAATGCGCGCAAGATTCATCAGGTGGCCATAGCCGATATGCCGCCTATTCTGGAGAAGGCCTTGAAAGAAGCGGGCCTGGAGTTTGGAGATATCGATCATGTCGTTCCCCATCAGACATCCATACGGGCCATACGTTCGGGAGACAAGCATCTGGCCCATTATTTCGGCGTCCGGGCGAAAAACATCGTCGTCAATCTCCAGGAGTACGGCAACACCGCTTCGACGTCTCACTTCCTGGCCCTGTACCGTTATCTCAACGAAAGACTTTTCCGACCGGGAGAGAAACTGATGTTTATCGCCCTCGCTTCCGGTCTGATCATTGGCGTATTAATCTTTACTATGGATCATTTGGTGGAAAGATATGGGATCGAAAATTGAAGCGGTGGCTTTGAACACCCCCGGATTTTTCCGTCGGGGGTCTATCGACATGGAGATCAGGGCGGCGAAAGAATGTCTGAAAAAAACCCGTCTGGATCCCAATATGCTGGGATTGCTCGTCAACACGGGGGTCTATCGGGATCGTAATATCGGGGAGCCGGCCATAGCCACCCTGATTCAAAAGGAAATCGGGGCCAACGAAATATTCGCCGGCGGCGGCAGTACCTTTTCCTTCGATTTGACCAACGGTGGCTGCGGGATGCTCACCGGCATGATGGTCGTCGATGGCTATCTCCATTCCGGAGACATCGACTACGGCATGGTGGTGACCGCCGATGCCGACCCGGTGCCGGGTAGAACCGAGGGCTTCCACTTTACCCCGGCCGCGGCGGCGATTCTGCTGTCCCGCGGCACGGAGGGCCATGGGTTTCTCCATTACCGGACGGCTACGGAAGGCCGGTTTATCGACGACCTGACCGGGCGCATCGAATGGATGGAATATAAGGGCAAGATGCGCAACATCCTCGTTGTGAAACAGGCGGAAGGGTTTGCCGCCTCTTGTGCCCGGTTTGCCCGGGAGAATCTCGATTCCTTTTTAAAGGAATTGTCCCTTACCATGAAGGACATAGACCTGGTTATTCCCTCCCAGAGTCCTCGGGGATTTCTGGAAGAGCTCAAAAAGAAGAGGGATCTGGAATTAAAACTGGTGGATGTGACCGATAAGCTCGCCGATGTTCACACCGCCGGCATCGGTTTTGCCCTGGAGCGAGCCATGAGTACGGGTCGCTTCGCCGCGGCGAAGAACTGCCTCTTTCTGACTGTCGGCGCCGGACTGACGGCATCCCTGGCGCTATACAGAAATCAGGCCTGACGGTAGTTTCCCGGCGGCGACGGAGACCGGGATCCTGAGCCGGGTATAAATCTATATTGTTTTTTGTCATCGATGATATTGTCCTGATGAGATTCACGCCTGCCGATATCGACGCCGATAACATAAGTCTCCCCTTTGATATTGCCCCGCATCGGCGTCTTTATCCCTTTGCCGATTATTGGCTGAAGGCTCCGGGGTTTATTTACCACTATCTTGATGAAGGGCAGGGCGATCCGGTGGTAGCCGTCCATGGCAATCCCACCTGGTCCTTTTATTACCGGGAGATCGTGAAGGCCCTCCGTCCCGATTACCGGGTAATCGTTCCCGATCATGTCGGTTGCGGACTTTCCTCCCGCCCGTCGGAGAAGGATTTTACCTATACTTTGACAAGTCACGTGGACAATATGGAATCCTTCCTGGATTATCTGGATCTTAAGAATAACGTAACGCTCATCGTTCATGACTGGGGGGGGATGATCGGCATGGCCTGCGCGGCCCGGCGCCCGGAGCGGATCGCCCGGATCGTGATCCTCAATACCTGGGCCTTTGTCATTCCACCGGACAAAGGCATCCCCTGGCAGTTGTCTTTCCTCCGTCACTTCCCGGTCCTGCCGGCTCTTTTGGTCCGGGGTTTGAATGCCTTTTCTTATCTGGCAACCTTCCTGGGCGTGGAAAAGGACATGCCGGCGGATGTGCGCACGGGACTCACCGCCCCTTACAATACCTGGAAAAACCGGATCGCCACCCTGCGATTTGTTCAAGACATCCCTCTATATCCAGGGGACCGGAGCTATCCGCTCACCCAATGGACGGACGAGCACCTCCATCTTCTGGGTGGGATCCCCATGATGATCTGTTGGGGGCAAAAGGACTTCGTCTTCGATGAGGTCGCTCTGGCGGAATGGCGACGGCGGTTTCCCGAGGCGGAGGTCCATGTCTTTCCCCGGGGAGGGCATTACATACTCGAAGACGAAGGCGAGACAGTCGTAGCCCTGATCAGGGATTTTTTAGAGCGGCATCCGCTTATGACGTAAAAATTTTACTGGGCCGCCCCGGCCGTACTTCGCGATCGGGGCAACGCTTCCGGATGGAGGCGCGGACCCGTGGGAAGGGTAGAGGAAGTGGAAGATAAAACCGTTGCCACCGCGAACCTCAGCGAGCATCTCACCCGTGTCGCACACCTCATGCCGGATAAAAAGGCGGTGATCTGCCCGGCCGCGCCCGGGGCACATGATTTTATCCACTGGACCTTCCGGGAACTGGAGGAGGAGGCGGACCGCCTTGCCCATGGTTTTCACCAAGCGGGGATTGTCAAGGGGGTAAAGACGATCCTGATGGTGCGGCCGTCCCTGGAGCTGTTCGCCGTCACCTTCGCCCTCTTCCGAGTCGGGGCCGTCCCGGTGATGATCGATCCCGGCATGGGCCGGCAGAAACTCGTGGAAAACCTTTCTTCCATAAGCGCCGAGGCCTTTATCGGGATTCCTCTGGCCCATATACTGCGCGTTCTCTCGCCGGGAAAATTCTCCACGGTAAAGGTAAAAATTACCGTTGGTCGGCGCCTGTTCTGGGGCGGCTATACCCTGGACGATTTCCGCCGCGGGCCCTGGCGTCCCTTCACGCCCGTACCCGCGCATCCCGGCGAACGGGCGGCGATCTTCTTCACCACCGGGAGCACCGGTCCCCCCAAGGGTGTCGTTTACGAACATGGGATGTTCGACGCCCAGGTGCGCTATCTGAGTACCCATTTCGGTTACGGTCGGGATGAGGTGGATCTGGCGACCTTCCCGCTCTTTTCTCTCTTCGACGCCGTTTTGGGGATGACCTCCGTCATCCCCGATATGGACCCCACCCGGCCGGCCCAGGCGGACCCCCGGAAGATCATCCACGCCCTGGAGACCCACAACTGCAAGAGCATGTATGGCTCCCCGGCCCTGCTGGAGAACCTGGCTCGCTACGGGGCCGAGACGGGCAAGAAACTTCCCGCCGTCAAACGGATCATAACCGCCGGCGCCCCGGTACGGCCCGACCTCATGGAGGCCGTGCATTGCCTGCTGCCCGCCGATGCCCGGATCCATACCCCTTACGGCGCCACGGAAGTGCTGCCGGTGAGCGATATCGACAGCCGGGAGGTCCTGACGGAGACCCGTAAGATTTCCGAAAGTGGGGGTGGGACCTGCGTCGGCCGGCCGCTGGCGGGTATGGAAGTCCGAATCATCGGTATAACCGAGGAACCCCTGTCCCGGATCCGAGAAGCCGTAATCCTCCCGCCGGGACATATTGGGGAGATCGCCGTCAGGGGACCTGTAACGACCAAGGAATATTTCCAGAATCCCAAGGCGACTCTGCTGGCGAAGATGCGGGACGACGACGGCGGTGTCTGGCATCGGATGGGCGATGTGGGGTATCTGGACGACAAGGGACGGCTGTGGTTCTGCGGCCGGAAGGCACATCGGGTGGAAACAGCCGGCGGCACCCTCTATACCATCCCCTGTGAAGCCCTCTTCAACCGCCATCCCCGGGTAAGACGTTCGGCCCTGGTGGGGGTGGGCGTCTCGGGAAACAAACGGCCGGTCATCATCATCGAACTGAAGGCCGGAGACAGTGGTCGTGATAAGGACCGCTTGACGGAGGAACTCCTGGCGATTGCCCGGGACAACGCCATCACCAGGATGATAAATACCGTGCTATACCATCACGGATTCCCCGTGGATATCCGCCACAACGCCAAGATCTTCCGGGAAAAGCTCACCGTCTGGGCGGAGGAACGGCTGAAATGACGTTGAGAACCTTCCTCTTTGCCCTTTGGTGCCCCTATGCCCGTTAATGCCGGAGAAATAAAAGGAGACTCACCGGCAAGAGCGGCGCGGGGATCGGTGGCCCTGGTGACCGGCGGCGGCGGGTTTTTGGGCGGCGCCATCGTCTCCCACCTTCTGGCGGCGGGTTACGCCGTCCGGAGTTTTGCTCGGAGTGACTATCCGGAGCTGCGGCGCCGGGGAGTGGAAGTGATCCGGGGCGACCTGGCGGATCCCGAGGCGGTGCGGCGGGCCTGCGCGGACTGTGCCGTCGTCTTTCACAACGCCGCCCGGGCGGGGGTATGGGGGGATTTCGACTCCTTTTACCGCCCCAATGTGGTCGGCACGAAGAATATCCTGGCGGCCTGCGGTCGCGCCGGCGTGGGCCGGCTGGTCTTTACCAGCTCCGCCAGCGTAGTATTCGGCGATGCCGATCTGGCTGGAGTCGATGAATCGGTTCCCTATCCGGACCGGCCCCGCTCCCCCTATACGGCCACGAAGGCGGAGGCGGAAAGAATGGTTCTGGAAGCCGACAGGCCCGCCCTGAGGACCCTGTCGCTCCGTCCCCACCTCATCTGGGGGCCGGGAGACACCCAGATCATTCCCCGCATCCTCGCCCAGGCCCGGGCCGGCAAGATCCTCCGTGTCGGTGACGGAAAGAACATCATCGACACCACCTATATCGACAACGCCGCCGCCGCCCATCTCCTTGCCGCCCAGGCCCTGGCGGAGAATCCCTGGGCCGCGGGGCGTCCCTATTTCATCTCCAACGGCGAGCCCGTGAATCTCTGGGATTTTGTCAACCGCATTCTGGCCCTGGCGGAGATCCCGCCGATCCGTCGGGGAATCCCCAAAACCGTCGCGGTCCTTATGGGGGGGGTCATCGAGCGGCTCCATCTTGTCCTGAAGCTGCCCGGGGAACCCCGGATGACCCGCTTCCTCGCCGAGGAACTGGCTACGACCCATTGGTTCGACATCGGCGCCGCCCGGCGGGAACTGTGCTACGAGCCCCGCGTCTCCATGGCGGAGGGACTGCGACGCCTGCAAACATGGTTGCAAACCCGGAACTGAAAAAGGCCGAGAAATAAAGTTTTCCCTATTCCCGGAACGTCATCTTGAGCTCCCAGAGGCCGGCGACGTTTTTCCTCTCCAGGTCGAAACCTCCCTGCTCGAAGGTGTGGAGCATGGGCTGGTTCTCCGAGAGGACCTCCGCCGTGAAACCCAACAGCCCCTGTCTTTTGGCCAGATAGGTCAGGTAGGCTAGCAGTTCCGTCCCGATGCCCATGCGATGGTGGGTATCCTTTACAGCAAAAGCCACTTCCGCCGCATGGGCCGTTTCGTCGATGTAGTATCGGCCCACGCCGACGATCTCCTCCGCCTTCTCCCGGAACATGATGGCCAGGATGGCCATTTCAACTGTATAATCTATGATTACCAGTTTCTGAAGAGCCTCGTGGGGCATGTCCTTCCGGGCCGACATGAAGCGGCGGTAGAGGCTCTGATCGGAGAGGGAGTAGATGAAGTCTTTGAGGAGGGGTTCGTCGCTGATTTTGATGGGACGAAAGAGGATGTTGATCCCCTTCTTCGTGGTCCGGTAGGTCTCCAGGTGCTCGGGGTATTCCCCCCGGACGCCGGGGATGAAGGCCTGGTCCCGGTAGATGAGCCCCAGCTTCTTGGCCTCGTCGATGAGCCAGGGGCGGAACTTGGGATGGGCGATGCCGATGAGTTCCATGGCCCGTTCCCGGATGCTCTTGCCGTGGAGGTAGGCGATTCCGTACTCCGTGACGACGTAGTGGATGTCCCCCCGGGTCAGGGTGACCCCGGAACCTTCCCGGAGCATGGGGACGATGCGGGATACGACATCGCAGGCGGCGGTGGACTGGAGGGTGAGGATTGACTTGCCCCCCCTGGACAGGACGGCCCCCCGCATGAAATCAGCCTGGCCGCCTACGCCGCTGTGAAAGATCCGGCCGATGGACTCCGCCGTGGCCTGACCGGTCAAGTCGATCTCCAGGGCGCTGTTGATGGCCGTCATCCGGTCGTGCCGGGCGATGATCATGGGGTTGTTGGTGTAGTCGATAGTCCGAAACTCGATGGCCGGGTTGTCATGGAGATAACGGTAGGTGTCCTGATTACCGAGGCAGAAGGTCGTTACCGTTTTGCCGGGATTGAGGGTCTTTTTGGAGTTGTCGATGACCCCCGTCTTCATGAGTTCGATGATCCCGTCGCCGATCAGTTCCGTGTGGACCCCGAGATGCCGCTTGTCCTTGAGATTGGCCAGGACGGCGTTGGGGATGCTGCCGTAGCCCACCTGGATGGTGTCCCCGTCCTCCACGAGGCGGGCGACGTACTTGCCGATCCCCATGACGATCTCCGAGTTGACCCCTTTGGTGTATTCCAGGAGGAGCTCGTCATAAGGGACGATATAATCGATGTCCCGGATATGGATGAAGGAGTCGCCGTGGACCCGGGGCATGAAATGGTTTACCTGGGCGACGACGATCTTGGCCTCCTCGGCGGCGGCTTTGACGATGTCAACGCTGATGCCCAGGCTTAGATAGCCGTGCTCGTCCGGGAGGGAGGTCTGGATGAGGGCAATGTCAACCCGGGCCAGCCCCCGGCGGAACAACTCCGGCGTTTCCGAGAGAAGGACGGGGGTGTAATCGGCGACGCCCTTGTTGACCGCGTCCCGGGTGCTGTCGCCGATGAAGAAGGAGTTGTGGCGGAAGTTCTGCTTGAATTTCTCCGTGGCATACGGGGCCACGCCGAGGGAACGGATATGGATTACTTCGGCGTCGAAAAAGGCCTTGGGGTAAGACTTTACATAACGGATCAGACCTTGGACCAGATGCTGGGGTTCGGCGCAGGCCGAGCCGATGAAGATGGTGTCCCCCCGGTGGATGTGACTGAAGATCTCCGCTTCCGGGACGAATTTATCCGGATAAAGGGTCTTCCATTTCTCCAACGACATAATCTTATTCCTCGCTCGAAAGAAATATGTTGTTCCGGGGCCGGCGCCGAGGGAAGGTAAGATCGGGATTTGCCACCGTAAGCCCATTTTCGCATAAATGGATGAGATGTCAAGGTGAAACCATGAACGGGGCGGGGCGAAACCACGGCACCGCCTCCTCCGGAAGGGGTCATGATGTCCTGCGCCTCTTCGGGACAAACGAAGGATTGACATGGACAGGGGATTTATTTATAGGAGTTCCGGGCCATGAAGGCCCCGCCGGTTCTCCGTCCCGTGGCGGGTAAGGCCGGAAACAATTGACTCTTATGGCGGTAACATAATGAAATCGTTTTTTTATCCCAAAAGCATGGTGGTGGTCGGAGCATCGGCCACGAAGATGAACCTGGGGCAGATCATCCTCCTCAACAACAAGCAGTGCGGCTATCAGGGCAGACTTTACGGCGTGGGTTCACAGGCGGGAGAGGTGGCCGGGATACCCGTGTACACCCAGATCGACGATCTGCCCGAAATCCCCGAGGTGGCGATCATGCTCACGCCAGCCAGGACAATTCCCGCCCTCCTGGAAGATTGTGGCCGGAAAGGCATCCGGCGGGTGGTTATCGAATCCAGCGGTTTCAGTGAATACGCCCACGGTGACCATTCCCTGGAGCAGGAGGTCCTGGATGCCGCCGCCAGACACGGGATCAGGTTCATCGGTCCCAACTGCGTGGGGACGGTGAATTTCGACATCAAGATGATGATGCCCTTCGCCTTCTTCAAGGCTCCTCCCTCCGGAGGCCGGTTGGCCATGATTGCCCAGAGTGGGGGTGTCGGCGGGACCTATCTCCATGCCCTGCCTGAGAACGCCATCATTCCCGGGAAATTTGTCGCCGTCGGCAACAAACTCCAATTGGATGAGGTTGATTTTCTTGAATATTTTCTCATGGACGAGGAAACGGACGTTGTTACATTGTACCTGGAGGGTTTCAGTAGGGGCCGGATGTTCCATGATCTGGCCATGGGTTCCCACAAGCCCATCATTGTACAGAAATCAAACCGGAGCGAGATGAGCGCAAAGATCGCCCAGTCTCATACCACGGCCCTATCTGCCGGTGATGACGTCGTGAACGGCATGTTCCGCCAGGCCGCCGTTATCCGAGCCGAGGACGAGGGGGAATTCCTCAATGCCATCAAGATCATCCGCCTGCCCCTGATGAAGGGCCGGCGCGTCGCCGTCCTGTCCCGGTCCGGCGGTCATGCCGTGCTTTCCGCCGACGCCTGCGACAAATACGGCTTTGACATGGCGCCCTTCCCGTCAGCCTTTCTAAAAAAGCTCAAGACCCTTTACCACACCCGGGTCATCGCCCACCAGAATCCCCTGGATTTGGGCGAGATCTTCGATTACACGATCTTTACCGGCATCCTCGAGGAAACCCTGAAACTGGACAACATCGACGGGGTTCTTTTCAATCACCTCTACGCCTCCGCCTATGAGGCGCAGATGTCCCGGACCTTCCTCGCCGGGGTAGCCAAACTCGTCGATCAATACGGAAAGCCCGTGGCTGTGGCCATGCTCTCCGAACCCGCGGAGCTTCTTGACGTCGCCCGGAGCCAGCCCTATCCCATCTTCACCTCTCCCACACAGGCCGCCGCGGCCCTCGATATGTCGGCGACCTATCACGAACGGAAGACCCGGCGGGATAACCGGGGCGCACCGCCGCCGATCTCCCTGGACGAGGCGCGCATTGCTGCCGTCCGGGAGCGCTGCCGCCGGGAACGGCGGATCCCCTGGACGGACGAGGCCCTGGAAATCTGCCGGGCGGCGGGACTCACGCCAGCGCCGGCCTGGACCGTCCGCCGTCCCGAGGAAGGGGAGACCCTTGCCGTCCGTTTTCCTGTAGCGGTGAAACTCCTTTCCCGGGAGGCCTCCCACAAGACCGACGTGGGCGGGGTGCGGCTCTCCGTCCGAACGCGGAGGTCCCTCCGCAAGGTCCTGGGGGAGATGGCGGAGCGATTCGCCTCCATCGCCGACGGATTCCTGATCCAAGAAATGGCGGGGCCGGGCGTGGAATGCTTTGTCGGCGGGCGCCGGGACCCGGTGTTCGGTCCCGTGGTCATGGTGGGGCTGGGGGGTATCTTCATTGAGGTCTTCAAGGACACGGCTATCCGCCTGGCGCCGGTGACCAAGGCCGAGGCGGCGGACATGGTCGCCGAGTTGAAGGCCTATCCGCTCCTCAGAGGTTTCCGGGGGCGGGAAGCCGCCGATATCGCGGCCCTGGAGGAGGTGATCTGCCGGGTTTCCACCCTCCTGGCCGCCACCCCGGAAATCGCCGAACTGGACCTCAACCCCGTGATCGTCCATCCAGCCGGCAAGGGGGTTTCCCTGGTGGATGCCCGGATCTTCTTTGCCCAGCGACAGTTAGAAGACTGATCCCCGGCGGCCGGAGAAAAGATTTTCTCCGGCCTTGCACCGGGGCGTGGCGTCATGTCGAGGCAATGGGAAGGGCTATCCGAGGCGGGAAACGTCGAGGCAAGTTAGAACGAGAAGCATGCAAATCCCAACCGCTCCTGGAGCCCACCTGGTGCTCATCCATCCGCCCGTATCCAAGCCCTGTGAGCCGCCGGCGGGGATCGCGCGGCTGGCGGGATATCTGGAGGCGCAGGGCGTGTCCTGTGACCTCATCGACGCCAACAGCGAGGGATTCCGCTTCCTCTTCGGTCCGGCGCTCCGGTTTGAAGAAGTAGGATCCCCCGGCCGCCGCGGCATGTATCCGGCCGCCGAAGGACGCTCGGAGCGGGTAAAAGCGCCGGGGGAGACAACGGCTGAACGTAATCTTACCAACCTCGACACCTGGACACGGCGGGCGATGCGGAACCTGGATCGGCACCTCCGGGATCTGCGGTCCTCGCCCCTTTACTCGCAGCCGGACCGCTACCGCCGGGCCATCGCCGATCTCGGCCGCATCCTGGCGTGCCTACCATACCGACGAGAGGTTGTCTTGGGCCTCGCCGACTATCAGGACGGCGAACTCTCCCCCGTTCGGTCCCGGGATCTCCTGGCCGCCGCCGGCCATCCGGAAAAAAATCCCTTTTATCCTTATTTTATCAGCGGATTGGCACCGAGATTGGCGGTGGTCGCCCCGCCCCTGGCGATCGGCATCTCTCTGAATTATCTCAGCCAGGCCCTCTGCGCCTTTGCCATGATTGGGTTTTTGCGCACCCGCCACCCCCAGACCCGGATCGTTCTTGGCGGGGGGCTGGTGACCTCCTGGCTCCGCCGGCCCCACGCACGGGATCCCTTCGACGGTCTGGTGGATAATTTAGTGGCCGGTCCGGGAGAGGAGTTCCTCCTGAACCTGGCGAAGAATTGTGGGAGCGGGATAAGAGAGGGCGGGCATCACAGCGGCGGCGGAGAGATTTGGGATACAATGGTTTCCCGGGATGACAACCGCAAGCCGGCGGCGCGGTCGATACAAGCGCCGGCGTACGATATGACGGTGGTACATGATACGACGGCGATTCACAGCGATCTGGTGTCACACGATGCGCCAGTGTCCCGGGTCTGTTGGTCCGATAACGGTGCGGCGTCAGGGCGGGCTGGTCTGGCAGATAATGGTCCAGGGCCAGGGTGGACCGGGGCCGAGGCAAGGCCAGAGGTTGTCTCTTCCTGCCCCGATTACCGTGCCTTTCCCGGAGAACTCTACCTGGCTCCCGGTCCGATCCTCCCCTACAGCGCTGCGGCGGGGTGTTGGTGGCGCCGCTGCCGGTTCTGCCCGGAAACGGCGGAGCGCAATCCCTACCGTCCCCTCCCGGCGGAAAAGGTCTTTGCGGACCTGGATCGCCTCACGAAAGAAATGAACCCCGCCCTCATCCATTTCCTCGACAATGCCATGAGCCCCGCTCTGTTGGCGGCGCTGGCCCGGCATCCCGTCGGCGTTCCCTGGTACGGGTTCGCACGGATCACGGAACAACTGGCGGCGCCGAAATTTTGCCGCCGCCTCCGGGACAGCGGCTGCATCATGCTGAAGCTGGGGCTGGAGTCGGGAGATCAACGGGTGCTCGATGCCCTCGACAAGGGGATCGACCTGAAGACGGCTTCCCGGGTGCTCTGGAGCCTGAAGGCGGCGGGGATAGCCGCCTATGTCTATCTACTCTTCGGAACTCCGGCTGAGGACCGGGAAGCGGCCCGGCGCACCGTGGAGTTCGTGGCGGCCCACAGTACGGCGATCGGATTTCTCAATATCGCCCTCTTCAATCTGCCGGCCTTCGCCGCCGCTGTCTCGGGCCTGGCGACCCGGACCTTCTCCGACGGCGATCTGTCCCTCTACGTGGATTTCGACCACCCCCGGGGATGGTCCCGCAGGGAGGTCCGCCGCTTCCTCGCCGGTGAGGTGAAGCGGCATCCCGCCATCGCCGCGATCCTCAGGCGGACGCCGCCCGTCTTCACTTCCAATCACGCCCCGTTCACGGCAATGGGAGGCGGATCGTTCACCCCGTCTTCCTGAAGGCGACCTTCCAGGCCCGCTCCCGATCAAAGGCGACAATCCGGTCCCCCTCAGGCTTCAGAACCCCTGCTTGGATGAGTTCCTGGGCGGTCTCTTCGATCTCATTGGCGTCTTTTCCCGTGATGGACGCCAACTCCTCCAGGAAGTTCCGGTTTCGGGGAAGAGGATCGTTTTTGAGAAAATACATGATCATGACCAGGCACAGCCAGGAATGGGTGGCCCCTTCCAGGATCTCGTTGGTGTGCTTTATCCGCCGGGAAAATTCCTTGAGCATGAGCAGTGCCGCATGGTCACTTTCCCTCAGGAGTTTGTGGAAGGTTTCGCCGTCGATCACCGCCACTTCCGCCACTTCGTAAACCTTAGCCGAGGCGGTGCGCGGGGACTCGATGAGGGCCGCGATTTCCCCGAAATAGGCCCCCGGTCCCATGTCCGACAGGACCTTTTTTACCGCCCCCACCGTCTTTTCAAGCTGAATTCGCCCCGAAAGGATGTAGAAGAGGTCCCGGCTCGGGTCTCCTTCCCGAAAGATGTAGCTGTCCTGGGAATAGAGGCGGCCGAATTTGTGAAAGAGCCTTTCGTCGATGTTCAGCCACTTATTAACATTAAGATCCGTTTTTTTTCTCGACGTGAAGAAGGCCTTTTGCAGCAGCAGCAGATCCCGTCTCATGAAAGAAGCCATGATCTCGGCGCAGAACAGGAGGATCAGGGCGACGTAAAAGATCCAAATCAACAGGATGACCACCGCTTCCAGGGAGCCGAAGATGATGTTGTAGCGGGTGTAGTTGGCTACATACCAGGTGAAGAAGTGCTTCGCCAGTTCCATGAGGGCGGAAAAGATCGCTCCGCCCGCAACGGCGACGCCGAGAGGAATTTTTACCGTGGGGATGGCTTTATAGACGATGGTGAAAAACAGGACCGTAACCAGGTAGGGGATGCCGTACTGGAAGAAGAAACCTTGCAGCATGGGGAAATGGGGGAGGATCTTTTCGGCCAGCAGCGGTTGTCTGGTGATCAGGGTGGCCAGAGAGGTGATGATGATGCTTACTATGGCCACGGTCCACCCCATAGGGATCATGGCGATGGCCAGCAGTTTCGACCAGAGATAGTTGCGGTGGCGATGGGAGCGGAAGATCATGTGGAAGGCCGTTTCGATGGCCCCGAAGATCATGGAGGAGAACCAGATCAGGGTGATGATGCCGATCCAGCCCAGGACCCCCTTCTTCTCCTCGATGCCCCCCAATTGCTTAAGGAGGGGGTCGGAGAAATAAGGGCTCAGATTTTTGACCCCTTCCACCAACTGCTGCTGGATGCGAGGATAGGCACCGAGGATCTCGTTGGCCATGATAATGGTAAGAATGAACAGGGGGATGAAGGACAGGATCGCATACAGGGAGATGGCCGCGGCCTGGTTGGTGTCACCGTTTTTGTCGAAATTGACTATGGCGTCGATGGTTACATCCCAAACCCCCATCAGGCGGATCTTGAGGAGGGCGATGAGCTTCCGGAACGAAGGGGGCTTGGAAAAAAACCTGTATGAATTGCCTGCGGGCATCTTTCCCTCTTGTCAAACCTTGATCACCGGCACCATCAATAGGCATAAAACCGTCTTTAAGGCAAGCGGGGAGGCGTCTTCACAAAGGTTTTGATCCATGGCGAGGAGAGAATGACGAGTAATTGCTGGATCTTGTCCGTGGCGGACCGCTACTCTTAAATGTAAATTCTTGATGGCCCGCGCATGCTGGATGTGTTCGGCGGCAACCATAAGGATAATTCCGCCGGTAGCAGGGAAGGAAAGGAAGGAGGGGGGACCGGGGGCGTAAGGCCCGGTCCCCTGAAGACAACACCTGCCTGACGCCGTGCTGTCTTTGTAGGTATGAAACTCTAAGAGAGAGGGACCGGAGTTTCAGGCTCCGGTCCCTGCTTGGGAGGAGGTTGGCGACACACTCCACCTCTTCAGTGGACGTTCACCCCCCTGGGTGAGCTGAGTTGGCCGGATAGTACGATATTTAAAAAAATGTGCAATATTAAAAGAATTAAACTATAAATTACAGAAAATGTAATTTTACGTCAGAGATGAGAGAAAGGCCTGGAGATTGTGCTTGTTGTTGGTTATGCCCATTTTTTTCCGGATCCGGTAGCGGTGGATGTTTACGGCGCCGGCGGATACGTGGAGGATGTCGGCGATTTCCTTACTGGTGAGTCCTTCCTTGATGAAGTTGGCGATCTGGATTTCTCGGGACGTAAGGTTGATGTATTTAGTGGAGAGTCGGCGGGCAAAGGGTGAGATCAGGTCCTTGAGGTTGGACTCGAGGATGTTGAGATGGGCCTGCTCCCGGGGTTCCATGCGGTTCGTTTTCAGTTTTTCCAGATAGGGGAGGACGAGTTTCTTGATGTTGAGCAGCATCCTTTCCTCCAGCTCGTCGCGGTCCTCTTCCCGGCGCTTGAGGAGGACCCGCAGGGCCGCGTTGAGTTCCTCCAGTTCATGGGTCTTGATTTCCAGTTCCTTGCCCCGCTTCCGGACCGCCTCTTCGGCGCTCTTCCTGTCGGTAATGTCCCGGATGGATTCGATGGCCCCCACGATATTGCCCCGGCTGTCGTAAAGGGGGCTGGCCTTGGCCCAGAGGAAGGCCTTCTGACCCTTGACCTGCGGGACGTCCGTTTCGATGATCAGCAGATCCCTTTCCTTTTTGAGGACGTAATAGCTTCGTTCGATCTCGTCGTCCGGCTGGAGGACTAGATCGATGAGGATGGGCCGCCGCACGCCATAAAAGGTGAGGGCGTATTCGTGGTCGCCCTTGCCGATGATGTCCGGGGCCTTGACGCCGGTCATCTCCTCAATGGCCCGATTCCAGGCGATGACCGTTCCTCTCCGGTCGATGGCAAAGGTGGCGTCGGGGAGAAACTCGATGATGTCCGCCAGCCGTTGTTCCGATTCCCGCAGGGCCTCCCGCAGGCGGCGTTGTTCGGTGACGTCCATGGAATTGCCCAGGATCGCCGGTTTGCCGTCATAATGGATGTAGGTGACCGTTTCCATGATCCAGCGGATCTCGCCCGTCTTGGTTACGATCCGGAATTCGTAGGGGGAGGTGCTTTCACTGCGCAGCATGGCCCGGGCATTCTTCTTTACATCCTCCCGGTCCTCGTGATGGACGATGCTGTCGGACTTCCGGCCCGTGAGTTCTTCTATGGTCAACCCCGCGTAGAAGGCGGCGTTGCTGTTGACGTACTTGAATTTGCCGTCCTGGACGACGTAGATCCCGGCGAAGGATTGCTCCGCCAAGGTGCGGAAGAGGCTTTCACTCTGTCTGAGAGAGGCCTCGACCTGCCGGTGGTCCGCCGACTCCTTTTCCAGGGCGAGGATCTTTTCCTCAAGTACCTTGATTCCTGGTGTCATTTTCACCGCTGCCGTTTCTCCCTTACCTCCGTGACTGGCGCGGACTCAACCGATGAGATTGTTCTGAACGGCATAGAGGGTGATCTCAGCATTGTTCTTCAGCCGCATCTTGTCGATGATGTGGCTCCGATAGGTGCTGATGGTCTTGACGCTCAGGCACAGTTCGTCGGCGATGTCGGACACGGTCTTCCCCGAGGCGATGAGGAGCATCACCTGGTATTCCCGGTCCGAGAGCTTTTCGTGGAGTGGTTTGTTCGCGTCCTCGTCCAGATACTCGGTGAGTTTTTCCGCCAGAGAGGCGCTGATGTATTTTCCCCCCTGGGAAATCTTGCGGATCGCAGCGATGAGTTCGTTGGGGGCGCTGGCCTTCGTCATGTAGCCCGAGGCCCCGGCCCGGAGGGCCCGGACCGCGTACTGTTCCTCCGGATAGATGCTGAGGATCATGACGGGCAGTTTGGGCTTTTCCGCCTTCAGGTCCTTCAGGACCTCGAGGCCGTTCCGGCCCGGCATGGAGATATCGAGAAGGACGATGTCGTAATCTTTTTTTCTGATCAGATTGAGTACTTCCTGACCATTTCCCGCCTCATCGGCCACGGTCATGTCCTGGGTGTCGGAGATGACGAGTTTGAATCCCGCCCGGACGATGGGGTGATCGTCGGCGATAAGAATCCTGATCTTCTTCATGACGGCGCTCCTTTCTGCTCCAAGGGGATGGTGACGCTCACCGTCGTTCCCCTGCCGGGCTTGCCCTTGATGGTCACCTCGCCGCGCCAGTACTCCGCCCGTTCCCGGATGCCCAGGAGTCCGAAGGAGTTGGGCTTGTTCATCTGCTCCCGGGTTATTCCTCTGCCGTTGTCCTTTACGGTGAGCTGGATCTCACGGTCCGTGGCCCGGAGGTTCACGTTGACCCGGGAAGCCTCGGCATGTCGGGAAACATTGGTCAGGGTCTCCTGGAAGATCCGGAACAGGGCGGTGGTCAAATCGGGATCGAGGACGATTTCTTCCGGGGCAAAACGGACATGACAGTGGATACCCGTCCGCTTCTGAAATTCTTCGGCCTGCCAGCCGATGGCAGCGGTAAGGCCAAGATGATCCAGCATCCCCGGACGCAGGTCCATGTAGATCCGCTTGAGGGTCTGCATGGTCATGTCGATGAGGCTTGAGAGGGACTGGGTCCGTTCGATAAGGGCGGTATGTTCCGGGGGGATCTTCTTCCCCAGCATGATGATCTCGGTATTCAGGGCGGTGAGGAGTTGACCAAGCTCGTCGTGGAGTTCTCGAGCGATGTGGGACCGCTCTTTTTCCCGAATGGACTGGAGGTGGGCCGTGAGATTCCGGAGCTGTTCACGGGAGTTTGCCAGCTCCATTTCGGCCAACTTGCGGTCCGTGATGTCCTCGTAGGTGATGACGATGTTTTTTTCCACCAGACTGGCGCCAATCCGGGCGGCGGTGACCATACATTCGATGCCTCGCCCGTCCCGGTGCTGGCAGGGGAACTCCAGGTTAACGGTCCGCTTCTTCTCCAAGGCGCTGTAAAGCGCCCGGGCCATGGCCTCGTAATCCTCGTCGCTGCGATAGAGGATCCGGGTGCTCATGCTGATGATGTCCCGGGCCTTCCAACCGAAGACGGTCTGAACACCGTCGTTGGCGAAGATGATCCGCCGGTCCTGCAAGCCGATGACGGCGTGGGGTATGGCCTCCAGGATCGAGGCCTCCAGGGCCTCCAACTCCTCCAGCTTCTTCCGGTCGTTGTTCTGCTCGGTGATGTCCATGGAATTGCCCAAAACGGCCAACTCTCCCCGGAAGGGGATCATGGTAACCGTTTCCATGATCCAGCGGATGTCGCCGTTTTTGGTGATGATCCGGAATTCGTGGGGGGCTTTCCTCTTTCCGCTGAGCATGCTCTTGGCGTTCCTCCGTACCATCGCCCGATCTTCGGGGTGGACGAGACTCATGGAATCCATGCCCACGAGTTCATCCTCTCCATATCCCGCATAGGCGGCGGCGTGGTGATTGACGAACTGGAAGGCCCCGTTCTGGACCACATAGACCCCCGCCTGGGAACTCTTGGCCAGGGTCTTGTAAACGTCTTCCGCTTGCTTGCGGTCCGTGATGTCCTCGTAGGTGATGACGATCTGCTTATCCTTCAGGGTCTCGCCGATCCGGGAGGCGTTGATCATGCAGACGATCTCCTTGCCGTCCTTGCGACGGCAGGGAAACTCCAGGGAGAAGGTCTGTTCGTGCTCCAGGGTGGTGTAGAGC